>JAEUKY010000328.1 GCA_016794005.1 Rhodospirillales bacterium
ACCGCCTCCAGCGCGTTCATGCCGAAATCGACCGCGTTGAGGATCGCCTGCAGGATGCCCACGGTGATGTAGGTGCCGCCGGGCGCGCCCACGATGAAGAAGGGCTTGCCGTTCTTGTAGACCATCGTCGGCGCCATCGACGACATGCGCGCCTTGCCCGGCGCGATCGAACCCGCGCGGCCGGGGCGCGGATCGAAGGCGCCCATGGCGCCGTTATACATGAAGCCGAGGCCTTCGGTGACCACGCCCGACGGCGTGCCCAGCGTGTGGGTGAGCGACACGCACATGCCCGCGCGGTCCACGACGCAGACCTGCGTGGTGTCGGCCGCTTCCTTCGCGGCCATGCGGGGTACATGCGTCTTCTCGCCGCGCTTGATGCGCGCGGCCATGCCGGCCGCATATTCCTTCGAGGTGAGGCGTGCGACCGGCACGTCGAGGAATTCCGGATCGCCGTGCGTGGCGTCGCGGTCCACGGCCCCGATCTTCATCGCCTCCGCGATGGTGGCGATATAGTCGGGCGAATTGTGGCCCATGCCGGCGAGGTCGAAATTCTCGAGGATGTTGAGCATCTCGAGCAGCTTCACCCCGCCGCCCGGCGGCGGGTTCGTGACGATCTCGTGCCCGCGATAGGTGCCGCGCAGCGGCGTGCCGATACGCGCTTTCGCCTCCGCAAGGTCGCGGGCCGAGACCAGCCCGCCATGTGCGGCCATGTCGGCCGCGATGTCGCGCGCGACGGCACCCTCGAAGAAATCCGCCGGGCCCGCCTTCGCCAGCCGTTCGAGCGTGGCGGCCATGTCGGGGTTGCGCAGTATCTCGCCCGCCTTGAAGGCGCGCACCCCGTCCTTCATGTAGATCTTCGCGGTGGCGGGGATGGCCGAAAGGAAATCCTGGTGCGGCTCGCGCGCTTCGGTCGGCACCAGCCCCCAATAGGCGGCCATGTGCGGGCGCACCATCACGCCGTCGCGCGCATGGCGGATCGCCGGCTCGACCAGATCGCCGAAGCGCCGCGTGCCGTGGCGGGCAAGGGCCGTCTCGAAGCCGCGCAGCGTGCCCGGCGTGGCGATGGCGCCGTAGCCCAGCTCGTTCGAGCGGTCTGAGAGGAAGAAGCCGAACCCGTCGTCGGATTCGCCGACGAGCTTGGCCGCCCACATGTCGGGCGTGGCCGCCTGCGGCACGCGCGCGTAGAAATCGATCGTCTCCTGCCGCCCGTCGGGCGCGTGCACGTGCAGGCAGCCGAAGCCGGCGATGCCGCACATCTGCGGATCGACCGCCGTCTGCGTCAGCGCCGTGGCGATCGCCGCATCCACCGCATTGCCGCCGGCGGCCAGCACCTCGACCCCCGCTTCCACCGCCTCCGGCTGTGCGGCGACGACCATTCCGTGTTTCATCTCTTGTGCCCCTGCCTGCATTGCGCGCCATGCCGGCGCTTCCCGGCCGGGCGGTACGATAGCCCGGCGGACGGGGCTGGTGGAAAGTTTGCTTCTTGGGGGAGGCGACTCGAACGTTGCCCACACAATCCACTGGATAACTCTGAAAATCGCACGATTTTCTTGCTGCAACCTGAAATGAGATCGAACATTCCGGCACGGCGACTCGTCGAGTCGCTGCTTCATGCCGGAGTTCCATGGCGCGTCATTTCATCTTTGCCGACGAGGCCGGCGATTTCGAGTTTCGCCGCGCCCGGAACGTGAGCCGATACTTCATCCTGTGCACGGTGCATATGGACGCCTGCGGCGTCGGCGGCACGCTTCTCGATCTGCGCCGGGAGCTGGCCTGGGCGGGTCTGCCGGTCGGCGACTACTTCCACGCCACGACGGATCGGCAGGCGGTCCGGGACCGGGTGTTCGCCGCGATCGACGGCGTGCCCTTCACCGTTCAGGCGACCATCATGGAGAAGTCGAAGGCGCAGCCCCAGGTCCGCAAATCCAGCGAGCGGTTCTATCAGTATGGCTGGTTCTACCATCTCAAGCACGCGGGTCCGAGATTCATCGACCCGACCGCCGAGCTGCTCGTCACCGCGGCGACATTGGGCACGAAGAAGGAGAGAGTTCTGTTTCTCGGCGCCGTCGACGATGTCGCGCGCCAGACATTGCGAAGCGGAACCTGGCGCACGACTTTCTGCCCGGCTGCCGCAGATCCCTGCATCCAGATCGC
The DNA here is from genome assembly GCA_016794005.1 of Rhodospirillales bacterium. GTDB lineage: Bacteria > Pseudomonadota > Alphaproteobacteria > CACIAM-22H2 > CACIAM-22H2 > Tagaea. The sequence goes on from JAEUKY010000328.1 coordinate 2,155, forward strand.
GGACTATTGTGCTTGGGCGATCCAGCGCAAATGGGAACGCGGCGACGATCGCTCGTACAGGCTGATTGCCGGCAAGATCACGCATGAACGCGATCTCTTCGCGCGCGGCCGCATTCACTATTACTGAAACGGATGGCGCGGCCCCCTCTTGTTCCGCCTATCCGAAGAAGCGCCCAGGGGCCCTTGTCGGCGGGAGAGTGCCGCGCACACCCGGAGATTACGACTTTTCGCAATCTCAAGCTAGGCAAAGCAGATTTTGAACACGAGAGCCGGATATCTTGCGGCGGTGAAATCAAATCAAGATAGGCCTATTTTCTTGACAACTTCCGCGCGTTCCCTCAGGATCGTACCGGCAGAACGTGCTCTTTGAATCCGTGAATACGTACGCACCATGCCGGCAGATCGAGGCCGAAGGGGAAAGCATGCGGCCGCAAAGGTTGCTTGACGGTGCGCGTTTCCCGTCAACGTCAACAGCGTGAATCGTGGCGGATCAAGGGTTTGAGCTGTTGGCGGTCAACAGCCGTCAACAAACCTGTATGCCGTCGGTCAGGTCCGCAGCGCCGCAAGAAGTCCGTTGAGAACCTTGCGGCCCTGCGCCGTGGCGGCAATACCGGTCTTCGTGCGCGCGATGAAGCCGTCGCGGATCATGCGTTCGACGCGCGCGGTGTCGAGCGCGTCGGGGCTTTCGAGGGCCGCCCCCGTCACGCGTTCGAAGCGCGCGGCGTCGATCCCCTCGGCGATGCGCAGGCCCATCATCAGCGCCTCGTCCACGCACGTGCTGCGGTCGAGCACAGTCCGCTCGGCCGTCGCGTGGCCCTGCTTCGCGACGTCGGCGAGCCACGTCTCGGGCGCCTTCTGCTGGCGCGTGGCCACGCGCCGCCCGTCCTGCGTGATGCGCCCGTGGGCACCGGGCCCCACGCCGACGTAATCCTCGTAACGCCAGTAGACGAGATTGTGGCGCGACGCCTGGCCCGCGACCGCGTGGTTCGAGATCTCGTAGGCCGGCATCTTCGCGTCTTCGAGGATACCTTGCGTCGCGTCGTAGAGACGTTCCTGCTCGGCTTCGCTCGGCAGTGAATAGTCGCCACGATCGAACAGCGTCTTGAACTGCGTGCCCGCCTCGATCGTCAGCTGGTAGACCGACAGGTGCGTGGGCCGCAGGTCGAGGGCGGCCTTCAGCTCCGCCGTCCAGTCGGCTACGTTCTGGCCCGGCCGCGCATAGATCAGGTCGAACGAGAAGCGGTCGAACAGCTTGGCCGCCCGGTCGATGGCGCGCCGCGCCTCGCGCACGTCGTGGCCGCGGCCGAGGAACTTCAGCGCCTTGTCGTCCAGCGACTGCACGCCGATCGACAGCCGGTTGATGCCGGCCGCGCGGAACGCGGCGAAGCGCTCCGCCTCGGCCGAGTTCGGATTGGCCTCCAGCGTGATCTCGGGTTCGTCGGCGATGGCCCAGCGCGTCGCGATGCGCTCCAGCACAGCGCCCGCGATGTGCGGGTCCATCAGCGACGGCGTGCCGCCGCCGAAGAACACCGACGTCACGGTCTTGCCCGGCGTCAGTGCCGCGTAATGGTCGATCTCGGCCAGCAGCGCGCTGCGCCACGCTTCCGCGTCGATCTTCTCGCGCACGTGGCTGTTGAAATCGCAGTACGGACACTTGGACTTGCAGAACGGCCAGTGGACGTAGACGGCGAAGCTCATGCCAGGCACGCGGCCTTGAACTTCGCGAAGGCCACGGCGCGGTGGCTGATCGTGTGCTTGAGTGCGGGGTCCATCTCGCCGAACGTGACCGTGTGGCCTTCGGGCATGAACATCGGGTCGTAGCCGAAGCCGCGGTTCCCGCGCGGCGGCCACACCAGCGTGCCGTGCACCTCGCCGCGGAACGTCGCGACGTCGCCCTCGGGCCACGCGATCGTCAGGACCGACACGAACTTCGCGCGCCGGTCCGCCGATCCGTCCAGCGCCGCCTCGACCATGCGCATGGCGCGCGCGAAGTCGCGCTTCGGCCCCGCCCAGTTCGCCGTGAACACGCCCGGATCGCCGTCCAGCCCGTCGGCGCACATGCCGCTGTCGTCGGCGAGCGACGGCAGCCCCGTCGCCTTCGCCGTGTGGCGCGCTTTCAGCTCCGCGTTCGCCTCGAACGTGACGCCGGTCTCGTCGGGCTCCGCCACGCCCAGCGATCCCGCCGACACGCAGTCGAGCCCGAAGGGCCGCAGCAGGTCGGCCATCTCGGCAAGCTTGCCCTTGTTGTGCGTCGCGACGACGAGCCGCGTGCCCGCCTTCAGCCTTTGCTGGCCCATGCGGCGACCGCCTTCTTCTGGAGGGCGACGAGCTCGCCCACACCCTTGCGCGCGAGTGCGAGCATCGCGAGGAGCTGGTCTTCGGCGAACGGATCGCGCTCGGCCGTGCCCTGCACCTCCACGAGCTTGCCGTCGCCGGTCATCACGAAGTTGGCGTCCACGTCGCACGCACTGTCTTCGGCATAGTCGAGATCGAGCACGCTCTTGCCGTTCGAAATACCACACGACACGGCCGCGACATGGTCGCGGATCGGGAAGCCCGCGAGGCCCTTGGCCTTCACCAGCGGGAAGATCGCCTGATGGAGGGCGACCCACGCCCCGGTGATCGCGGCGGTGCGCGTCCCGCCGTCGGCCTGCAGCACGTCGCAGTCGATCTTCACCTGCCGCTCGCCCAGCATCTTCATGTCGGTGACCGAACGCAGCGAACGTCCGACCAGGCGCTGGATCTCCTGCGTGCGGCCCGACTGCTTGCCGCGCGCGGCCTCGCGGTCGGTGCGCGTGTGGGTCGAGCGCGGCAGCATGCCGTACTCGGCCGTCACCCAGCCTTGGCCGGAGTTGCGCAGGAACGGCGGCACCTTCTCCTCGAGCGAGGCGGTGACCAGCACGTGCGTGTCGCCGAAGCGCACGAGGCACGAACCCTCGGCATGCTTGGCGAAGCCCGGTTCGAGGCTGACGGCACGCATCTGGTCGGCGGTACGGCCCGAAGGGCGCATGGGGATTCTCTTTCGGCGGAACGGGGACGGGCGGATTGCGGGGGGAACCTAGTCCCCCGTGCGTTGACACGCAAGGCGGGCAATGCCTACCTATAAGGGCATGAGCCGCACACCCATCGTGCCTTTCGAACGCAAGCCGGCCGCCGCCCCCGCGGCCTCCAGCGCCCGCGCGCAGAGCGCCGTGTCGGCGATGGACGAACGCTCGCGCGAGGTGTTCCGGCGCATCGTCGAGGCCTATGTCGAGACGGGCGAGCCGGTGGGTTCGCGCACGCTGTCGCGCCAGCTTCCCGACCAGGTCTCGCCCGCCACGATCCGCAACGTGATGGCCGATCTCCAGGATCTCGGCCTGCTCTATTCGCCGCACACGTCGGCCGGCCGGCTGCCGACCGATCTGGGGCTGCGGCTGTTCGTCGACGGGCTGCTCGAAGTGGGGCGCCTCTCCAGCGACGAGCGCGAGAAGATCGAGGCGCAGTGCGCCGCCGGCGGGCGCGCGATGGGCCAGGTGCTGGAGCAGGCAAGCTCGCTGCTCGCCGGGCTCGGGCGCGGGGCGGGGCTGGTCATCGCGCCCAAGTCCGATGCGCCGCTCAAGCACGTCGAGTTCGTGCCGCTCGGGCCGGGGCGCACGCTCGTGGTGCTCGTCACCGAACGCGGCCTCGTCGAGAACCGCGTCATCGAAACGCCGCTCGGCCTCACGCCGCAGCAGCTCGTGCAGGCGTCGAACTTCCTTTCCGCGCACCTCACCGGGCGCACGCTCGCCGAGGCGCGCGAGGACATCCTGAAGCGGCTCGAACAGTCGCGCGCCGAGCTCGACCAGCTCTCGCAGAAGGTCGTCGAGCAGGGCCTCGCCGTGTGGTCCACGCCCGACAAGCCGGCGGGGACGGACGGCTATCTCATCGTGCGCGGGCAGTCGAAGCTGCTCGAGGACGTGCACGCGATGGAGGATCTGGAGCGCATCCGCCGCCTGTTCGAAGCGCTCGAGCAGCACGAATCGATGGCCCGCATCCTCGAGCAGGCGCAAGGGGCGGACGGCGTGCAGATCTTCATCGGCGCGCAGAACGAGCTGTTCGGCCTGTCGGGCTGCACCACGATCGTCGCTCCCTATCGCGACGCGGCCGACCGCATCGTGGGCGCCATCGGCGTCGTGGGGCCCACGCGGCTCAACTACGCGCGCATCATCCCGATGGTCGACTACACCGCGCGCGTCGTCGGCCGGCTGGTCGGCTGAAAATCAGCCCTTGCGTCCGTGCGGGATTTCGCCCAAATGCCGGGCGGAACAATCGATGGATCCCTGCCGATGACCGAGCCGACGAACGACCAGCCGCCGCCCGAAACGCCCGCCGCCGCCGAGACCCCGGCCGACCCGCTCGCCGAGGCGACCGCGAAGATCGCCGCCCTCGAAGCCGACATGGCGAAAACGAAGGACGCCGCGCTGCGCGCCATGGCCGACGCCGAGAACATGCGCAAGCGCGCCGAGCGCGAGATCGCCGATCGCGAGAAATACGCGGTCGGCAATTTCGCCAAGGCGCTGCTCGCGGTCTCGGACAATCTGCGCCGCGCGCTGGATGCCGTCAGCGCCGAAGCGCGCGCGGCCGATCCGCACCTCGCCAAGCTCGCCGAGGGCGTGGAGCTCACCGAGCGCGAGCTGATCTCGGTTTTCGAGCGCAACGGCGTGGTCAAGATCGACGCCGCCGGCAAGCCGTTCGATCCGGCTCTGCAGCAGGCAGTGGCCCAGGTCGACGCCCCCGGCCATGCGCCGGGCAGCGTCGTGCAGGTCTTCCAGCCCGGCTACACGATCCACGGGCGGCTGCTGCGCGAGGCGATGGTCACCGTCGCCAAGGGCGCGCCGGCCGCGGGCATCGACACCACCGTCTAGAATGCGAACGACTTCGCCCGCGCGGGGGCATAGCGCCCCGGCGCGGGTCGGAAGTCGGATACGGTGCCCTTACGCGCTCTGGCGGAACGCGCCGGATTTGCCGCCGACATCGATCGGTTCGTAGGCCTTGCTGACCACGCTGGGAACCAGGTTCGGCGCAAGCTCGGCAGCCGTGGCGCCCGAAGCGGGGCCAAAGATGCGCGCGATGCGCGTCTGGTAGCGCGGATCGACAACGTCCACGAAGGCATCGAAGGTCCCCTGGATCAAACCGGCCTTCGTCGCCAACTGGCGCGGTTCGGCCACGGAGACCTCGTCGCGGTCCGCACGCGCCCGCTGGGCGCGCGAAACCTCGGCAGCCCGGGCGGATTCCGCCGCCTGGCTTTTTACCTGGTCTGCTGTGGTCGAGTTCTGCGCTGGCGACGTCCGCTGGCCCGGAAGGGTCAACGGAGGACGGCTTTCACCCGCAAGGGGCAAAGGCGGCACAACACCGACATTCTGAACGGTCGTCATAACACGGAACCTCGTTTCTCGAAGTTCTGAGGGTCCCTGCGGCAGCTTCCGTCATGGTTAACGGAACGTGAAGCACTGCAACCGAGAATTCCTCACGGTCTTTATAGGACGCCTGCACAAGTATGTCAAGAAATTTTCCCGACCCCTCGACCGGCGCGGGCCGGAATTCGGCTTTGACCGTTGCGCCGCCGCAGGCACCTGCCTATATCGCTGTCGAAGGTAGGGTCTTCGCGAAAGACCCTGCGGAGTCAGACCCGGAGAGAAGACGGGGTCCCGTGCCGATGCCCATTCCGGGGTCGGCCTGGCGGGGCTGCCGCAAAGCGAGGATTTCATGAGCAAAGTCATCGGTATCGACCTCGGCACGACCAATTCCTGCGTCGCCGTGATGGAAGGATCGACCCCGAAGGTCATCCCCAACGCCGAAGGTGCCAACACCACCCCGTCGATCGTCGCCTTCGCCGATTCGGGCGAGCGCCTCGTCGGCCAGCCAGCCAAGCGCCAGTCGGTGACGAACCCGACCGACACGTTCTACGCGATCAAGCGCCTGATCGGCCGCCGCTTCGAAGACCCGATGGTCGCCAAGGACGTCGGCCTCGTGCCGTACAAGATCGTCAAGGCCGACAACGGCGACGCGTGGGTCGATTCGAAGGGCAAGAAATTTTCGCCCTCGCAGATCTCCGCCTTCACGCTGATGAAGATGAAGGAGACCGCGGAAGCGTATCTCGGCGAGACGGTCACGCAGGCCGTCATCACGGTCCCTGCCTACTTCAACGACAGCCAGCGCCAGGCCACGAAGGACGCCGGCAAGATCGCCGGTCTCGAAGTGCTGCGCATCATCAACGAGCCGACGGCCGCGGCCCTCGCCTACGGCCTCGAGAAGAAGAAGGCCGGCACGATCGCGGTCTACGACCTCGGCGGCGGTACGTTCGACGTGTCGGTGCTCGAGATCGGCGACGGCGTGTTCGAGGTGAAGTCCACGAACGGCGACACGTTCCTGGGCGGCGAAGACTTCGACAAGGAAATCATCGATTACCTCGCCGGCGAGTTCAAGAAGGAGCAGGGCATCGACCTGCGTTCCGACAAGCTCGCCCTGCAGCGCCTGAAGGAAGCCGCGGAGAAGGCGAAGATCGAGCTGTCGAGCGCCGTGCAGACGGAAGTGAACCTGCCGTTCATCACCGCCGACGCGTCGGGCCCGAAGCACCTCAACATCAAGCTCACGCGCGCCAAGCTCGAGAGCCTGGTCGACGGCCTGATCCAGCGCACGATCGAGCCGTGCCGCAACGCGCTGAAGGACGCCGGCCTCAAGGCCAGCGAGATCGACGAGGTCGTCCTCGTCGGCGGCATGACGCGCATGCCCAAGGTCATCGAGACCGTGAAGCAGTTCTTCGGGCGCGAGCCGCATCGCGGCGTCAACCCCGACGAAGTGGTCGCGATCGGTGCGGCCATTCAGGCCGGCGTGTTGAAGGGCGACGTCAAGGACGTGCTGCTGCTCGACGTGACGCCGTTGTCGCTGGGCATCGAAACGCTCGGCGGCGTGTTCACGCGCCTGATCGATCGCAACACCACGATCCCGACCCGCAAGTCGCAGGTCTTCTCGACGGCCGAGGATTCGCAATCGGCCGTGACGATCCGCGTCTTCCAGGGCGAGCGCGAAATGGCCGCCGACAACAAGATGCTCGGCCAGTTCGACCTGGTCGGTCTGCCGCCCGCCCCGCGCGGCGTGCCGCAGATCGAGGTGACGTTCGATATCGACGCCAACGGCATCGTTCAGGTTTCGGCCAAGGACAAGGGCACCGGCAAGGAGCAGCAGATCCGCATCCAAGCCTCGGGCGGCCTGTCCGACTCCGAAATCCAGAAGATGGTGAAGGACGCCGAGGCGAATGCCGCCGAGGACAAGAAGCGCCGCGATCTGGTCGAGGCGAAGAACCGCGCCGAAGGCATGATTCACGACGTCGAAAAGAACCTGAAGGAGCATGGCGACAAGATCGGGGCCGACAAGGCCGTGATCGAGCAGGCCATCGCGGACCTGAAGGGCGTCAAGGACGGCGACGATGTCGAGGCGATCAAGGCCAAGACCGAAGCGCTGACCCAAGCGTCGATGAAGCTGGGCGAAGCCATGTACAAGGCGTCGCAGGCCGAAGGTGCGACGGGCGGTGCGGAAGCCGGTCCCTCGGCCGAAGCGCCCCAGGGCGACGCGCCGAAGGACGAGAAGGTCGTCGACGCGACGTTCGAAGACGTGTCCGACACGAACAAGAAGAACTGAGCTTGGCGGGCGGGCGCTTAACCGCGCCCGCCTGACGCTCGACGGAGTCGGCCGTGGCGAAGGAAGATTTTTACGAGCTGCTGGGCGTGGCCAAGGGGGCGTCGCAAGACGAACTCAAGAAGGCCTATCGCAAGCTCGCCATGCAGTATCACCCGGACAAGAATCCGGGCGACAAGAAAGCCGAAGCCAAGT
>JAEUKY010000339.1 GCA_016794005.1 Rhodospirillales bacterium
CGACGGTCGCACGGTCCTGCGCGCGACGGGCTCGACGCTGGTGTTCGAAGGCTTCCTCGCGCTCTATCGCGAGGACCGCGACGATCCGTCCGAGGGCGACGACGACGAGAACCGCCTGCTGCCGCCGCTCGCCGAGGGCGATGCCACGCCGCGCGGGGCCGTCAAGCCCGAGCAGCATTTCACCCAGCCGCCGCCGCGCTTCTCCGAAGCCAGCCTCGTCAAGCGGCTGGAAGAGCTGGGCATCGGCCGTCCGTCGACCTACGCCTCGATCCTCGAGACGCTGCAGGAACGCGGCTACGTCAAGCTCGACAAGAAGCGCTTCACGCCGGAAGACCGCGGCCGCGTCGTCACGACGTTCCTCGAGAACTTCTTCCGCCGCTACGTCGAATACGACTTCACCGCGAAGCTCGAAGACCAGCTCGACGAGATTTCGGGCGGACGTGCCGACTGGCGCAAGGTGCTGGCGGAGTTCTGGGTCGATTTCTCGAAGTCGGTCGACGACACCAAGGAACTGAAGATCCGCGACGTCATCGACCGGCTGGACGAGGCGCTCGGCCCGCACTTCTTCCCCGAGAATCCCGGCGGCACCGATCCGCGCTCGTGCCCGGCCTGCTCGGGCGGGCGTTTGGGGCTGCGGCTGGGCAAGCGCGGCGCGTTCATCGGCTGCTCGAACTATCCGACCTGCAGCTTCACGCGCCCCCTCACCGTCGACAACGGCGACGGCGAAGGCGGCGGCGGCGTCGCCAACAAGGTGCTGGGCGTCGATCCGGTCTCGAACGAGGAAGTGCAACTTCGCAACGGCCCGTTCGGCCCCTATGTCCAGCTCGGCACCGGCGGCGACAAGGTGAAGCCGAAACGCCAGTCGATCCCGAAAGACACGAGGCCGGAAGACGTCGGGCTTGAGCTGGCGCTGAAGCTGCTGTCCCTGCCCCGCCCGATCGGCAACCATCCCGAGGACGGCCTGCCGATCCTGGCCGGTCTCGGCCGCTTCGGCCCGTACATCAAGCACGGCGACAAGTACAAATCGATCCCGACCACGCAGGACGCGCTCGAGATCGGCATCAACCGCGCGGTCGAGATTCTCGCTCAGCCGTCGACCGGCCGGCGCTTCGGGCGTGCGGCCGCCCCGGTCGGCCGCGTGGTGGGCAACCATCCCGACGACGGCGCGCCGATCACGGCCGCGGCCGGCCGCTACGGCCCCTACGTCAAGCACGGCAGCACCTACGCGAACCTGCCCAAGGACATCACGCCCGAGGAAGTCACCCTCGACGATGCGGTGCGCCTGATCGCGGAACGCCGCGCGCGCGCAGGCGACGCGCCCGTGCGCAAGAAGGGTGCGAAGAAGGCGCCGGCCGCGAAGAAGGCGGAAAAAGCACCGGCCGAAAAGCCCGCAAAGGCGCCCGCCGCCAAGCGCGCGCGCAAGAAGGCGACCGAACCCGCCGCGGAGTGATCCTGCCGCCCTAGTGGCGTTCGAGGATTGCCAGCGCCGTGCGCATGATTTCGCTGCGCCGGAACGGCTTCTCGATGTGCAGCGCCGTCGTCTCGTTGAGGAAGCGCGCGACGTCGACCGAAAGCACGTCGCCCGTCACGAACACGAAGCGGCGCGCGAGATCCGGGGCGCGCTCCGACACGGCCTTGTAGAGGCCCGGCCCGTCGAGCACGGGCATGCGCATGTCGCAGAACACGAGGTCGAAATCGGCGTTCGCGAGCCTGGCGAGCGCTTCGTCGCCGTTGGACGCAAGCTGCGTGCGCGCGCCGCAATCCTCCAGCAGCTCGCCCAGCGTGCGCAGGATGTCGGGCTCGTCGTCGACCAGCAGCACGTGCGTATCGGGAGGCAGGCGCGTGGCGCCGGCATGCTCGGCGACGATCTCCCCGCCCTTGTCGCCGCGCGACACCGGCAGGCGCACGGTGAAGCGCGCCCCGCCCTGATCGGAATCGTCGACCTCGATCGAGCCGTCGTGCGCCTCGACGATGCCGCGGCACACCGACAGGCCCACGCCCGTTCCGGCCCCTTGCGGCTTGGTCGTGAAGAACGGATCGAAGATGCGCGTGCGCAGCGCTTCGGGCACGCCGCCGCCGTTGTCGGAAACGCCGAGCGTGACGAAGCCCGCGTCCTCGGCGTCGACCGACAAGCCGATGCGCAGCATCCGGCCGTCGGATCGCGCGCGCACCGCCTGCTGGGCGTTGACGACGAGGTTGCTGACGACCTGCGCGATCTGGTCGCCGTCGCCCCAGACGGCCGGCAGTTCGTCGGGAAGGTCGAGCTCGACGCCCACGCCGTCGGCCTTCAGGGCATAGGACAGCAGATCGACCGTGCTGCGAACGACCGCGCGCAGGTCGACGGGCGCGCGTTCGGGCGGGCGCTGGCGCGCCATGGCAAGGAACGTGCGCACGATCCGCGCGCAGCGGTCGGCGGCCTGCGAGATGCGGTCGGCGCGCGCCAGCGTGCGCTCGTCGGCCGCCGTCTCGCGCAGCAGCGAGGCCTGCCCCACGACGATGGCGAGCGGATTGTTGAGTTCGTGCGCCACGCCGGCCAGCAGCGAGCCCATCGCCGCCATCTTCTCGCTGCGGAACAGCGCCTCGCGCTGGCGCTCGACCTGCTCGGCGGCGACCTCGCGCTGGATCGCGATGCCGATCAGCGTGGCGGCCGCCTTGATCGCCTCGATCTCCAGCGGTTCCCAGCGGTGCGGCACTCGGCAATGGTCGAAACCCACGCTGCCCCACCACGTGCCGCCGACCATGACGGGAACCCGGATCAGCGACTGCACTTCCTGCCGGCCGAGCCATTCCTGCTTGTCGGCCGGCAGGTCGCGCACGATGCCGTAGACCGTCTCGCCGCGCGAGCGCGCAAGGCGCCAGTCCTGGAAGGCCGTGTCCTTGATCGCGAAACCCTCGAAATCCGGATTGCCGAGGATCCGCACGATCCCGGGCGCGTCCCACTCGAACACGTCCTTCTGGGTGATCTTGCCGTTGGCGCGCGTCTTGTTGCGGCCCAGCATCGTCCGGCTGACGCCGAGCGCATGCCCGAGGCGCGTCAGCATCTCCTCGACCGGGCTGCGCCAGCGCGTCTCGACGAGCAGGCGCTGCGCGGTCTCGACGACGATCGTCAGCACGGTCTCGCGCCGGCGCAGGTCGCTGATGTCGATGCGGATCGCGACGGTGCCGCCGTCGGCCGTGCGCCGGTCGATGACGCGGATCCAGCGCCCGTTCGCCCGGCGCACGTCGAACGGCTCGTTCGGCTCGCGGTGGTGGCGCATGCGCTCGGCGACGTGCGCCTCGATCGCCGCGGGATCGACGAGGCTCTCGTTCGTCCGCGCCATCGCGCGGACCTGGTCCTCGAAGCGCGTGCCGGCAACCAGCATGGGGGCGATGGCGCGATACATCTCGCGGTAGCGCGCGTTGCAGGTGACGAGCCGGTCGTCGGCATCGAACAGCGCGAAGCCTTCGGGGAAGCTCTCGATCGCGTCGACGAGACGGCGGTGCGCCATCGCCGCCGCCTGCGTGGAGGCGATGCGCCGGGTGATGTCGCTGAGCGTCGACAGGAACCCGCCGCCGGCCATCCGCGCCTTGTGGAACTCGACGATCCGGCCCGACGCGAGCGTGCGCGTGAACGAGTCCGGCAGGCGCAGGATGTTGTTCTCGACGATCGCCGCGACGGGATCGCCGGAAGCGCCCGGCGGCGGCGGGCCGAAATCGCCACGCCTTGCAAGGAACGCGAGCATGTCGCGGTAGGGCCGGCCGACCTGCGCCAGTTCCTTCGGCAGACCGAGGATTTCGATGGCGTTGGCGTTCCACAGCGCAAGCCTTTCGGCCCCGTCGACGACGATCAGCCCGTCGGTGATGTTGTCGAAGGTCGATTGCAGCAGCAGCGCCTGCCGGCGCGATTCGACCTCCTGCGCCTTGATGTCGGACACGTCGATGCGCACGGACACCATCGATCCGTCGACCGTGCGCCGGTCGATCGTGCGTACCCAGCGCCCTTCCGCCTGCGGCACGTCCATCGGCGGGCTCTGCCGTTTGCGTTCCTCGAGCCGCTTGCGGACATAGGCTTCGCGCGCCTCGGGCGGCACGCCGGCGCTGGGCGCCGACAGGCGGATGCGCAGATGCTGTTCGTATCCGATGCCGAGCGTCAGCTGGGAGGCGGATTCGGCGTAGATCTCGCGGTAGCGGCGGTTGGCGTGCAGCAGCCGGTCGTCGGCACTCCACAGCGCGAAGCCCTCGTCGAGCGCGTCGAGCGCCTGGACGATGCGCGCTTCGTCCCGGCGTGCGGCGACCGCCAGCCGCCAGCCGGCAAGGCCGACGACCAGACCCAGCGCGCCGACGGCCCAGCCGAGCATCTCCATGGAACTCCCCGTTTCCGGGCAGCGTGCCGGACTAGCTCCGGACGCCGCGCGGTGCGGGGAGGAACGTACCGAGTTTTCGTCGCAAAGCCAGCATCTCGAAGGGCTTGATCAGGTAGTCGTTGACGCCGCGTTCGCGCGCCGCGACGACGCGCTCCTGCCCGGAATCGCCGGTGATCATGACGAAATAGACCTGGCAGAGCTTGCGGTCGGTCCGCACCACGTCGAGCAGTTCGAGGCCCGTCATCGGGCGCATGTTCCAGTCGGCGAGGACGACGTCGTTGCGCCCGAAATCGAGGGCACGCATGCGCTCAAGCGCCTTGTTCCCGTCGCCGACCGCCCAGACGCGCGACGCGCCGAGCGATTCCAGCATATCGCGCAGGGTCAGCCGCATGTCGGCGTCGTCGTCGACGATCAGGAAGTTCATCAAGACTCCGTTCTGGTGCAAAAAATACCCATGGCGGGCGGATTTCCGCAACTGCGTTGCGCCCGGTGCCGCACCGGGTCCAACTTGGTTCCCGTGCCCCGCGCGAGTCGCCCCGATCCCCGCCCCACCGCCGATGCCGTGCTGGAGGCGCTTGCCCGCAGCCCGGTTCCGGTCGACAAGCGCCGCCTCGTCAAACAGTTGGGGCTGAAGGGCGACGGCCGGCGCGCGCTCAACCATCTGCTGCGCGACATGGCCCGCGACGGCCGGATCGCGTTCGTCGGCGAGGGGCGCATCGTGCGCGCCGGCGCGCGCTCGTCGGGCGACTCGATTCCGTTCGAGATCGTCGGCACAGACGTCGAGGACGGCACGATGCTGGCCAAGGCGCTCGAATGGACCGGCCCCTCGCCGCTCGCCCGCCTACGCGTGGCGCAAGGCCATCCCGTCCCCGCCGTCGGCGCGCACGGGATCGGCAAGTTCGAGTTCGTCGACGGCGAATGGGTGGCGACACTCGTGCGCCTTGCCGAACGCGTAGCCGAGCGCGTCGTCGGCCGCATCGAGAAGGCGGGCACGGGCTGGCGTCTTTCGCCCACCGACCGGCGCGTGAAGACCGAGTTCGCCATCGACGCCGACGGGATCGGCGAAGCGCAGCCGGGCGAACTGGTCCTTGCCGAAGTGCAGCCGCAGCGCCGGCTCGGCCTGCCGCGCGCGAAGGTGGTCGAGCGGATCGGCCGGCTCGGCGATCCGCGTTCGGCAAGCCTGATCGCCATCCACGCGCAGGGCATCCCGACCGTCTTTCCGGAAGGCGCCCTCGCCCAGGCCCAGCGCGCGCGGCCGGCACCGGTCGGCGAACGCGAAGACCTGCGCGGCCTGCCCATCGTCACGATCGACGGCGCGGACGCGCGCGACTTCGACGATGCGGTGATGGCCGAGCCCGACGGCGATCCGGCAAATCCGGGCGGCTGGAAGCTGATCGTCGCCATCGCCGACGTCGCGTGGTACGTGCGGCCCGGCGACGCGCTGGACCGGTCGGCCTACGAGCGCGGCAATTCCTGCTATTTCCCCGACCGCGTCGTGCCGATGCTTCCGGAGCGGCTGTCGAACGACCTGTGCTCGCTGCGCCCGGACGAGGACCGTCCGACTCTCGCCGTGCACATCGTCATCGACAAGAGCGGAACAAAGCGCAGCCACCGCTTCGCGCGCGCGGTGATCCGTTCGGCGCAGCGTTTCACCTACGAGCGGATCCAGGCGATCGCAGACGGCCACGAGAAGGCGCCGGGCTGGATCATGGAGAAGGTGGTCGGGCCGCTCTACGGCGCGTACAAGGCGCTGCTTGCCGCACGGCTGGCGCGCGGCGCCCTCGACATCGACGTCGAGGAACGCAAGGTCGAACTCGGGGCCGACGGCAAGGTCGCGAAGATCGCACCCCGCGCGCGCATCGACAGCCACCGGCTGATCGAGGAGTTCATGATCCTCGCCAACGTGTGCGCCGCAGAAACGCTGGAGCGAAAGCGCCTGCCTTGCATGTACCGCGTGCACGAGCCGCCGGCGGCCGACCGCGTGGAAGCGCTGCGCGAGATCCTCGACGGGCTCGGCCTGCGGCTGGCGCGGGGTGCCGCGATGCGTCCGCACGATTTCGTGCGCGTGCTCGACTGGGCGAAGGGCGCGCCGCACCACCATCTCGTCAACCAGATGGTGCTGCGCAGCCAGTCGCTCGCGGTCTATTCGCCGACGAATCAGGGCCATTTCGGCCTGTCGCTGGCGCGCTATGCGCATTTCACCTCGCCGATCCGCCGGTATGCCGACCTGCTGGTCCATCGCGGGCTGATCTCGGCCGATAGCCTTGGCGAAGGCGGGTTGATGCAGGCGGGGCCGGTTCCCGATTTCGTCGACGCGGGCGATCACATCTCGGCGACCGAACGCCGGGCCGTGGCCGCCGAACGCGACGCGATGGCGCGCTATATCGCCGCATATCTGGAAGACCGGCAGGGCGCGGTCTTCCCGGCGCGCATATCCGGCGTGCAGAAATTCGGCCTGTTCATCACGCTCGACGAAATCGGCGCCGACGGGCTGGTGCCCGTCCGCTCGCTGCCGCACGACTATTACCACTTCGACGAGCGCCGCCACGTGCTGTCCGGCAGCCGGAACGGCAAGGTCTATACCCTTGGACAGGCAGTCGAAGTCCGCCTGCGCGAGGTCGACGCGCTGACCGGAAGCCTGTCTTTCGAACTGATGGAGACGGGCGCTGCCCGCCCGCCGCGCGGGAGCTTCCGCCGCGGCCGGCACAAGCGCTGAATCGGGCCACAGGACTGTTGCAGGAATGCCGCAATGTGGAAGCGGTCTTTTAACCGCATTCCGGTAAGCATATCTTCTTGTAGTCCCATGTATATTATTGGTCGCAGGAGCCTGCAGTCATGCCGTTTTCGCCGCCGAACGACACCGCCGCCACGCCGCAACGGTCCTGGACCGTCGGAATGCGCCGGGGGGCGGCCGGGCGCTGCCCCAACTGCGGGACGGGCCGGGTGTTCGACGGCTACCTCGCCGTGCGGACCAGCTGCGCGTCGTGCGGCCATGCCCTGAACGAGTATCGCGCGGACGACGCCCCGCCCTATTTCACGATCTTCATCGTCGGCCACGTCATCGTCGGCGCGATGCTCATCCTCGACAGGTTCGTGCTGCTGCCGCTGTGGGCGCAGGCGGCCCTGTGGGTTCCGCTCACGATCGTCCTCACGCTGGCACTGATGCGCCCGGTCAAGGGTGCCGTCCTCGGCGTGATGTGGGCGAACGACACGCGGAGCTGACCGGCCGATGGCGCCGCGCCGCGTACATCCCCGTCGCGCATCGCGGATCGGCGCGCTCGTCGCCACGCTGGTCGTGTTCGCGACGGCGTGCGCCGGCCCGCGCGAAGCCGCCCGCCCGGCCCCGACGCCGGCGCAGGCGACCGCGACGACGCCCGCCTATTTCTACCAGCGCGCCTACGAGGAGCTCTCGTCGCGCTATATCCAGCCCGTCGATCTTTCCGTCCTCGCGGCGGCGGGGTTGTCGAACCTGAACAAGATCGACACGCGCCTCGCCGTGAAGCAGAGCGGCACGCGCATCGACATCTACGAGGGCGAGACGCTGGCGGGCGGCTTCGACCTGCCGCGGCGCGACGACATGCAGCGCTGGGCGGCCGTGACGGCGCAGGCCGTCGATGCGGCGCGCGGCGCATCGAGCGTGCTGCGAGACACGCCGAACGACCGGGTTTTCCGCGCGTTCATGGACGGCTCGCTGTCGAAGCTCGACGCATACACGCGCTACGACGACCCGGACCGCGCGCGCGAAAGCCGCGCCGTGCGCGACGGCTTCGGGGGGATCGGCGTCACGGTCGGTTTCGAGAACGGCGAAACGCGCGTCGACATCGTCTCCCCCGAAACGCCGGCGGCGCGCGCGGGACTGCGCGTGGGCGACCGGCTCGTCGCGGTCGACGGCCGTTCGCTGCTGGGCCTTGCCGAGCGCGACGTGATCGCCCGCCTGCGCGGCCCCGTGGGCACCGAACTGCGCCTCGACGTGCGCCGGCCGCCGTCCGAGCGGACAATCGAGATGCGCCTGCTGCGTGGCCACATCGTGCCGCCGACGGTCACCTACCGCCGCGACGGCGACCTCGCCTACGTCAAGGTCTCCGGGTTCAACCAGCGCACGACCGAAGCGCTGACCGACGCGATCCGCCGCGCGAAAGTCGACATCAAGCCGGCCATGCGCGGAATGATCCTCGACCTGCGCGGCAATCTCGGCGGCCTGCTCGACCAGGCGGTCGGCGTCTCGGACCTGTTCCTCGCCGGCGGCACGATCGTGTCGACCCGCGGCCGCCACCGGGCAAGCCACCAGAGCATGACGGCCCAGCCGGGCGACATCGGCGAGGACATCCCGCTCGTCGTGCTGGTCAACGGCCAGTCGGCGTCGGCCTCCGAGATCGTCGCCGCCGCCCTGCAGGACAACGGCCGCGCGATCGTCGTGGGCACGACCTCGTTCGGCAAGGGATCGGTCCAGACGCTGGTCCAGATGCCCAACGACGGCGAACTGGTCATCACCTGGGCGCGATTCCATGCCCCGTCGGGCTATCCGCTGGCCGATCTGGGCGTGATCCCGGCCTATTGCACGTCCGGGCGGGGCGACAGCGTGGCCGAGGCGCTGGCTGCCGTGCGCAACGGCGGGCTCACCGACGCCGCCACGATGGGCCGCTGGCGGGCCGCCGACCACGCGAACATGGCCGGTCTCAAGAGCTTGCGGGACATCTGCCCGCCCGACAACGCCAGCCGGGACGGCGAAATCGCCATCGCCACGGCCCTCCTGCGGGATGCCGCGATGTTCTCCCGGACCCTCCAGTCGGTCCAGCAGGCCGCCCAAGTCCGCTAGGCCCGGCGAGCCGGCTTGACAACCCCTGTCCGGACGCTATTGTCCCGGCCCGTTTAACGAATTCTCCAGTTTCGAGGGCCCTGCCATGGCCAAGTCCAAGCCCATGCTGATCAAGCTCAACAGCACCGCCGATACCGGCTTCTTCTATGTGACCAAGAAGAATCCGCGCAAGACGACGGAAAAGCTCGAGCTCAAGAAGTACGACCCCGTCGCGCGCAAGCACGTGGTCTTCAAGGAAGGCAAGATCAAGTAGCCTTCCCGCGGGCGGCCCTCCGGGCCGGTTCCGCCGGAATACGACCGGGCGCCGGCGACGGCGGCCCGGTTTTTTCGTTTCTCGGGCCCTAAGCGGCCGACTCCGAGCGGTTCCGCCCGGCCTGTTTGGCGCGATAGAGTGCGGCGTCCGCCGCCTGGATCAGTTCGGCCGGATGGAAGCCCTTGGGTTGGCTGGCCGCGATACCGACGCTGATCGTGATGTTCAGCGTGCCGACCGGATGCGTGACCGCGATCGGCGCCTGCTCGACCTTCGTGCGCAGGCGTTCGGCGACGACGCGGCCGACCTTGTCGTCCGCCTCGGGCATGACGACCATGAATTCTTCCCCGCCCCAGCGGGCGACGGTGTCGAACGGGCGCACGTTGTGCTGAAGGCGCTCGGCCACGGCCCGCAGGACCTGGTCGCCGACCGGATGGCCGTAGGTGTCGTTGACGTTCTTGAAGTGGTCGATGTCGATCATCAGCAGCGCCATCGTGCGCTCGGAATGCGTCGCGCGCTGGGCGAGGTTGCCCAGATGCGCTTCCATGTAGCGCCGGTTGTGCAGGCCGGTCAGCGCGTCGGTCAGGGCGAGCGCCATGTTGCGCTCGTAGTTCTGCCGCAGCGCTTCCATGTAGCGGCGCCGGCGGATCTGCGTTCGCACGCGCGCGATCAGCTCGTTCGGCTCGACCGGTGTCAGCAGATAGTCGTTCACGCCGATGTCGAGGACGCGGGCGAGCCTCGCGTCGTCGCCGTCCTCGATCACGGTCATCAGCGGCATCTGGCGCGTGTGCTCGCCCGACCGCAGCTCGGCGCACAGGCGCAGCGCATCGACCTTGCGCATCAGCGTGTTGATGACGATCGTGTCGTAGACCGACTGGTTGGCGCGGTGCAGCGCGTCGGCGGCATCGGCCGTGACCTCGACCGTGGCGTCGTCGGCGGCGAGGTTCTGGGTCAGCATGCGCGTCAGGCCCGGCAGCTCGTCGACGACCAGCAGGCGCGCGCCCTTGGTCGAGATCTCGCCCTGGATCGTGGCGCTGTCGTCGGCCATGCCGAAGCGGCCCGACGTTGCGCTGCGCAGGCGCCATTCGTCGGCCAGCATCTTGAGGCGGACGAGCGAACGGATGCGCGCGTAGAGCGCCACGTCGCGCACGGGCTTGGTCAGGAAATCGTCGGCACCGGCTTCCAGGCCGCGCACGCGGTCCTCGCTGGCCGACAGCGCCGTCACCATGATGACCGGCACGTGGCAGGTCCGCGGATCGGCCTTTAGCCGGCGGCAGGTCTCAAACCCGTCCATCTGCGGCATCATCACGTCGAGCAGGACGATATCGGGCGGATTGAGAAACGCCTTGTCGAGCGCTTCCTGCCCGCCGAAGGCCGTCATGACGTGGAAATATTCGGAGCTCAGCCGGGCTTCGAGCAGCTTGACGTTCGGTAGCACGTCGTCGACTACGAGAACGCGCGCCGTCATGACTGACCGCCTCGGAAAGCGTTTTTCAATTCAGGAAGCGCTGGATCGTTTCCAGGAACTTGGCGACCGAAATCGGCTTGGCGATATAGGCTTCGCACCCGCCCTGCCGGATCTTGTCCTCGTCGCCCTTCATTGCGAAGGCGGTGACCGCCACGACGGGAATGGCGCGCAGGTCCGGGTCTTCCTTGAGCCACTTTGTGACCTCAAGGCCCGAAACCTCGGGAAGCTGGATGTCCATCAGGATCAGGTCGGGGCGATGCTGGCGGGCCATCTTCATGGCCTCGATGCCGTCCTTCGTCTGCAGCGTGGCGTAGCCGTGCGCCTCGAGCAAATCGTTGAAGAGCTTGATGTTCAGCTCGTTGTCTTCCACGATGAGGACGGTCTTGGCCATCGGCGCACTCAGCTCGCTTTCAACCCTTCTGCGGGGTCGGTAGGTTCCGTTCGGTTTGATTTAGCATGTTCCCGCATCGTCGCACTAGCCTGTTAATCCAAGGGAAACGGGCCCAACGTTAAGTGAATGTTAAGCCGGAGTTTGTAGGGCGTATGCGTTACGGGATCGATCTGGGCGGAACGAAAATCGAGATAGCCGCACTTGCCGCCGACGGCTCCCTGCGTCTTCGCCGGCGCGTCGCCAGTCCGCAGGGCGACTACAACGCGACGGTCGCGGCGATCGCGGGTCTTGTCCGCGCGGCGGACGCCGAACTCGGCGAGAAGCCGTCGGTCGGCGTGGGAATTCCCGGCACGATTTCGCCTGCGACGGGCCTCGTCAAGAACGCCAACTCGGTCTGGCTGATCGGCCATCCGCTCGACCGCGATCTCGCGGCGGCCGTCGGCCGCCCCGTGCGCATCGCGAACGACGCCGACTGCTTCGTCCTGTCGGAAGCCAGCGACGGTGCGGCCGCGGGCGCGCGCAGCGTGTTCGGCGTCATCATCGGCACGGGCGTGGGCGGCGGGCTCGTCTACGAAGGGCGGCCCGTGGTCGGCGCCAACAGCATCGCCGGCGAGTGGGGCCATAATCCCCTGCCCACCCCGCGGATCGTCGACGGCCACGACGAGCGGCCGGGCCCGAAGTGCTATTGCGGGCGCAGCGGTTGCATCGAATCTTTCCTGTCGGGCCCGAGCCTGGCGCGCGACCACCATCGCGTGACGGGAAAGGAGCTGCCGACGCGCGACATCGTCGCGGCGGCCGAAGCGGGCGACGCGGACGCGAGCGCCACGCTCGCGCGCTACGCCGACAGGTTCGCGCGCGCGCTGGGCACCATCGTCAACGTGTTCGATCCCGAGGTCATCGTGCTGGGCGGCGGCCTGTCCAACCTCGACTATCTCTACAAGGCCGTGCCGCCGCTGCTGTCGAAGTTCGTCTTTTCCGATACGATCGTCACGCGCATCGTGCGCAACATGCACGGCGATTCGAGCGGCGTGCGCGGGGCCGCCTGGCTCTGGCCGGCCTGAAAGGCGTA
>JAEUKY010000342.1 GCA_016794005.1 Rhodospirillales bacterium
TTGGGCTTTCCGCGCGCCGGATGCCAGTGTCCGCCCCGCAACGCACCGTTCGCATGGCAGCAATGATGGCGCGGAACCGTCACATTTCGGCTCGATTCTTGCGATAGACTGGCTTCCAAGTTGGGGAGTGAAGCGCATCGAACCACCCGTCCCCCCGGACGAATGGAGATGTGCCCGTGCTTTACTATCGCAAGCTCCGAAGCTTCGACGCCGCCGGTTTCGAAGCGCACCTGCTGAAGCTGGACGATGCGGATCGCCGTGCCCGTTTTTCGGGCAAGGTCGGCGACGACGTCGTGCGCGCCTACGCCGCCGGAATCGACTGGACGACCGCCTGCCTGCTCGGCTGCTTCGACGGCCAGATGCTGTGCGCGGTCGCCGAGCTGCACGCGGATTCCGCCCTCGTTTCGCGCGGGGGCGAATTCGCGGTGACGGTGGCACCCGCCTATCGCAACCGCGGCATCGGCAGCGAACTGCTGCGCCGCACGATCCTGCTCGCGCGCAACCGCATGATCGGCCGCCTGCACATGATCTGCCTGATCGACAACCAGCCGATGCGCCGGATGGCCGACAAGTTCCACGGCCAGCTCGATTTCGAGGACGGCCAGGTCTGGGCGAAGCTCGCCGTGCCCTATCCCGATCCGGTCTCGCTGTTCTCCGAGGCGTTCACGGAAGGCATGGGTCTCGCCGCGGCGATGGGAGCCGCGCGGTAATTCCGCTTTTCCGCGCGCGCGGGATCGGCTATCCCGCTTCGCCATGATCGTCACGACCGTCCATCTGATCCGCCACGGCCAGTCCCAGTTCAACGCCGCGTTCGACAGCATCAAGCGCGTCGATCCGATGATCTTCGATCCGCGCCTGACCGAGCTTGGCCGCGCGCAGGCCGCGAAGCTCGCCGACCCGGCGCGCTGGTCGAAGGTCGAGATCGTGTTCGCCTCGCCGCTGACGCGCGCGATCGAGACGGCCGAGCTCGCCTTCGCCGGGCACGCGGCACCGCTGAAGATCGAGGCGCTGCACCGCGAGCGCGCCGAGCATTCGGGCGACATCGGCCGGCGCACGCCGGAACTGAAGGCGGATTTCCCGCATCTGGAATTCGACCATCTCGACGACCGCTGGTGGCACCACGATCCGGCCCGCCCCGACGCGATCGCGGTGGAGAGCGAGGAAACGCTGCTTGCGCGCGTCGCCGCGTTCCGCGAATGGCTTGCGGCACGGCGCGAACGCGAGATCGCGGTGGTGGGGCACGGCACGTTCCTCAACCGTCTCACCGGACGGCATTTCCAGAACTGCGAAGTCGTCACGCTCGAATTCTGACGCCGCCGATTCACCGCCATACATTGCGGCAAATCGGCGCCGCGCGCGTCCGGCGTGCCTTCAAAAAGCGCGGATTTCCTGCGTTTTCGGCGACCGACCGTCGCGCGATGCCGATTCCATCGGTGTTTTTACTATTTTCCTGCTTGCCAAGATTCCGGCGAAGCGGCATACCGAGTCTCGACCGCATGGCCGATTCGCCGTCGAGTCGCCGGACAGGCGCTTCGATCGGATCTGCTAGCGGCGGCGCGAACGCCAACCGGGACGTCCCCGACTAGCGCGCGCGACGTCCCGCCCCCGAGGGTCTCCGCGCCCGCGACGCGAGGACCGTCGACAACCAAGAACCCTCAAGAGGAGGCCTATCCTCACATGGCCGAGAA
>JAEUKY010000396.1 GCA_016794005.1 Rhodospirillales bacterium
CATGTGGTGCGTCAGCGCCCCGCAGCAGCCCGAGCCTTCGGCGACCGAAACCTCGCAGCCCAGCCGCACGAGCAGGCGGATCGTCGCTTCGTTGATCTGCGGGGCCAGCACCTGCTGCGCGCAGCCCTGCAGGATCGCCACCCGCTTGCGCGGCGTGCCGACGGGCGAGAACACCTGCGGCCGGTCCACATCCGACGGCGACGGAATCGCCTTGGGCGCCAGCGACAGCATCGCACGCAGGCGCGTGCCCTTCGGCAGAAGACGCGCGAAGGGCCGCGCCAGCAGCGCGCCGATCAGGGCCAAACGGAACCGCGTCGGGCTCGGCAGCACGAAGGCGAGAACCCCGCGCAGCAGCCGCTCGTGCCACGGCCGCACGTAGGTCTCTTCGATGTGCGCGCGCGCATGGTCGACGAGGTGCATGTAGTTCACGCCCGACGGACAGGTCGTCATGCACGACAGGCAAGACAGGCAGCGGTCGACGTGCCGCACGGTGCGCGCGTCGGCAGCGCGCCCTTTCTCCAGCATGTCCTTGATCAGGTAGATGCGGCCGCGCGGGCTGTCGAGCTCGTCGCCGAGCAGCACGTAGGTCGGGCACGTCGCCGTGCAGAAGCCGCAATGCACGCATTTGCGCAGGATCGTCTCGGACTCGCGCACGTCCGCATCGGCAAGCTGGGCGAGGGTGAAGCTGGTCTGCATCGCCTTCTCAGAGCCCTTCGTACATGCGGCCGGGATTGAGGATGGCGCGCGGGTCGAACTGCGCCTTCACGCCGCGGTTGAGTGCGGCGACACCCGGTGCGGCCGGTTCGAACACGGGCACGAGACTGCGGATCGCGTCGGGGGCGCGCATCAGCGTGGCGTGGCCTTCGGCATAGGCGGCACGCAGCTTCGCGGCGCCGGCATCGCCCGATGCGGGGACCGCAAGCCAGACGAGCCCGCCGCCCCAGTCGAGGAACCAGTCGGCACCGGACGCGCTCGCGGCGACGGCTGGCCCTTGCGTGGGGGCGACCGAAACGCGCCACATCGCGCGCGTGGCATCCGGCAGCAGCGGGGCGACGTCGCGCACCTCGCGCCAGAAATCGACGGTGCGGATCGAGTGCAGCTCCTCGATGGCACCGAAAGCGCCGAGGCTTTCGCGCAGTGCCGCACAGCGTGCCGCGACCGATACGGCCGTCCCTTCGACGCGGATCGCGGTCACGCTCGTCCCCGCCCCCGCGACGTGATCGACGCGCGAGCGCTTCGCGACGTTCGCGGGCAGATACGCGGCCCCCGACACTTCCCACGGGCTGTTGAGCGCCTCCGACATCGCCGCGACCGCGCGTGCCGGATCGAGACCGAAGACCAGCACCGTGCGCGCCTTGGGGGCCGCCGGCATCACCTTCACCGTCACGCGGTCGAGAACGGCGAGCGTGCCCATCGAACCGGCGATCAGCTTGGGCAGGTCGTAGCCGGTGACGTTCTTGACCACGCGCCCGCCGGCCTTGAATTCCTCGCCGCGTCCGGACACGCCCGAGAAACCTAGGAAATGGTCGCGCGCCGACCCCATCTTGACGCGGCGCGGACCGGCGAGATTGGCGGCGAGCGCGCCGCCGATCGTCCCGCCATCGGGCGCAAGGCCGTAGAGCGCACCGAAATCCGGCGGCTCGAAGGCGAGCATCTGCGCGCGCTGCTCGAGCAGCAGCAGAATCTCGCGCATCGGCGTGGCGGCCCCGCAGGTGAGGACCAGTTCCTCGGGCTCGTACTCGATTCCGCCGGAAAGTGCGGAAACGTCGAGCTTGCGCGCCGGGCGCCCCGGCCGGCCGAGTGCGGCCTTGCTGCCGCCCGACACGATGTCGAGCGCCTCGCCCTCGGCGGCGGCCCAGGCGACGGCGTCGCGCAGCTGCTTGGCGTCGGCGGGCTTCATCAGAACCGCGGCAGGTCGGGGAACGGGACCTGGCCCTTGTGCACGCGCATCCTGCCCATTTCGGCGCAGCGGTGGAGCTGCGGGAACACCTTGCCGGGATTGAGGAGTGCCGCCGGATCGAACGCGCATTTGAGGCGCATCTGCGTGGCGAGGTCGTCCTCGTCGAACATCGTGGGCATCAGGTCGCGCTTCTCGATACCCACGCCGTGCTCGCCGGTCAGCACGCCGCCCACCTCCACGCACAGGCGCAGGATATCGGCCCCGCATTTCTCGGCCGCGATCAGCTCGCCGTCCTTGTTCGCGTCGAACAGGATCAGCGGATGCAAGTTGCCGTCGCCGGCATGGAAGACGTTGGCCACACCCACGCCGTGGCGCCTGGCGATGTCGGAAATGCCGCGCAGCACTTCGGCCAGCCGCTTACGCGGGATCGTGCCGTCCATGCACATATAGTCGGGGCTGATGCGGCCCACCGCCGGGAAGGCCGCCTTGCGCCCGGCCCAGAAGCGCAGGCGCTCCTCGTCGTTCTCCGATATGCGGCTCGACACGGCGTTGTTCTCGCGCGCGATGCGGTCGACCGACGCGATCAGCTCGTCGACCTCGGCCTTCGGCCCGTCGAGCTCGACGATCAGCAGGCTCTCGACGTCGAGCGGATAGCCCGCGTTCACGAACGCCTCGGCCGCGTGGATCGCGGGCCTGTCCATCATCTCGATCCCGCCGGGCACGATCCCCTCGGCGATGATCTGGGCCACGCAGTTGCCGCCGTCCTCCAGCGTGGGGAATCCGACCAGCACGGCGCGCGCCGTC
>JAEUKY010000069.1 GCA_016794005.1 Rhodospirillales bacterium
AGCCATTCGGCGTACTGGACGAGGAGCGGCCGGTCGAGCCCGTAGGTCTGCCGGACCATCTCGATGTCGGCGGCGCGCGCCCCCTCGCCGGCGATGGCGAGGGCGACGTCGCCCGACAGGCGAAGCAGCACGAAGCTGATCGCCGAGACCGCGAAGGCCACCGCAACCGCGACGAGAAGCCGCCGTGCGGCGAAGCCGAGCATCGCGGGTTCTGGCTTACTTCCAGCGCGTTTCCCAGAAGCGCGGCAGCTCGTCCGGGTACGGCGTGAAGGCGAGATCCTTCGAATAGACGTAGAAGGTCGTCAGCGAGTAGAGCGGCACCGAGTAGGCGCGCCGCGCGATCAGCGCCAGCGCTTCCCGGTAGGCTGCCTTGCGCGCTTCCGGATCGACCGAGCCGTCGCCCTTCACGAGCAGGTCGCGGACTTCCGGATCGCGCGTGATGTCGTCGTCCTCGAACTTGTAGAAGACGGGCGTGTTGGCCGACACGTCGTTGACCGAGAACGAACCCCAGGTCTGGTGCGCGAACACGGCCGTCCCGCCGCGAAGCTGTTCGCGGAAGGCGGCGTACTGCAGGAAGCGCAGGTTGGCGCGGATGCCCACGGCGCGCAGGTAGCCGATCATCGCTTCGGCCTGGTTGCGTTCGCGGTACGAATAGAGGTCGACGTCGAAGCCGTTGGGGAAGCCCGCCTCGGCGAGCAGCGCCTTGGCCTTGGCCGGGTCGTAGGCGTAGACCGGCGCTCCCTGGTCGGTGCAGCCGAACTGGCTGGGGAAGCAGATCGTGTTGAGGACGCGCGCACCCTCGCCGACGAGGTTCTTGACGATGGCCGCGCGGTCGATGGCGTGGTTGATCGCCATGCGCACGCGCGGATCGCGGAAGGCCTGGACGGGCGTCTTCTCGAGCGAGCCCATCTGCAGGAAGACGATGCGCATCGTCTCGCCGCTCTCGACCGTCAGGTGGGGGACGGCCTTCATCTGGTTGGCCTGGTCGGGGGCGACGTTCATGATGAAGTCGAGCCCGTTCGACAGCATCTCGGCCACCTGCGTCTGGCGGTCGGGGATGAAGCGGATATCGACCTTGTCGATGGTCGGCTGCGGCTTGGGGCTGTCCTTGAAATAGTCGGGGTTGCGCTCGAGGCGCAGCTGCTTGCCCTGCGCGTGCTCGACGACGCGGTAGGGGCCGGTGCCGACCGGCTTCTCGTTCATGCCCTGCGGGCCGACCTTGGCGTAGTATTCGTTCGCGTGGATCGCGATGGGGCCGGCCAGATATTCGATCGCCGCCGGGAAGGTGCGCTTCAGGAGGATGCGGACCTTGTGCTTCGAGACCTTTTCCGCCTTGTCGATCCAGTTGACGTTCTGCTGCGTGGTCGACTTGTTGGCCGGGTTCGACACGAAGTTGAGCGTATAGACCACGTCGTCGGCGTCGAACTCTTCGCCGTTGTGGAACCTGACGCCGGTGCGCAGGTCCAGTTCCAGCGTCTTGTCGTCGATCCAGCGCCAGGCGGTGGCGAGCTGGCCCTTGTATTCGTTGGTCTTGGGGTCGCGGTAGATCAGCGTGTCCCACACGTGATGGGCGATGATCACGCCGATGCGCACGTTGTTGAAATAGGGATCGACGTTCTCCGGCACCTGGTCGTAGGCGAAGCGGATCGTGTTGTCCCGCTTGGCGGCTTCCGCCGGGGCGGCGAGGGCGGCGACCGCGAGGGCGGCGGCGCAGAGAACGCGGAAATTCGGCATCGATGGACCTCCTTGGGGGATGTCCCGATGGTGCGTGCCGCACCCCCGGCGAGTCAAGCGATCCGGGCTAGACGGCGACGGAATGCCGGGCTTCGCCGCCGTCGAGATAGGCGTCGAACGCCGAGGCGACGATCCGCGCGAAACTGCGGGCCGGCGGCGGGATCGCGATATGCGCTCCGTCGCGCGTGCACAGCCCCTCGGCGGCGAAGCGGTCGATGCGCGCGAACGCGTCGGGGAACCGCCTGCCGGGCGCAAGCGCGTCGAGATCGACCGACATGTCGCACATCAGGCGCACGATGATCTCGCGCCGGACGCGGTCGTCGTCCGACAGCGCCACGCCGCGGGCGACGGGCAGCTCCTTGCCCTCGACCGCGGCGCGCCACTCGTCGAGCCGCGTATGGTTCTGCGCGTAGCCTTCGCGGAAGGCCGCGATGGCCGAAGGCCCGAAGGCCAGCAGCGTCTCGGCGCGGTCGGTCGTGTAGCCCTGGAAATTGCGCGCAAGCCTGCCTTCGCCGGCCGCGACGGCGAGCTCGTCGTCGGCGCGCGCGAAATGGTCGATGCCGATGCGCCGGTAGCCGCGTGCGGCCAGTCGCGCGTGCGCGTGCGCCATCAGCTTCATGCGCGCCTCGATCCCGGGCAGGCCGTGCGGCTCCAGCAGCTTCTGGTGCGGCTTCATCCACGGCACGTGCGCGTAGCCGAACAGCGCCACGCGGCTTGCCCCCAGATCGGCGACCTTGTCGACCGTCGCGGCGATGGTCGCCTCGGTCTGATGCGGCAGGCCGTAGAGCAGGTCGACGCCGAACTCCGGCAGGCCGGCCGCGCGCAGGTCGGCCAGCCGCGCCTCGACCAGCTCGACCGGCTGGACGCGGTTGATCGCCGCCTGCACCGTCGGGTCGAAATCCTGGATGCCGAGATTGACGCGCGTGACGCCGGAGGCGACCAGCATCCACGCCATCTTCGCGTCGAGGATGCGCGGGTCGAGCTCGACGTCGAAGCGCGTGTCGACGCCGATGTCGAACATCTCGTGCAGCGCGTCGGCGATGCGCGCGAAGTCGACGGGCGACAGCGCGTTGGGCGTGCCGCCGCCGAAATGGATCTGGCCGACGGGCAGCCGGTGCCGCAGGACCGTGCGCGCGTGGGCAAGCTCGCGCAGCAGCGTGTCGACATAGTTGTGCACGCTTGCGTATTTGGACGCGATCGTCGTGTTGCAGCCGCAATACCAGCAGAGCTGGGCGCAGAACGGCACGTGGACATAGACCGAGACCGGCCTGTCGTCCGGGATGTCGGCGTACCATTGCGCGACCTGCAGCGGACCGATCGCCTTGGCGAAATGCGGGGCGGTCGGATAGCTCGTGTAGCGGGGGACCCGCGCCTCGGCGCGGTTGAGGGTTTCCTGCGTCAGCATGGGGCGAACATGCGCCCGGCCGCGCGCTCCGGCACTGATCTAGGTCAACCGGCCAGCGCGCATTCCACGAAGGCGCGCAGCAGCGGCTGTTCGCGCCGCTCGGCCAGGCAGCACGCGTATTCCGCGACCTCGAGCGTGGCGTCGGCGAAGGGCAGCGCGGCGAAGCGCGGATCGGGGCCCAGCTCGTTCTCGAACACGATACCGGTCCCGAAGCCGGCGGCGACCGCCTCGCGCACGCCTTCGCGCGTGGCGACCTCGACGATGCGCGCAGGTGCGAGGCCCGCCTCGGCGAGCGCCGCCTCGAAGCGCTCGCGCGTGGCCGAGCCGCGTTCGCGCAGGACCAGCCGCTGCTCCGCGATTTCCGCCAGCGTGGGCAGGCGGCGCTTTCGCGCCTGCATCGCCGGCACGAAGGCGACCAGCCGGTCGCTGCGCAGGCGCGTGACGGCCAGCCGCGGATCGGCTACCGCGCGCGCCATGATGCCGATGTCGGCCTCGTAGGCGAGGAGGGCGCGCACCACCTCGTCCGAGTTGCCGATGGCGAGCGCGAAATCGAGCCCAGGCACGCGGCGTTCCAGCGCCCCCAGGACCGCCAGCGCATGCGCCGGCCCGTCGGCCGCGACGCTGAGGAAGGCGCGCGAGGGCGCGTCGGTGCCGGCGACGACCGCCTTGGCTTCCTCGGCGAGGTCGAAGAGCCGGTCCGCGACGTCGAGCAGGCGGCGGCCGACGCGGGTGAGGCGCACCTGCCGGCCGCGCCGGTCGAACAGCGCCACGCCATAGGTCCGCTCCAGCGCCTTCACCTGGGCCGACAGCGTGGGCTGGCTGACGCGCGCGGCCTCCGCCGCCCGACTGAAGCCGCCGGCACGCGCGACGAGGCGGAAGGCGCGCAACTGGACGAGATTCATCTATAGACATATCCGATTTGAAACATAGTCATTATGTATTGGACCTATGGATAGGGCAAGGGCGATGCTTTCCCGTCCTTCCTTCCCCAACGAGGAACGCCCGAAATGTCGATCGCACCCACCGGCAAGTCCGAAACCGGCGACCCGCTGCTGCTCACCCCCGGCCC
>JAEUKY010000098.1 GCA_016794005.1 Rhodospirillales bacterium
AGTGGCCTTCACGCTCGGCGACGCGCTGAGCGACGCGTGGCGCGGCAACGCGGAAGTCGGCTTCCCGCAGAAGCTCGACCGCCTGCGCACCATCGGCGGGCTCTATTCCAACTACATCCAGATCGTCGCCTCGAAGGAATCGGGCATCAAGACGCTTGCCGACCTGCGCGGCAAGCGCATCTCGGTCGGCGCCCCCCGTTCGGGCACGGAAGTGAACGCGCGCGCGATCTTCATGGCCGCCGGCCTCGGCTATGCCGGCCCGCAGAACATGGGCACGGTCTTCTCGCAGGTGCAGTTCCTGCCGTTCGGCCAGTCGGTCGATCTGATCAAGAACCGCCAGCTCGACGCGACGCTGATCTCGGCGGGTCTCGGCGTGGCCGCGATCCGCGACGTCGCGACGACGACCGACATCGTCATCGTCGCGATCCCGGCCGACGTGATCGCCAAGATCGGCGATCCGGCGTATCAGCCGGCGACGATGCCGGCCAACACCTACAAGGGGCAGGACACGGCGGTCGACACGATCCAGATCAAGAACTTCCTGGTCACGTCCGAACGCGTGCCGGCCGATGCGGTCTACACGATGACCAAGGCGATGTTCGACAATCTCGACCGCATGGTCGCGAGCGCCGCCGCCGCGCGCGGCATCGATGCCGCGACGGCCTTCCAGAACCCGCCGGTGCCGCTGCATCCCGGCGCCGAGCGCTACTACCGCGAACGCGGCCTGCTCAAGTAGGGCAGGACCGGTAACGGGCCGGGCGGTGGAAGCCGCCCGGCCTTTCTATTTCCACCCGAGCAGGAAACCTCGCCGCCCATGAACACTCACGCACTTCCAGCAGACGCGCCGGCCCTGTCGGAAGAGGAACTCCGCAAGGTCCAGGAAGCGCTGCCGGACCACGTGCCCGTCCTGGGCGGTTTCGCCGGGCAGGTGACGTTCTGGATGGGCGTCGTCTTCTCGGTCTTCCAGATCTACACGTCGGCCTACAGCCCGCTCGCAAGCGTCATCGTGCGCTCGGTGCATGTCGGGTTCCTGCTGTTCATGGTGTTCATGCTGTTCCGCGTGCGGCGCGGCGGCGAGGATCGCGGAGTTCCGCTCCAGGACTGGGCGCTGGCGCTGGCCGGCTTCGCGCTGGGCTTCTACCACTGGGTCTTCTACGTCGAGCTGATGACGCGGCCCGATCCGGACCTGCTCGACATGGTCGTCGGCACGCTCGTCGTCGCGATGGTTTTCGAGGCCTCGCGCCGCGTGATGGGGCTGGCCCTGCCGCTCATCTGCGCCGCGTTCGTCGTCTACCTGTTCTTCGGCGACGCGCTGCCGTTCCCGTACGGCCATCGCGGCTACGAGTTCGACCTGATCCTCCACCAGCTCTATCGCGGCGTGGAGGGCATCTACGGCATCCCGATCCAGGTCTCGTCGACCTTCATCTTCCTGTTCATCCTGTTCGGCACGTTCCTCGAGAAGGCGGGCATGATCCGCCTGTTCAACGACATCGCGATGGGGACGGTCGGCCACTACACCGGCGGTCCGGCCAAGGTCGCGGTCGTGTCGTCGGCGCTGATGGGCACGATCAGCGGCTCGGGCGTGGCCAACGTCGTGTCGACCGGCCAGTTCACGATCCCGCTGATGAAGCGCTTCGGCTACCGCGCCGCGTTCGCCGGCGCCGTCGAGGCGACCGCCAGCATGGGCGGCCAGATCATGCCGCCGGTGATGGGGGCCGTCGCCTTCATCATGGCCGAGAATCTCGACGTGCCCTACGGCGATATCGCCGTCGCGGCCGCCATCCCGGCGTTCCTCTATTTCTTCTCGGCCTTCTGGATGGTGCATCTGGAAGCCAAGCGCAGCAACCTCGTCGGCCTGCCGAAGGACCAGTGTCCCAGCGCGCTCGCCGCGATCAGGCGCGACTGGTACCTGCTGCTGCCGCTGGCGATCCTCGTCTACCTGCTGTTCGCGGGATTCACGCCGCTCTACGCCGGCACGGTCGGCCTGGGCTTCACGGTGATCCTGATCCTCGGCGGGCGGATCGCGGCCACGCTCGGGCACCGCGCCTTCCGCGTGTTCGTCTGGGTGGCGCTCGGCCTGATCGGCGGGTTCTATCTCAAGTCCGAAAATCTCGACGTGATGGTCGGCGCGGTGGCGCTGCTGCTGCTGGTCACCGGCGTGCGCACGGGCGCGCGCGAGACCTACCGTCTCGTGCTCGAAAGCCTGTCGGAGGGCGCGCGCAACTCGATCGCGGTGGGCATCGCCTGCGCGCTCGTCGGCGTCATCATCGGCACGCTGACGCTGACCGGGCTGGGCGGCACCTTCGCGCGCGTCGTCGTGGGCATCTCGGGCGAAAGCAAGATCGCGGCCCTCGTCCTGACGATGGTGGTCTGCCTCATCCTCGGCATGGGCATTCCGACGATCCCCAACTACATCATCACGGCCTCGATGGTGGCGCCGGCGCTGCTGGGCATGGGCGTGTCGCTGCTCCAGTCGCACATGTTCGTCTTCTATTTCGGCATCATGGCCGACCTGACGCCGCCGGTGGCGCTCGCGGCCTTCGCCGCCTCGTCCATCGCGAAGGAGTCGGCGATGAAGATCGGGCTCATCGCCGTGCGCGTGGCGCTTGCCGGTTTCGTGATCCCGTACATGTTCATCTACGACCCGGCGCTGCTGCTGCAGACCGACAGCCCGCTCGCCGTGGTCTACATCACCGTCAAGGCGCTGCTCGCGATCTGCCTGTGGGGCGGGGCGGCCAGCGGCTATTTCCTCGGGCCGATGGGCTGGCCGATGCGCGTGCTGTCGACCGCCGCGGCGGGTCTGCTGGTCGCGGCGTTGCCGGTGACCGACGAACTCGGCTTCGCGCTCGGGGCGGCCGTCATCGCCATCAACTGGTGGAGCAGCCGCAAGGCCCTCCGGCCGGCGTGAGCGCGCTCGCCGTCCTCTGCCTCGGCGTTTTTCCGGCGCTGGTCGCGGGCGGCATCCCGTCGGCGGACTTCACGCTCGCCTGGACCCATTCGATCGAGAAGGTGCGCTGGGAAGAGGACTGGCAGGTGCGCGGACTTACCGTCGTTCCGGTGGCCGCGCGCGTGCGGGGAAGCGGGGCGGGCATGGAGCCGCCGCCCGGATCGATCCTGCGCGACGGCTGGTACCACTACGTCCCCGCCGTGGCGCCGCTCGACCGCCTGACGCTCAGCCGGCGCGGCTACGCGGCCGACTACGAACTCTGCTGGGACGGCACGTGCCGGCCGATGGCATCGGTCGCGGCACCGGGACCGGACGGGACGACCGACCTGTTCGCGTGCGCGGCGGCCGGCCCGTCGCGGCGCTAGACCGCGTCGGGCACGCGCGCCATGTCGGCGCGCGCCAGTCCGGAAAGCTCCAGCATCAGCCGTCGCCTGACCGGCGCCAGCCGGAACGCCGCCGACAGCGCCGCGTTGCGCAGCGTTCGCCGGATCGTTCCGTCGACCGTCGCCATCGACGTAAGCCGGCCCGAAAGCGCAAGGACGCGTTCGGCCGCCGGCCGGCGCAGCTTCTCGTAGAGATCGAGCGCCGGTTCCGGCCGTCTGCCGGACAGCACGTCGGCCAGCAGCCGGCCGAGCACGCAGGCATCGACGAGGCCGCAGTTCATCCCCTGGCCGCCGGCCGGGCTGTGGACATGCGCCGCGTCGCCGACGACGAAGAGGCGTCCGTTGCGATAGGACGACGCGAGGCGATGGTGGACGCGGAAGCGCGAACTCCAGACCACGCGCTCGATCCGGGCGGCTGTCGCTGCGGGGCCGCGCTCGTCCAGCAGCGCCTGCATTTCGGCGCGTCCCGGCTGTTCGGGTGCGGCGTCGAGCGGCGCGACAAGCCGGTACGTCCCGTCCGGCAGCGGTGCGACCACGAGCAGGCCCGCGGGCGCGAAGAACAGCGACACCTCGCGCGGGGCGAGCGGCCAGTCCATCGCCACGTCGGCGAGAACGAACGGCCGGTCGAAGGCTTCGCCGTCGAACGCGATGCCGGCCGCCTCCCGAACGGCGCTGCGCATGCCGTCCGCGCCGACCGCGTAGCGCGCGCGGATCGCGTGCGCCCCGTCGCCGGATTCGAGGATGGCACGTACGCCCTGCGCATCCTGTTCGACGTGCGATGCGACGACGCCACGGCGGATCCGGCCGCCGAGTGCGCCCAGCCGTTCGGCCAGGACGGCCTCGGTCGCATCCTGCGGCAGCATCAGCAGGCAGTTGTGCCGGCCCGGCAGCGTGTCGAAGGGCAGGGTGACCAGCGTCCGGTCCCGGTCGCGCACGCTGAAGGCCGGCAGCCGGAGGCCGCGCGCCGCAAGCGCGTCGGCGACGCCGATCGATTCGAGCGTTTCCAGCGTGTGCGCGTGGATCACCGCCGCGCGCGACGTGTTGCAGCCCTGTGCGAGCCGGTCGACCAGCACGTGGCGGACGCCGGCGCTCTGGAGGGTGGCGGCCAGCGCCAGGCCGGTGGGGCCGGCGCCGACGATCAGGACGTCGGTTTCGGTGGGAAGCATGTCGGGGCTCCGGTTTCGGGTTCTTGAAAAGTCAACAAGTGTTGATTTATGCGATGCCATTGATTTTGTCAACGCGCGTTGGCATAAGGAGCGATGCCGAAAACGCAGGACAGGACCCCGAAATCCGAACGGACCCGCGCCGCCATTCTCGACGCGGCCCGCGCGACGTTCGCCGAACTGGGCTACGACCGCGCGACGGTGCGCGACATCGCGGCGCGCGCGTCGATCGATCCGGCGATGGTCATCCGCTATTTCGGCAGCAAGGACGGGCTGTTCGCGCGCGCGACGGCGTTCGACCTGAAACTGCCGGACCTTTCGCGGGTGTCGCCGGGCAGGCGCGGGCAGGCGCTGGTCGCGCATTTCCTCGACGTCTGGGAGGGGGACGCCGGCGGCGGCGGCATGACGATCCTGCTGCGTGCCGCCGCGACGGACCCCGAAGCGGCCGACCGCATGCGCGAGATATTCGCAAGCCAGGTGGCGCCGGCCATGCTGCCGGGTGCGGGCCGCGCCGAGGTCGCGCGCCGGGCCGGCCTCGTCGCGACGCAGATGCTCGGGCTTGCGTTCTGCCGCTACGTGCTCAGGCTGCCGCCGGTCGTCGCGATGACGCGCGAGGAAATCATCGGCTCGGTTGGGCCGACCGTTCAGCGATATCTCGGCTGATTACGATTGTGCGGCTATCTCTGCGGGCAAAAATCCCTATCATGTCGGGCAGGGCGAAAGCCTGTGCTGTTTGACATGGTGAAGGGAGATGGAATGGCGCGCGGTCGGGGCGGTCGCGGAACCGCGCGCTGAATCGGGCTCCGCAAGCCTTGCGTTGCACGAAAGGCGCGTTGCAGGTTACCTGCCTGCGATCTCAATGGCTTAAATAGGTTACGGTTGCATATGGTAACCCATTTCCGGACTACATCCGTTGGGACGGACGTGCCGGATCAACGGGTTGAAGGCGCGCGGTTCCGGCCGCACGCCTTCGCGTAACGCAACCGGTAACTTCAGCCCGCCGCCTTGCGCTTCTGGATCGCCGCCCAGATCTGCGGGCCGGCGAGGGCGAGCAGCGCGATCGCGATCAGCGTGGCGGAAAGCGGGCGGGTGAGGAACACCGTCCAGTCGCCCTGGCTGATCGTCAGCGCGCGGCGCAGTTCCTGTTCGGCCAGCGGGCCGAGGATCATGCCGATGATGACCGGGGCCGTCGGGAAGTCGAACCGGCGCATCGCATAGCCCGCGAAGCCGACCAGATAGAGCAGCACGAGGTCGATCACGCTCTGGCTGATGCCGTAGGTGCCGATCGTCGCGAAGACGAGGATGCCGCCATAGAGCCACGGCTTGGGGATGGCGAGGATCTTCACCCACAGCGGCACCAGCGGCAGGTTCATCACCAGCAGCATCACGTTGGCGATGTAGAGCGAGGCGATCAGGCCCCACACCAGCGCCGCCTGGTTCTGGAACAAGAGCGGGCCGGGCTGGATGCCGTAGCTCTGGAAGGCCGACAGCATGATCGCGGCGGTCGCCGACGTCGGCAGGCCGAGCGTGAGCATCGGCACCAGCACGCCGGCGGCCGACGCGTTGTTCGCGGCTTCGGGGCCGGCCACGCCTTCGATGGCGCCGTGGCCGAATTCCTCGGGCTTCACCGACAGTTTCTTCTCCAGATAGTACGAAAGGAACGTCGGGATCTCGGCACCGCCCGCCGGCAGCGCGCCGATCGAGAAGCCGAGGCCGGTGCCGCGGAACCACGGCTTCCAGCTGCGCTTCCATTCCTCGCGCGTCATCCACAGCGAGCCGGACAGCGGCAGCAGTTCGTCCTTGCCGTGCGCGTGGCGCGAGGCGAGCCACAGCGTCTCGCCGACCGCGAACAGG
>JAEUKY010000122.1 GCA_016794005.1 Rhodospirillales bacterium
CGTCTTCGGCTTGAACGCGCACACGTGCGCCACGGCACAGCGCCAGCATTCGGGCTTGCGCGCCTTGCAGACATAGCGCCCGTGCAGGATCAGCCAGTGATGCGCGTGGCGGCGGAATTCGTCGGGCGTGGCCTTCACCAGACCGTCCTCGACCTCGCGCGGCGTCCTGCCCTTGGCAAGGCCCGTGCGGTTGCCCACGCGGAAGATGTGCGTGTCGACCGCAATGGTCGGCTCGCCGAACGCGACGTTGAGCACGACATTCGCGGTCTTGCGGCCCACGCCGGGAAGCTCTTCCAGCCTCTCGCGGTCGCGCGGGATCGCGCCGCCGTGCTCGCGCACGAGGATTTCCGACAGCGCGATCACGTTCTTCGCCTTCGTGTTGAAGAGCCCGATGGTCTTCACGTGCTCGCGCACGGCTTCGAGGCCGAGGGCCAGCATCTCGGCGGGCGTCTTCACCCGGGCGAACAGGGCGCGCGTCGCCTTGTTGACGCCCACGTCGGTCGCCTGCGCCGACAGCACGACCGCGACGAGCAGCTGGTAGGGATTGCCCCATTCGAGCTCGGTTTCCGGTTCCGGCGTGGCCGCCGCGAGACGGGAATAGAATTCGTGGATGTTGACCTTCTTCATCGTCCTCTGGCGATAAGCGCCCGGCGTTTCCCGGTCAAGCGGAACGCGCTAACCTCGTGCGCATGGATGCCCCGCTTCTCGATCTGACGCTGCGCCCGCACCGTTCGCTGGGCCCGCGCGGCTTCGCCGTGCTGATGGGGCTTCTGTGCGCCGTCAGCTTCGTCGCGGGGATCGTCTTCCTCGCGGTGGGGGCGTGGCCGGTGGTGGGATTCCTCGGCGTCGACGTGCTGCTGGTGTGGATCGCGTTCCGCGTCAGCTACGCGCGCGGCCGGATCCGCGAACGCCTGACGCTGCATGCCGACCGGTTCGAGATCGTGCGCACCGACCATTGGGGCCGCGTGCGGCGACACAGCCTGGAACCCTACTGGCTGAAGGTCGAACTCGCCGACCGCGGGGCGGGCGCCCCGCTCGTGCGGCTGCGCAGCCACGGCCGGACGACGGTCGTGGGCAGCTTCCTGCCGGTGGGCGAGCGTGCGGAACTGGCGCGCGTCCTCGACGAAGCGCTGCGGCGCTGGCGTCAGAGCCCGAGCACGTCGCGCATCGAATAGAGGCCGGGGCCCTTGCCCGCCGCCCACAGGGCCGCGCGCACCGCACCCTTGGCGTAGACCTGCCTTCCCTGCGCCTTGTGCGCGATCTCCAGCCGCTCGCCGTCGCCCATGAACATGACGGTGTGCTCGCCGATTTCCGAGCCGCCGCGCGCGACCGAGAAACCGATGGGCCCGGCGGGCCGCGCCCCGGTGTGCCCGTCGCGGCTGCGCACCGTGTCCTTGGCGAAATCGAGGCCGCGGCCCTTGGCCGCCGCGCGCCCCAGCGACAGCGCCGTGCCCGAGGGCGCGTCGACCTTGTGCTTGTGGTGCGCCTCGAAGATCTCGATGTCGTAGTCGGGGCCGAGGCGGCGGGCCGCTTCCTCGACGAGTGCGAAGGCGAGATTGACGCCGAGCGAGAAGTTCGTCGCCTGCACGATGGTCGCGGACTTCGCCGCCGCGTCGATCTTCTTCTGGTCGTCGGCCGAAAGTCCGGTCGTGCCGAGGACGAGGATTTTCTTTCCGCCAGCCGCAAGGGAGGCATGCGCAACGCTCGCCGCCGGCGCCGTGAAATCGATCACGGCGTCGCACGCGGCGAACAGGGCTGCCGGATCGGTGCCGAGCTTCGCCTGCAAGGCACCCAGCCCCGCCACCTCGCCCGCGTCGCGGCCGACGAACGGACTGGCCGGATTCTCGGTCCCGCCGCCGAACGTGGCTTCCTTCGTCGCGGCGATCTCGCGCACCAGCATCTGGCCCATGCGCCCGCCCGCCCCGACAACGCCGATCCTGATCGCCATGAAGTCCCGTCCCGTCAGATGTTGAGTTTCTTGAAGATGCGTTCCGGAATGTGCCGGATGACCGTCATGATGCCCCACCAGAAGAGCGGCGCATAGACGATGTCGCGCTTCTTCGCCACGGCCGCAAGGGCGGCTTCGGCGACGGCCGAAGGCGGTGCGACCAGGAACAGGCCCGGCAGGCCCCACGTCATCGCGGTATCGACGAAGCCCGGCTTCAGCGTGACGAC
>JAEUKY010000124.1 GCA_016794005.1 Rhodospirillales bacterium
GCGGTCGTCGGCGATCACCATGTTGAAAGGGCGATACGCCTCGCTTGCAAGATCGCGGAACGCTTCGGCTGCGTCGGCGGCGTCGGCATGGTCGAGCGCGTCGAGGACGAGTTCGCCGCGCGAGCGCTTGCCCTCGGCCGGCCCCAGCGTGCCGCGCCGGTTCAGGATCGCGGCGACCATGCCCTGATCGTTGAGCCCCATCCACGAGCCGCCGGCCAGCACGTCGAGGCCGGCGACGATGTCGGGCCGGTCGGGCCAGTGGCGCGCGGGCGGCTTCCACGGCCGGTCGCGCATCTCGTCGCGGTTCGCCCCCAGGACCAGGGGCCAGTCGTGGCCGGGGCGGCGCAATATGACGACGGTGCACATGTGACAAGCGGGTTCCGGCTCGCTATAACCGCACCCAGTCATCCACCGACGGGGCTATCGACATGAGCGGTTTCGACGAACGGCAAAAGGGTTTCGAAAACAAGTTCAAGCACGACCAGGATCTGCAGTTCAAGGTCATGGCGCGCCGGAACAAGCTGCTCGGCCAGTGGGTCGCGGGCAAGCTCGGCCGCAAGGACGTCGACGCCTATGCCAAGGAAGTCGTCGCCTCGGACTTCGAGAAGGCCGGCGATTCCGACGTCGTCGCCAAGATCCTCGGCGACGCCAAGGCCGCCGGCGTGGCGCTGACCGAAGCCGAACTGCGCGCCCAGATGGAGCACCTGCTTCCCGAGGCCAAGAAGCAGATCATGGCGCAGGGCTAGCGCTTCTTCGCTTTCTTCTTCGGCGCGCCGAACACGCGGCGGAAGATCGTGTCGACGTGCCTGGTGTGGTAGCCGAGGTCGAACAGCGCGTCGATCTGTTTGCCCGTCAGGTACTTCTTCACGACCGGGTCGGATTTCAGGCGCGCGGCGAAATCGCCGCCGCCCTTCTTCCAGATCTCCATCGCGTTCGACTGGACGAAGCGGTAGGCGTCCTCGCGCGCCATGCCGGCCTGCGTGAGGGCGAGCAGCACGCGCTGGGAATGGACGAGCCCGCCCAGCCGATCGAGATTGGCTTGCATCATCTCGGGATAGATCGTCCATTTCTCGATCAGCCCGGCCATGCGGTTGAGCGCGAAATCGAGCGCGATGGTGGCGTCCGGCCCGAACACGCGCTCGACCGCCGAGTGCGAGATGTCGCGCTCGTGCCACAGCGCCACGTTCTCCATCGCGGGCACGACGGCCGCGCGCACGATGCGCGACAGGCCCGTCAGGTTCTCCGACAGCACCGGGTTGCGCTTGTGCGGCATCGCCGACGAGCCCTTCTGCCCGGGGCTGAAATATTCCTCGGCCTCGCGCAGCTCGGTGCGCTGGAGATGGCGCACCTCGATGGCGAAGCGCTCCATCGACGCGGCGATGACGCCGAGGACCGCGAAGAACATCGCGTGGCGGTCGCGCGGGATCACCTGCGTGGAGATCGTCTCGGGCACGAGGCCGAGCTTCTTCGAGACGTATTCCTCGACGAACGGGTCGATGTTGGCGAACGTGCCGACGGCCCCGGAAATGGCGCAGGTCGCGATCTCGGCGCGCGCGGCGACCAGGCGCGCGCGGTTGCGCTGGAATTCGGCGTGGAAGCCCGCCAGCTTCAGGCCGAACGTGACCGGCTCGGCATGGATGCCGTGGCTGCGGCCGACGGTCGGCGTGTATTTGTGCTCCATCGCGCGCTTTTTCAGCGCCGCGAGCACGCGGTCGATCCCTTCGAGCAGCAGGTCCGACGCGCGCACGAGCTGGACGGCGAAGGTCGTGTCGAGCACGTCGGAAGACGTCATGCCCTGATGCACGAAGCGCGCGGCCGGGCCGACGTATTCGGCGAGGTTGGTCAGGAACGCGATGACGTCGTGCTTGGCCTCGCGCTCGATCTCGTCGATGCGCGCGATCTCCCACTTGCCCTTCTTCCAGATTTCCTTCGCGGCCGATTTCGGGATCACGCCGAGGATCGCCTGCGCGTCGCAGGCGTGGGCCTCGATCTCGAACCAGATGCGGAAACGGGATTCGGGTTCCCAGATGGCGGTCATCTGGGGGCGGGAATAGCGCGGGATCATGCTTCGACCTTGCGAAAGTTAGGCG
>JAEUKY010000146.1 GCA_016794005.1 Rhodospirillales bacterium
CGCACTGGGCCGCGCCATCGTCGCGCAATCGCCCGTCTGTCTGATGGACGAGCCGCTTTCCAATCTCGACGCCCAGCTGCGGCAGGAGATGCGCCTCGAGATCCGCGAACTGCAACGCCGTCTCGCGATCACGATGCTTTATGTCACCCACGACCAGGTCGAGGCGATGACGATGGCCGACCAGGTCGTGCTGATGCGCAACGGCCGGGTCGAGCAGGACGGCACGCCCGAGGATCTCTATTCGCGACCCGCCACCGCGTTCGCGGCGCGTTTCCTCGGCACGCCGCCGATGAACGTCGTCGCGCTCGACGCGGACGGCGCCATCGATGGCGCGGGCGGCGGAAGGGTCGCCGACGCCGGGCATGGCTTCGCACTTGGCATCCGGCCGGAGGATATCCGCATCGCGTCCGGCGGCATCGCCGCGCGCGTCGAGACGGTCGAGTATCTCGGCGCCGACACGCTGATCGCCGCACGCGTGGGCAAGGAAACCGTCGTGGCGCGCCTTCCCGGGCGCGCCCGCCACGGCGTGGGCGATACGGTTGCCTTCGCCTGGGACAGGGATCGCCAGCACGTCTTCAGACTTTCCGACGGCCACCGCATCGACGCGGCGGCC
This sequence comes from Rhodospirillales bacterium, assembly GCA_016794005.1. GTDB lineage: Bacteria > Pseudomonadota > Alphaproteobacteria > CACIAM-22H2 > CACIAM-22H2 > Tagaea. Next base: position 614 of record JAEUKY010000146.1, read on the forward strand.
GGCCGCTAGCCGACCACAGAGAAGGAGAATGCCGATGAACCGCATCCGAAGACTCGTCCTGGGCGCAAGCCTCGCCTTGGCGGCAGGCCTCGCCGGCCAACCCGCCGTGGCGCAGCAGACCAAGCTGACCTTCTACTTCCCCGTCGCCGTCGGCGGCCCGATCACGAAGCTGATCGACACGATGGCCGCCGATTTCGGGAAGGCCAACCCGACGATCAAGGTCGAACCGGTCTACACCGGCTCCTATCAGGACACGATCGCCAAGACGCTGACGGCGCTGAAGAGCAACGAGTCGCCGCACTTCGCCATCCTGCTGTCGACCGACATGTACACGCTGATCGACGAGGAAGCGATCGTCCCGGTCGACGAGATGCTGAAGACGGCCGACGACCGCAAGTGGCTCGACGGCTTCTACAAGGCCTTCATGGAGAACAGCCAGACCGGCGGCAAGACCTGGGGCGTGCCATTCCAGCGCTCGACCATCGTGCTCTACTACAACAAGGACCTGTTCAGGGAAGCGGGCCTCGATCCCGAGACGCCGCCGAAGAACTGGGCCGAACAGCTCGCCTTCGCGCAGAAACTGACGAAGCGCGACGCCGCCGGCAACACGACCCAGTGGGGCATCCAGATCCCGTCCTCTGGCTTCCCCTACTGGCTGTTCCAGGGCCTGACGACGCAGAACGACGTCCGCCTGATGAACGACGCCGGCAATCGCACGTTCTACGACGATCCGAAGGTCGTCGAGGCGCTGCAGTACTGGGTCGATCTTTCGACCAAGCACAAGGTGCATCCGCCCGGCATCGTCGAGTGGGGCACCACCCCGCGCGACTTCTTCGAGCGCAAGGTCGCCATGATGTGGACGACGACGGGCAACCTCACCAACGTGCGCGACAACGCCAAGTTCCCGTTCGGCGTGGCGATGCTCCCGGCCGGCAAGCAGTTCGGCTCGCCGACGGGCGGGGGCAACTTCTACATCTTCAAGAAGACGACGGCGGCCGAGCGCGACGCGGTGATGAAATTCATCCGCTTCGCGACTGAACCCGAGCGCGCCGCCCAGTGGGGCATCGACACCGGCTACGTCGCCGTGCGCCCCGACGCGTTCGAAACGACGCGCATGAAGGAGTACGTCGCGAAGTTCCCGCCGGCCGCGGTTGCCCGCGACCAGCTGAAGTTCGCATGGGCCGAGCTCTCGACCCACGAGAACCAGCGCGTGACCAAGGCGCTCAACGACGGCCTGCAGGCCGCCATCGTGGGCACGAAGCCTGCCAAGGCGGCGATGGAGGAAGCGCAGCGCGAAGCGGCCCGCATCCTGCGGCCGTTCCAGCGCTGACGGTAGGATCGGGGGCGGCCGGCCACCGGCCGCCCCTTCCCGCCCCTTGAGCCGCGCGAAAGCGACCATCTACGGCTGGCTGCTGCTTCTGCCGGCCTTCGTCCTGCTGCTGGCCTTCACGCACTGGCCGGCGGTCGCGACGCTGCACGCAAGCCTCTATTCAACGCCCAAGCGCAACCGCCCGTCGGTCTTCGTCGGCCTCGAGAATTTCGAGGGCATGGTCGACGATCCGGTCTTCTGGCAGGCGATGTACAACAACCTGCTCTACGCGCTTGGCACGATCCCGGCGTCGGTGGCGCTCGCGCTGCTGATGGCGCTGTGGGTCAACGAGAAGCTCGCCGGCCAGGCGTGGCTGCGCCTCGCCTATTTCACGCCGACCGTGCTGCCGATGATCGCTGTCGCGAACATCTGGCTGTTCTTCTATACGCCGGACTACGGCCTGATCGACCAGATCGTGCGCGCCTTCGGCTTCGGCGCCACCAACTGGCTCGGCAACCCGGACACCGTCCTCTATTGCATGATGGTGATGACGGTCTGGAAGGAAGCCGGCTTCTTCATGATCTTCTATCTGGCCGCACTCCAGCAGATGTCGCCCAACCTCGCCGAGGCGGCCGCGATCGAAGGCTGCGGGCGCTGGACGTTCTTCCGCCGCGTCACGCTGCCGCTGCTGATGCCGACCACGCTGTTCGTGCTGGTCAACGCCGTGATCGGCGCGTTCCGCCTCGTCGACCATATCGTGGCGCTGACCGGCGGCGGCCCCAACAACGCCAGCCACCTGCTGCTCTCGTACATCTTCGACGTCGCATTCCGCTACTGGGACACGGCCTACGGGGCCGCCCTCACCGTCGTGCTGCTGGCGATCCTCGGCGGAACCGCCTTGTTCCAGTTCCTCGTCCTCGAGAAGCGGATCCACTATCGATGATCGCGGCGCGCGGAATTCCCCGGCATCTCGAGACGCTCGGCGCGTGGGTGCTGGCTGTCGTCTGGATCGCCCCGCTCGTCTACTGCGTGTGGACCGCCTTCCACCCGCCGGAGTTCGCCTCGCGCTTCGCGCTGACGGCCCCGCTCACGCTCGACAATTTCCGCAAGGCGTGGGATTCCGCACCCTTCGCGCAGTATTTCTTCAATACCTTCGCGCTCGTCTCGCTGGTCCTCGCCGGCCAGCTCGTGCTCGTCACGCTCGCCGCCTACGCCTTCGCGCGGTTCGAGTTCGCGGGACGCGACGTGGCGTTCGCGCTCGTCCTCGTCCAGCTCATGATCATGCCCGACGTGCTGCTCGTCGAGAATTACGTGACGATGGCCAAACTCGGCCTCGTCGACACGGTTCTCGCGATGGCGCTGCCCTACATGGCGTCCGCCTTCGGCATCTTCCTGCTGCGCCAGACCTTCAAGAGCATGCCCAAGGAACTGGACGACGCCGCGCGCGTGGAAGGTGCCGGCGGCCTGACGATCCTGTGGCGCGTCTACGTGCCGCTTGCGCGGCCCACCTATATCGCCTTCGCGCTCGTGTCGGTCAGCTACCACTGGAACAACTTCCTGTGGCCGCTGATCGTGACGAACTCGGTGGGAACGAGGCCGATCACGGTGGGCCTGCGCGTCTTCGCGGCGATCGAGCAGGGCGTGGACTGGTCGACGATCACCGCGGCCACGCTGATGAGCTGCGGGCCGCTGCTGGTCGCCTTCCTGCTGTTCCAGCGTCAGTTCATCCAGAGCTTCATGCGCGCCGGGATCCGCTGATCGGCTGGCGGCCGGTGAGCGGATAGGCCGGATCGGTGTAGCCCGGCGTCGACGGATGGCCCGCGGGCACGAGTGCCGACAGCGCCGCCTCGTCCTCTTCCGTGAACCGGAAGTCCATCGCGGCGACATAGTCCTGCCACTGCGCCATCGTGCGCGGGCCCGCGATGACGCCCGTGACCAGCGCGTTGTTCATCACCCAGCCGAGTGCGAGCGCCGTTGCGTTTGTCCCGCGCTTGGCCGCGTGCGCCGAAACCGCCTGCGCGACGGCGAGCGATTCCGGACGGAACTCCGTCTCCATGATCCGCTTGTCCTTGCGGCCGGCGCGCGTCTCGGGCGACGGGGCCGTGCCGGGCGCGTACTTGCCCGTCAGCACGCCGCGCGCGAGCGGACTGTACGGGACGACGCCAAGCCCGTGATGCGCGCAGGCCGGCAGAAGCTCGATCTCCGGCGTGCGGTCCATCAGGTTGTAGCAGGGCTGGAGTGCGATGGGTGCCGGCACGCCCATCGCGCGCGCCGTCTCGACGAACGTCGCCAGACGCCAGGCGCGGTAGTTCGACAGCGCGTAATAGCGGATCTTGCCCGTCCGGATCAGGTCGCCGAGCGTGGCGATCGTCTCCTCCATCGGCGTGTCGAGATCGTCGCGATGGAGATAGTAGAGATCGATCCAGTCGGTGCCGAGGCGCTTCAGGCTTGCCTCGCACGCGCGCAGCATCCAGCGACGCGACGTGCCGCGGTCGTTCGGCTCCGGCCCGCCGGGATTGGCGAGCTTCGTGGCGAGTATCCAGCGCGCGCGTTCCGACGCGATGGCGCGCCCGCATATCTCCTCCGACTTTCCGGCCGAATATGCGTCGGCCGTGTCGAGGAAATTGACCCCGGCGTCGCGCGCGTGCGCGACGATCGTCGCCGACTCCTTCTCGTCCGTCCGGTCGCCGAACATCATCGCGCCGAGGCAAAGCGGCGAAACCTTCAGGCCGGACCGGCCGAGCTTGCGGTATTCCATCGTCGTCTCCTTCTGCCCGCTACTCGTCGGTTCCGCTCAGGAAGTCGAAATCGCAGCCCTGCGGCGCCTGCAGCACCGTTCGGCGATAGAGATTCCGATAGCCGCGCCTGGGAACCGGCGGCGGCTTGATCCCGGCAAGGCGGCGCCCGATCTCGTCGGCCGGGACCAGCAGGTCGATCCGCTTCTCCGCGACCGACAGGCGGATGCGGTCGCCGTTACGCACCGCGCCCAGCGGCCCGCCGATGGCGGATTCCGGTGCGATGTGCAGGACGATCGTGCCGAACGCGGTGCCCGACATGCGCGCGTCGGAGATGCGGACCATGTCCTTGACGCCGGCGCGCGCCAGCTTCTTGGGAATCGGCAGATAGCCCGCCTCCGGCATGCCGGCCGCATGCGGGCCGGCATTCTTCAGCACGAGCACGTCGGATGGCGTCACGTCGAGATCCGGATCGTCCACGCGGCGCGACAGGTCCTCGAGGTTTTCGAACACGACCGCGCGCCCCTCGGTCTCGAACAGAGCGGGCGTCGCCGCGGCGCGCTTGAAGATGGCGCCGTCCGGCGCGAGGCTGCCGTGGAGCGCGATCAGCCCGCCGACCTTCGACACGGGGTCGGCGAACGTCTTGATGACGTTGCGGTCGACCCAGTCCAGCGGCTCGTCCAGCCGCTCGCCCAGCGTGCGACCCTCGACGTCGATCGTGTCGAGATGGAGCAGCGGCCGCAGTTCCCGCAGCACGGCGCCCACGCCGCCGGCCGCGTAGAAATCCTCCATGTAGCCCTCGCCGACCGGTTTCAGGTCGACCAGCACCGGCGTCTCGTCCGAAATCTCGTTGATGCGCTCCATCGACAGCGAAATGCCGCGCCGGCCCGCGATCGCCGCGAGATGCACGATGGCGTTCGTCGATCCGCCCAGCGCCATGATCATGCGGTAGGCGTTCTCGACCGACTTCTGCGTGATGATCTGCGACGGGCGGATCGGCCGGCCGATGAGGCCGACGGCCACGCGACCGCTTTCCTCGGCAGCGACGAGGCGCGCGGCGTTGACGGCCGGAATGGCCGCGGTTCCCGGCAGCGACATGCCGAGCGTTTCGGCGATGCACGCCATCGTGCTCGCCGTGCCCATGACCGCGCACGTGCCCGCCGTGACCGAAAGCCGGCCTTCGACGATGTCGATCTCTTCCTTGTCGACCGTCCCGGCCCGATACTTCGCCCAGAAGCCGCGGCAGTCGGTGCAGGCCCCAAGGCGCTGGCCGCGATGGCGGCCCGTCGACATCGGCCCGGTGACGAGCTGGACCGCCGGAATGTCGGCCGACGCGGCCCCCATAAGCTGGGCCGGAACGGTCTTGTCGCAGCCGCCGATCAGCACGACGGAATCCATCGGCTGCGCGCGCAGCATCTCCTCGGTGTCCATCGACATCAGGTTGCGATAGACGAGGCTCGTCGGATTGAGGAACACCTCGCCGAGCGATACGGTCGGGAACGCCCGCGGCAGGCCGCCGGCGGCCAGCACGCCGCGTGATACGGCTTCGACCAATTCGTCCATGGTCCGGTGGCAGTTGTTGAAACCGGACGGCGTCATCGCGATCCCGACGATAGGCCGGTTCAGCAGTTCCTTCGAAATGCCCATGGATCGGGCGAAGGATCGCCGCAGGAAGCGCGCGAAATCGCGGTCGCCATAGTTGGTCAAGCCGTTGTCGAGGCCCTTGCTATCGGTCATTCGCCTGCACCGTCATCGCCGTTTCGGGAAAGTTGTTGATAAGATTGTCGACAATCTTATAACCCGAACCGGTGCAAATAGAAGTCCGAACTGCGGGCGTTCAGCGAAGTCCCATCCGGCGCGCATGGTGCGCCAGATGGTCGGCGACGAAGCTCTGGATGAAGAAATAGCCGTGATCGTAGCCGGCGTGGCGGCGCAGCGTCAGCATCTGCCCGCTTGCCGCAGCGGCTTCCTCCAGCTTCTCGGGCTTCAACTGTTCGACGAGGAACTTGTCGGCCGAACCCTGGTCGACGAGGATTTCGCCCGCGAACGGCTTGCGACGCATCAGGGCGCTGGCGTCGTATTCGGCCCACGCGGCGCGCGCCGGCCCCAGATAGTTCGTGAACGCCTTGACGCCCCAAGGGCAATCCGACGGCGCCGAGATGGGCGCGAAGGCCGAGCAGGAACGGAACCTGTCCGGCCGGCGCAGGGCCGCGACCAGCGCCCCGTGTCCGCCCATCGAATGCCCCATCACGCCGAGACGCGACGCGTCGACCGGGAAACGGGACGCGACGAGTGCGGGCAGTTCGTCGGTGACGTAGGCGAACATCCGGTAGTTGGCCGACCATGGCGCTTGCGTCGCGTCGACATAGAAACCCGCGCCCTGCCCGAAGTCCCATGAGTCGCGATCGCCCGGCAGGACCGGCTCGCGCGGGCTCGTGTCGGGCATGATCAAGGCGAGGCCGAGTTCGGCGGCCACGCGCTGCGCGCCCGCCTTGATCGCGAAGGTTTCCTCGGTGCAGGTCAGGCCCGCGAGCGCGAGCACCGCCGGGACCGGCCGCGAAGACGCCTGCGGCGGCACGAAGACCGAAAAGCGCATCGGCCCGGCGCAGCTCGACGAGGCGTGCCGGTAGAAGCCCTGCGTGCCGCCCCAGCACGCGTGCTCGGCAAGCGTCTCGACGGCCATCAGTAGGTCAGCACGGTGCGGATGGATTCGCCGCGCCGCATCATCTCGAAGCCTTCGTTGATCTTCTCGTGCGGGATCACGTGCGTGATCAGATCGTCGATGTTGATCTTGCCGTCCATGTACCAGTCGACGATGCGCGGCACTTCGGTGCGCCCGCGCACGCCGCCGAAGGCCGTGCCCTTCCACGTGCGGCCCGTGACGAGCTGGAAGGGTCGCGTGGCGATCTCCTGCCCCGCCCCCGCCACGCCGACGATGACCGAAACGCCCCAGCCGCGATGGCAGCATTCCAGCGCCTGGCGCATCAGCGTCGTGTTGCCGACGCACTCGAAGCTGTAGTCCGCCCCGCCCTTCGTGAGCTCCACGATATGGCCGACGACGTCGCCCTTGAGGTCCTTGGGATTGACGAAGTGCGTCATGCCGAACTTGCGCGCGATCGCCTCGCGCGCCGGGTTGATGTCGACGCCGACGATCATGTCGGCGCCCGCCATGCGGGCACCCTGGATGACGTTGAGGCCGATGCCGCCCAGCCCGAACACGACGACGTTGGCCCCCGGCTCCACCTTCGCGGTGTTGATGACGGCGCCGATGCCCGTCGTCACGCCGCAGCCGATGTAGCAGACCTTGTCGAACGGCGCGTCCTCGCGGATCTTGGCGAGCGCTATTTCCGGCAGCACCGTGAAATTGGCGAAGGTCGAGCAGCCCATATAGTGCAGCACGGGCGCACCCTTGCACGAGAAGCGGCTGGACCCGTCGGGCATCACGCCCTTGCCTTGCGTGGCGCGGATCGAGGTGCACAGGTTCGATTTGCGGCTGAGGCACGTCTTGCACTGCCGGCATTCGGGCGTATAGAGCGGGATCACGTGGTCGCCCTTCTTGAGCGACGTGACACCCTTGCCCACGTCGACGACGATGCCCGCACCTTCGTGGCCGAGCACGACCGGGAACATCCCCTCGGGGTCGGAACCAGACAGCGTATACTCGTCGGTGTGGCAGATGCCGGTCGCCTTCACCTCGACCAGCACCTCGCCTTCCTTCGGCCCTTCGAGGTCGATCGTCTCGATCACCAGCGGCGACTTCGCCTTGTAGGCAACGGCGGCACGAACTTTCATCCTGACGTCTCCTCGGTATTCCTGATCGCGGCGGCCCATTCGGCCCGTAGCCATTTCGCGCACGCGACGTTCTGCTCGAAGATCGAATAGCCTGCACCCGCACCATAGTCCACAGGCGGAATATGCTCGCACGAGATCTGGCCCAGCGGACTTGCCGGTTCGCGCGCGTGGAAGGCGAAAAGGTCGCGGACGACGCGCTTCCACGGCTCCAGCCGGCTTTCGTCCCATCCGGCGTGGTACTGGCCGGGTTCCGGCCGCACGAACGGATACTGGATGCCGCGCCCGAAGCTGCCGTCGGGATGGCGCGCGCGGATGTTGACCGGATTCGCGGGTATCGCGGCGCGCGCATGGGCATGCGCGACGAAGCCCGCCCCGATCCAGCGGCCGCACACGTTCCCGGGCCTCGCCGGATCGAGGATCACGCGGCCCGCCTCGACGTCGGCGCGCATGCCCTGCACGTCCTGTTCGGCCGGGTTGTCCATCTTGAAGATCACGTGGCTGTGGTCGAGCGTCATGCGGAACGGCACGCCGCGCGCGGCCACCAGTGCCGCGACCCGCTCCACCCGTCCGAAATGCTCGGACCACATGTTCACGTGGACCTCGAAGCAAGGGACGACGTCGTGGCGCATGCCGAAATCGTGGGCGCGCAGGTAGAATTCCGCGACCTCCGCGTCGGTCAGGACATGGCCGTCGGCATGTTCGATCAGGACCTGCACGTTGTGCACGCGGCTGCCGAGCAGCCGGGCCTTGACGATATTGCGCTCGTAGAGCGGCTCGTCCCGCCCGAGCGTGTAGAACCAGCCGCTCGCAAGGACCGGCAGATCGTATCTCTCGCTCGCCTTGTAGAGGTCGCGGAACTCCTCGTCGGGCGGCGAGCGGTCGAAATAGTCGAAGACGCCGGCCTCCTTGACCATCCGCACTTTCGTGGCGATGTCGGGAATGTCGGTGTCGCGGTGCGTGGCACCCCCGCCGGTGCAGCCGATCTTCAGGTCGCCGAATGCGCGCAAGGGCGTTCTCCCGTCGGCCGCAAGGTTCGCCCGGCGGGCGGGCTCGCGTCAATCGCCGCGCTTGCCGTCGATTATCGATATCGATAATGTGACGCCAAGACTCGGGAGAGGAACGAACCCATGCCGGCCGTACGCCGTCCGCGCGATCTGGTCTATTCGGCGCTCAAGCGCCGCATCGTGCTGAACGAGATCGCGCCCGGCGACGCGCTGACCGAGCTTGGCCTGGCGCGGGAACTCGGCTGCAGTCAGGGCACCGTGCGCGAGGCGCTGCTGCGCCTGCAGGAAGACGGGCTGGTCGTGCGCGACGGGCACCGTGGCACGACCGTCACCGAACTCGACCCCGACGCCGCCATCGAGATCCTGGAACTTCGCAAGCGGCTGGAAACGCGCGGCGCGCTGCGCGCCGTCGGCGCCTACGACGACCGGGCGCGCGCGGAACTGGACGCGATCCGCAAGGCGATGCCCAAGGCCGCCCAGCGCGGCGACGAATACGGCCTGATCGAACTCGACATGCGCTTCCATGCGACGATCTTCCGGCTGGCGAGCCCGTCCGTCCTCGAGCAGATCCTGATCCGCTGCATGCTGCATTCGCACCGGCAGAAGCTGTGGGCGCCGGGCCACCGGCGCACGCTCGCGAAGACCGCCGACCGGCATGCGCCGCTGATGGCCGCCCTCGAGGCGCGCGACGGGCCGCGGCTGGCGCGCGAGATCGAGCATCACCTGGACACTATCGTCGACGTCGAGAAGCCGGCCGCGCGCCGCGGGCGGGCCGCATGACGAAGGCATATGTCGATCCGGCGATGGCGGCGATCCTCGAAGCCGGCCGCGCGAACCCGGCGCCCGCATACGAGAAGATCCCGCTTGCCGAAGGCCGCGCGACGTTCGAGCGGTTCGCCGCCGTATGGAACGAGAATGCCCCCGCCCTCGCCGGCCGGCGCGATCTCGTCGTGCCGACGCGCCGCGGCGGCATGGCGGCACGCCTCTACGTGCCGAGCAACACGGGCGACCTGCCGCTCGTCCTCTACGTCCATGGCGGCGGCTGGACGTTCGGCTCGATCCGCACGCACGACCGCGCGATGGCGCATCTGGCACTCGAAGGCGATCTCGCCGTGCTCGGCATCGACTATCGCCTGGCACCCGAGCATCCCTTCCCCGCCGCGATCGAGGACGTCGCCGACACGATCGCCGCCCTCGACAAGGGCCTGCTTGGCGACGATGTGGACGTCTCGCGCCTGGGTATTGCGGGCGATTCGGCCGGTGCGGGCATTTCGCTGGGCGCGCTCCTCGATCCGGCGGTCCGCGCGCGCGTGTCGGCGGCGGCACTTTTCTACGGCTGCTATGCGCCGGATTTCGCCACGCCGAGCCATGCGGCGTTCGGCGGCGGCGACTTCATGCTGACGACCGCGCGCATGCGCTGGTACTGGCGCAACTGGCTCGGGAAGCTCGCGGAAGACAGCGTCACGCCGGCCACGCCGTCGCGCGGCGACCTTTCCGGCCTGCCGCCGATCTATCTCAATGCCGCCGGCCTCGACCCGCTGCGCGACGAGACGCTCGATCTCGCCCGCCGCCTCGGCGAAGCCGGCAACGACTGCCGCGTCGACCTGTTCGCCGGCGTGTGCCACGGCTTCATGCAGATGGCCTCGCGCCTTCCCGCCGCACTGCGCGCGCACCGTGCCGGTGCCGCGTTCCTCGCCTCGCACCTCCAATAAGAAAACCCAGGGAGAAACGACGATGAAAAGACGGACATTCGTAGCCCTCGGCGCGGCGGCGCTCGCCGCACCCGCGATCCGCAACGCAAGCGCGCAGGCACCTGCGACGGTGCGCTGGTGGTACCATTTCGACAATCCGCAGCATTCGCCCGCCGATCTGGTCGCGAAGTTCGAGCGCGAGAATCCCGGCATCAAGGTTCAGGCCGAGAGCATCCCGTGGGGCGGCGGCAACGACTACTACACGCGCCTCTACGCCGCGATCGTCGCCGGCAACGCGCCGGACTGCGGCATGGTCAAGCTCGCCAACATGTCGCGCCTGCTCGAGATGCGGGCCCTCGAGCCGCTCGACGCTTCGCTCGGATCGTGGGCGGGTGCCGCCGACATTCCCGACACGGTGTGGAACCTCCACAAGGCCGGCGACGGCAAGCGCTATTACCTGCCGCTCCAGTACGTGGTGCTCTATCTCTACTACCGCACCGACCTGTTCCAGCAGGCGGGCGTGCAGGCGCCCAAGACGTTCGACGAGTTCCTCGCGGCCGCCAAGGCGACCACGAAGGGCGACGTCGCGGGCTTCGGCATGCGCGGCGGCGGCGGCGGCCACGACCACTGGGGCACGTTCGTGCTCGGCGGCGGCGCCACGTTCGACAAGGGCGGCATGGTAAGCCCGAAGGCGCTCGCCGCGAACCGCTGGTTCGTGGCGCTGGGCCGCGAGCACAAGGTGTTCCCGGCCTCGGCCGCGGGCGACGGCTTCCGCCAGATCGTCGACAACTTCAAGGCCGGCCGCACGGCGATGACGATCCACCATATCGGATCGGCCAACGAGATGGTCCAGGCGCTCGGCGACAAGGTCTCGGCCGTGCCCGTGCCGCGCGGGCCGGACGGCAAGGGCTGGACGTCGTTCGGCGACGAGTCGAACGCGGTCTTCGC
>JAEUKY010000196.1 GCA_016794005.1 Rhodospirillales bacterium
GCGCGGCGGCGGCACGTCGCAGTGCGGCCAGACCGTCGGCGCCGCCCTCGTCGTCGACAACGCGAAGCATCTTAAAAAGGTGATCTCCGTCGATCCGGCGAACGCGACGGCGATCGTCGAACCGGGCATCGTGCTCGACCACCTGAATGCCGCGCTGAAGCCGCACGGCCTGTGGTTCCCGGTCGACGTGTCGACGTCGGCGCAGGCGACCATCGGCGGCATGACGGGGAACAACTCGTGCGGCTCGCGCTCGCTGTTCTACGGCAACATGGTGCACAACGTCGTCGGCGTGGACGCCCTTCTCGCCGACGGCACGAAGGCGCATTTCGGGCCGGTCGGAGGCAATCTCGAAGGGCTTTCGGGCCCGTCGCGCTTCGTCGATCTCGTCCGGCGGGTGCGCGACATCGCCGCGCGCGAGGCGGACGAGATCGAGGCGCGCTACCCCAAGCTGCTGCGCCGCGTCGGCGGCTACAACCTCGAAACCGTGAAGCCGGCGGGGGCGCACAATCTGGCGCACCTTCTTGTCGGCTCGGAAGGCACCCTCGCCTATTCGACGGCCGTCCACCTGAAGCTTGCCCCGCTGCCGAAATTCAAGACGCTCGGCGTCGTCCATTTCCCGACTTTCTACCAGGCGATGGACATGACCCGGCACATCGTGGCGCTGGGCCCGGTCGCGGTCGAACTCGTCGACCGCACCATGATCGATCTTTCGCGCGCGATACCGGCCTATGCCGGCATCGTGAAGCGCTTCCTCAAGGGCGAGCCCGACGCGATCCTGCTGGTCGAGTTCGCGGGTGCCGATCTCGAAACCCAGCAGCGCAAGCTCAAGGACCTCGTGGCGCTGATGGGCGATCTCGGCCTGCCCGGTTCGGTCGTCGAGATCGCCGAGCAGGATTTCCAGAAGGAAGTGTGGGAAGTCCGCAAGGCCGGCCTCAACATCATGATGTCGATGAAGGGCGACGGGAAGCCCGTCTCGTTCATCGAGGACTGCGCGGTCCCGCTCGAGCATCTGGCCGAATATACCGCGCGCCTGACGCGCGTGTTCGAGGCGCACGGCACGAAGGGTACCTGGTACGCGCACGCGTCGGTCGGATGCCTGCATGTGCGCCCGATCCTCAACATGAAGGAGGACGGGGCGAAGAAGATGCGCGCCATCGCCGAGGAGGCCGCCGCCCTCGTGCGCGAATACAAGGGTGCCTATTCCGGCGAGCACGGCGACGGGCTGGTACGCTCGGAATGGATCGCGCCCTTCTTCGGCCCGCGCCTGACCGGCGCGTTCGAGGAGATCAAGGACCTCTTCGATCCCAAGGGCGTGATGAACCCCGGCAAGATCGTCCGCCCGTCCAGGCAGGACGATCGCTCGCTGTTTCGCTTCAAGCCCGGCTACGCGCCCGCAAAACTCGACACCGCACTCGACTGGTCGGACTGGGGCGGCTTCGCCGGGGCGGTCGAAATGTGCAACAACAACGGCCATTGCCGGAAGTTCGACGCCGGCACGATGTGCCCGTCCTATCGCGTCACCGGCGAGGAACGGCATCTGACGCGCGGGCGGGCGAATACGCTGCGCCTCGCGATCTCCGGTCAGTTGGGCGCCGACGCGCTGGTTTCCGACGAGATGGCCGAGACGATGCGCCTGTGCGTCGGATGCAAGGGCTGCAAGCGCGAATGCCCGACCGGCGTCGACATGGCAAAGATGAAGGTCGAGTTCCTGCACCATTACAAACGGCGGCACGGCTACAGCCTGTTCGACAGGCTGGTCGGCTACCTGCCCCGCTATGCGCCGTTCGTCTCGAAGCTCGGCTGGCTCGTCAACCTGCGCGACCGAATTCCCGGCCTCGCCAAACTATCGGAGCTGGTTGCAGGATTCTCGGCGGCGCGCACGTTGCCGGCATGGGCCGCACGGCCGTTCCGCGCCGCCGAAACGGGCACGGGCAATGCGGGCCGCGAGGTCGCCCTCTTCGTCGACACGTTCAACACGTGGTTCGAGCCGGCGAATGCCCGAGCGGCGGTCCGCGTTCTCGAAGCGGCGGGCTATCGCGTCGTCGTGCCGACGGCGGACGACGGCGACCGGCCGCTGTGCTGCGGGCGCACGTTCCTGTCCGCCGGCATGGTGGATGAGGGTCGGGCGGAAGCGCGCCGCCTCGTCGCCGCAATGCTGCCCTACGCGGAGCGCGGCGTGCCGATCGTCGGCCTCGAGCCGTCGTGTCTGTTTGCACTTCGCGACGAGATTGCCTCGCTGCTGCCCGGCGCCGACGCGATGAAGATCGGCGCTTCGGCGATGCTGTTCGAGGAATTCCTCGCCAAGGAAAGCGCCGAAGGCCGCCTCGATCTGAAGTTCAAGCCCCTGGCGCAAACGAAGGCGCTGCTGCACGGCCACTGCCACCAGAAGGCCTTCGATGCGGTCAAGCCGACGCTCGCCGTCCTGAAGCTGATCCCGGGCCTGCAGGCGAGCCTGATCGAAAGCAGCTGCTGCGGAATGGCCGGCGCCTTCGGCTACGAACCGGAGAATATCGAGGCATCCCGCAAGATGGCCGAAGCCTCGCTGCTGCCGGCCATCGCCAAGGCCGGCGCCGACACGATCCTCGTCGCCGACGGAACGAGCTGCCGCCACCAGATCGCGGACGGTGCGGGCCGCGACGCGGTGCATGTCGCGCGCGTGCTGGCGGAAGCGTTGGCCTGAATTCAGGCCTTCTTCTTGATCCGCGAGGCGCGGTTCGCGAGAAGCTGCCAGTTCCCGAGCGACATCAGGTGGCTGTAGGCCAGCATCATCCAGCCCTTGCGCCACCAGTCGAGCACGGTGGCGTCGGGCAGCGCTTCGAACCGCTTCGCGTCGATCGTGCGGAAGCCCTGCAGCGTGATCGACCTTCCGTCCGACGTCTGGATCGACGCGCGGTTGTCGACGAACAGGCCGGCCGACTGGCACGCGCGCGTGAAGGCATGCGTCGCGTCGATCTGGACCTGGAAGTCGCCGGCGAATCGCAGCGCTTCCTCGACGACCTTGGCGGGCTTGCCGTCGACGAACAGCGGCTCGCCGCCTTCGTCCGCGATGGCGCCGATGTCCTCCTCGATGCACAGGACGAACTCGCCCTCGGGCGTACGCGTGAAGACGAAGGGATAGCGGCGGACATAGGCCGGGACGTAGACGTCCTCGGCCCACTGCTTTTCCTCGCCGATGAACAGGTTCTGCGAGCCCTCGAAACCGAGGACGGCGACGGCGCCGATCGGGTCGCCCGAGGTGAACACGACCGGATAATTGCGCGCGGCGGAGGTGAACTCGATTCCCGCGAGCGGGACCGAATTGACGTGGCTCGCGAACGCGGCGTTGCGCGGCCGCACGAAACGCTTGGCGGCATGGCGCACCCGGTCGAGCGGCACTGGATTGCGATAGAAAACGGGCGTCGATGCGGCGTTCGCGTCTGTCATTGCGGTGCGAACATAGCCCGTTTCGCCCAAGTTTCGCCACGACTTCGCACGACTATTCGCCCGACGCCGGTCTGTGCTAGGGCTATCCGGCGTTCGCGTTCGGGAGGGAACTTTGCGCATCCGCGCCGCCATCCTCGGACTTGCCGCGCTTGCCGGCCTCTCCTGCCCCGCTTTTGCGGTCCAGTGGGAAGAAGCCGGCGAAACCGCAGGCGGCAATCCGGTTTTCGTCGACGTCGCAGGGATGCGCGTGGGTGGTGCCGTGCGAACCGCCTGGATCCGCGTCGTCTATCGCCAGCCGATCCAGGCCGGGAACGTGCGTGCCGCAAGCATGGAAGCCCTCGCCCATTTCGACTGCTCGTCTGGCGAGAATGCGGGCCTGCGCGTGATGCTCTACGAGGACGAGGAAGGCCATAAACTGGCCCTTGCGCGCGAGGAACGGGAAACCCGTTTCGGCGTCGAACCCGAAGGCTCCATCGGCAGGGTCGCCCATGCCAGAGTCTGCCGCGACCACCCTGCCCCGCCGAACCGAAATCTTCTTGTCATAAATCCGCCAACGCGGTGAGATACAAGAAAGATCGGGGCGCCTGACGGTGCCGTCGGGCGGGGAAATGTCGCATATCGTCATCGAATCGGTCAGTCGGCTCTGGGGCCAGGTGCACGCGCTTGAACGCGTGTCGTTCAGGGTGGAGTCGGGCAAGTTCGCGGTCCTGCTGGGCCCGTCCGGTTGCGGCAAGTCGACGTTGTTGCGCATCCTCGCCGGCCTCGACCAGCCGACCGAAGGCCGCATCCACATCGCCGGCAAGGATGTGACCGACCTGCCGCCCGCTCGCCGCGGCATCTCGATGGTGTTCCAGTCCTATGCGCTGTTCCCGCACCTGACCGTCGCGCAGAACATCTGTTTCGGGCTCGAGGTGCGCAAGGTCGCGGCCGACGAGCGCAAGCGCCGGCTGGAACAGGCAAGCGAGCTTCTCGGCCTTTCGGCGCTGCTCGACCGCAAGCCCTCGCAGCTGTCCGGCGGCCAGCAGCAGCGCGTCGCACTGGGCCGCGCCATCGTCGCGCAATCGCCCGTCTGTCTGATGGACGAGCCGCTTTCCAATCTCGACGCCCAGCTGCGGCAGGAGATGCGCCTCGAGATCCGCGAACTGCAACGCCGTCTCGCGATCACGATGCTTTA
>JAEUKY010000200.1 GCA_016794005.1 Rhodospirillales bacterium
GCCGGACGAGGGCAGGATCCACTGGCCCTTCTCGTCGAACTTGCCGACCACGCGCGGGCGCACGTCGGCGCGCCAGTTGTAGAGCTGTTCCTTGAACTGGTTCTCGATGAGGGCGCGCTTTTCCTCGACGACGAGCACTTCTTCCAGCCCCTCGGCGAAGTGGCGCGCCCCTTCGCGTTCCAGCGGCCACGGCATGGCCACCGTGTAGACGCGAAGGCCGATTTTGGCCGCGAGCGCCTCGTCGATGCCGAGGTCGTCGAGCGCCTGGCGCACGTCGAGATAGCTCTTGCCCGTCGTGACGATGCCGATGCGCGGGTTCGGGCTGTCGACGACGATCCTGTCCAGCTTGTTCGCGCGCGCGAAGGCGAGTGCTGCGTAGACCTTGTATTTCTGGAGCCGGAATTCCTGATCCGTCCAGTGGTCGGGCCAGCGGATATGCACCCCGCCCGGCGGCATCTCGAAATCGGTGGGTGTGATGAAATCCAAGCGATGCGGATCGACCGAGACCGAGGCCGAGCTGTCCACCGTTTCGCCCGTGCACTTGAACGCGACCCAGCAGCCGGAATAGCGGCTCATCGCCCAGCCATAGAGGCCGAGATCGAGGAATTCCTGCACGCCCGACGGGTTCAGGACCGGGATCATCGCCGAGACGAATTCGTGCTCGGACTGGTGGGCGAGGGTGGAGGATTTGGCCGCGTGATCGTCGCCCGCCAGCACCAGCACGCCGCCGTGCTTCGACGTGCCCGCCGCGTTCGCGTGCTTGAACACGTCGCCGCAGCGGTCCACGCCCGGGCCCTTGCCGTACCACATCGCGAAGACGCCGTCGTACCTGGCACCCTCGTACATGTTGACCTGCTGCGTGCCCCAGCACGCGGCGGCGGCCAGATCCTCGTTCACGCCCGGCGTGAAATGGATGTGGTGGTCTTTCAGGTGCCGCTTGGCCTTCCACATCGCCTGGTCCACACCGCCCAGCGGCGAGCCGCGATAGCCGGTGACGAAGCCCGCGGTGTTGAGGCCGGCGGCAAGGTCGCGCTGGCGCTGCATCAGCGTCAAGCGCAAGAGGGCCTGCGTGCCCGTCAGGAACACGCGCCCGCTGCGGGCCGTGTATTTGTCGTCGAGGGAAACGTCGAGCAGGGCCTGGCCAGCGGTCATCGGCAGTCTTCCGTCCCTGTATTCGTGTCGTTCCCCGAACGGTAGCGCTTCGCGGTGGCCCGCTCAATCGGCGTTCGGCGGTGCCTTAAGAAAGCAACGACCTTCCGGAGTGCGCCGCACACTCGTACCGGAAGTTTCCAGTCGCCCGCGCGAACGCGCAATGTCGTTGCGTCAGGCCGCCTTGGCCCGCCGGCCCAGAACGAGGCTCGCCAGCACGTTGTCGACCAGCGTGCGGCCGATCTCGCCGTTCGTCGCCCAGCCCATCGACAGGATCGATTCGGGGTGGAACTGCACGGCCGCGATCGGCAGGCGCTTGTGGCGCACCGCCATGACGAGGCCGGCCTTCGTGCGCGCGAGGATGTCGAGCTCGCCGTGCGGGAACGTGTCGGCCTTCGCGTGCAGCGAATGATAGGCGCCGACGGCGCAGGGGGAAGGCAGGCCGTCGAACAGGCCCGTGCCGTCGTGCTCGATCTCCCAGCGCTTGCCGTGGCGCGGCTCGGGCAGCACGGCGAGCGTGCCGCCGAACGCCTCGACCGTGCCCTGCAGCCCGAGGCACACGCCGAACTGCGCCACGTCGTGTTTGGCCAGTTCGCGCACGAGGGCGGGCACGCCGAACTGCGCGGGCGTGCCGGGCCCCGGCGAATGCACGACAAGGTCGGGCTTCATCGCGAGGATCGCCGCCGCACCCAGCCCGTGCCGGTACGTGGCGACGTTCGCCCCCGACTGGCGGAAATAGTCGGCGAGCGTGTGGACGAAGCTGTCCTCGTTGTCGACGAGCACGACCTTCAGGCCCGCGCCGATGGCCTTCGTGGCATTGCCCGTCGCGGCCGGCGCGGGCGGGGCGAGTACGCGGAACAGCGCGTTCGCCTTCAGGTGCGTCTCCTCGTTCTCCTCCATGCCGACCGAATCCCACACCAGCGTGGCGCCCACGCGGTAGCGCACGTGCTGGCGCTTCTTGGCGTCGTCCTCCAGATGCACGGTGCGGATCGTGATGCCCGTGTTGACGTCGCCGTTGAGAAGGAGCGCGCCGACGGCCCCGCCGTACCAGCCGCGCGGGCCGGTCTCGCTCGCCTCGATGATCTCGGCCGCCCATTTCTTCGGCGCACCGGTCAGTGTCACGGCCCACATGTGGCTGATGAACGCGTCGAGGCCCGACACGTCGTCGCGCAGGCGGCCTTCGACATGGTCGACCGTGTGGAACAGGCCCGCATAGGTCTCGATCTGGCGGCGGCCGAGCAGCTTCACCGAACCCGGCACGCAGATACGCGACTTGTCGTTCCGGTCGACGTCGGTGCACATCGTCAGCTCGACCTCGTCCTTCTCGGAATCGATCAGCGCCTTCAGCCGCTCGGCATCCTCCATCGCGTTGCGCCCGCGCCGCGCCGTGCCCGAGATCGGGCAGGATTCGACGCGATCGCCCTCGACGCGCACGTACATCTCCGGGCTCGTCCCCACCAGCCGGTCGGGGCCGAGCTGCAGGAAGAACTCGAACGGCGACGGGTTGACCTTCTTGAGCTTCGCGAACAGCGCCGACGGTGCCCCCTGATAGGCGACGTCGAAGCGGCGCGACAGCACCACCTCGAAGATGTCGCCCACCCGCATGCGTTCGCGCGCCATGTCGACCATCGCCGAATACTGTTCGGCCGTCAGGTCGGACGTGATCTCGGGCTTCGCCGTCGGCTCCACGTATTTGCGCCGCGGGACGGGCTCGAACACCTTGCGGGCGGCGTTCTCGGTCGTCGTCGTGCCGCGCGCGAATTCGTAATCGTAGCGGAACGCCGTCTCCTTGCGTCGGTCGAGGATGTACATCCGGTCGGGAAGGAACAGGTGCACGTCGCGCGCGTCGTCCTTGCGCGCGTGGTTCAGCTTGATCGGCTCGAACTGGTAGATCAGGTCGTAGCCGAACGCGCCGTAGAGGCCGAGGAACGGGTCGGCGAGGCCCTTGAATTCCTCGACGAAGCGGCGCAGCGGCGAGAACAGCGAGGGCTGCTGGCTGCGCTGCTCTTCCGCGAACGGCCCCTCGGCCGGCGGGATCGCAAGCGTGCGCTCGCGGGCGGTCTTCGCCACCGTCTCGAATTCGGCCAGCACCGGATCGAGGATGTCGAGCAGCTTCTCGCCGCGTTCGTTGATGGCGCGGAACGTGATCCGGCGGTCGCGCCCGACGATCTCCAGCGGCGGATCGACGAAGCCGAATTCCCAGCGCGAATAGCGCCCCGGATAGTCCACGCCCGACGAGAACAGCCCGCCGCGCGCGCGGTCGAGACGTTCGGCGAAGCCGTCGAGGGCGGTGGCGTAGTCGAGCGGCCGCCTGTTGCGGACGAGGGTGAGGCCGGTTCGGGTGGCGAATTCGAGGCGCATGGCTGTCTCGCGGGGTTCCGCCGCGCGCGCACGGATTCCCGGCGCTGGCGCAACGATGGACTTATGTCGGGAATGGAATAGGGAAAAGAAGTTGGCTGGCGCTCAGCGCCACCAAGCCTGCCAGAACGAAACGCGGGCGAAGGTCTTTTCCATGGGCAGCACGCTAGCGGAGGCTGCAGACCCGCGCAACCACGAAAGCGCGTGATTTTGCCCGCCGGGACGGGTAAAAGCGCGCGTCATGACGGTTCTGGTCACCGGTGCTGCCGGATTCATCGGATTTTCGGTCGCGCGCGCCCTGCTGGCGCGCGGGGAAAGCGTCGTCGGCTTCGACAGTTTCGATCCGTACTACGACGTGCGCCTGAAAGAGGCGCGCGCGGCCGAACTGGCCAAGCATCGCGGCTTCCGCATGGTGCGCGACGACATCGCGGCCGAGGGCGCCTTCGCCGCCGCCATCTCCGATCCGGCGATCGACCGGGTCGTGCATCTGGCCGCGCAGGCCGGCGTGCGCTACTCGATCACGAACCCGGACGTCTATATCCGCACGAACGTCGTCGGCCAGTTCAACGTGATCGAGGCGTGCCGCCGGCGCGGCGGGATCCGGCATCTGGTCTACGCGTCGTCCTCGTCGGTCTATGGCGGCAACGAGAAGCTGCCCTTCGCGGTCGAGGACAAGATCGACCGGCCGGTCTCGCTCTACGCCGCGACGAAAGCCGCCAACGAGCTGGTCGCGCACTGCTACAGCCATCTCTACGACCTGCCGGCCACGGGCCTGCGCTTCTTCACGGTCTACGGGCCGTGGGGCCGGCCCGACATGGCCTTGTGGATCTTCACCAAGTCCATCCTGGCGGGCACGCCGATCCCGGTCTTCAACGAAGGCAGGATGCGGCGCGACTTCACCTATATCGACGACATCGTCGCGGGCGTGATCGCCGCCCTCGACCGGCCGCCGGCGGCGGGCAAGCAGGCGCGCCACCGCGTCTACAACCTGGGCAACCACAAGTCCGAGCCGCTCTTGCGCTATATCGAGGTGATCGAGCGCGCGACGAACCACAAGGCGATCCTCGACCTGCAGCCCCTGCAGGCCGGCGACGTGCCGGAAAGCTTCGCCGACATCGAGGCGTCGACCCGCGATCTCGGCTTCGTGCCGCGCACGTCGATCGACGACGGCATCCCGAAATTCGTCGAGTGGTACCGCGCCTATAACGGCGTCTAGGACGCCGGCTCGTAGCGGCGCAGGCGCAGCGAGCCGCTGCGGCCCTCGTTGTTCCAGCGCAGCACGACCTGGCGCGTCGTCATCTCGAAGGTCAGCGTCACCTGCTGGTGCGGAAGCTTGGCCGTGACGCTGTTGCCGGCAAGCTCGGCCGGGGCGCGGTAGATCCGCCCGAGCTTTTCGGAGTTGCGCGCGCCGTAGAGATAGACGAGCTCGGGCCCTGCGGCCCCTTTCTCGATCGCCAGCGAGACGAGGACCGGGTCGTTCCAGGCACCCACCCACACGCCCTCGTAGGATTTCCACCACGTGCCCGCTTCCATCGCCATCGGCTTGAGGTCGGCGGTTTCCTTGAGCATGTCGGGTGCCGGCGGCAGCCCGTCCGCCCCGCACCGGTTGAGGGACGGCGGGCGCTTCGCGGCGGGATCGAGGAACGCGGCCATGCAGCCGGCATAGGCGAAATTCATCAGCGCCGAGCTGGACGCCCCGTGCCCGACGAGCTGGGTCGACGCCTCGTCGAGCGGCAGGAACGGCACGCCGCGCGCCGACAGGATCTCGCGCGCGCGCCGGCCGCGCTCGGGCGAGGAGGTCGCGTACTCGTCGGAGAAAGGCAGGATCGGGATCGCCCGCTCGAAGCGGCCGTCGGCCAGCGCCGCATAGAGCTGGCGCGATCCCGCCGCGTTGCTCATCGGACTGCCGAGTTCGGTGGCGGTCACGCCGGTACCGGGAGCGGACGGGATGATCGCGTAGACGTCGACGCGCAGCGACGCTTCCAGCGTGATCGCGCCGCCGTAGCTCTGGCCCGCCAGCACGACGCGCTTGTAGCCGTCCTGCTTGGCCTTCTCGACTTCCTGCACCGTGCGCGCGACGTGGCGCAGGCCGGCCGTCGTCCAGCCGCCGCCTTCCTGCAGCCCGTCGCGCTTGATCTTGATGACGTCCCAGCCCGCCTGCGCCGCCTTGCGCAGATAGGACGGGACGGGTGCGGCACCGGTATCGTGCTGGCCGTGCACGCCGTGGTTCCAGATGATGAGGCCGAGGGCCGCCTGCGGCCCCTTGTGCGCCACGTCGTCGTAGCCCGGCACGATCTCGTATTGCGCGCGCGCGGTACCGGGAAATGCGGCGACGAGCGCCGTCGCGAAGAGACCTGCGAGGGTTGCCGTCCGGATGTTCCGCATCCGAAAACCGTGCGCCCGGCGCATCAGCCGGTCAAGACGAATTCCAGCGTCTCGATGGGCGCGCCGCGCGCCGGGGCCGCGCGCGTCATGCGGCCCGCCGGGCGCATCCCGATGCGCCGCGCCACCCCCTGCGAGGCGAAGTTGTCGGGCATGGCGCCGGCCGTCAGCCGGGCCACGCCCATCGCGCGCGCGAAATCGACCATCACGGCGGCCGCCTCGCTGGCATAGCCCTGCCCGCGATGGGGCCCCGCGATCCACCAGCCGAAATCGCCTTCCACGCCCAGCCCGTCGAGCATCAGGCCGATCATGCCGATCACGCCCGGCGTCTCGCGCCGTTCGATGGCGAAGGTGACGGTGCGCGCGGCTTCCATCGCCGCGCGCATGTCGGCCACGAAGGCGAGCGCGTCGTCGAGCGTGTAGGGATGCGGGATGTTCGCGGTCCAGCGCGCCAGTTCCCAGTCGGCGCACCAGCGCGCGATATCCGGCGCGTCGGCGGTTTCCGGAACGCGCAGCACCAGCCGCGCGCTTTCGAGCCGGATATCGAGAGGGTTCAGGGCTGGACCCGCACGTGGCTGACGACGCGCTTCACGTCGTCGGTCGCGCGCACGAGCTCGACCGCCTTGGCGAGTTCCGCCTGGCTGTGGGCGCGGCCGAACAGGTAGGCGGTGCCGTTGACCGCGCGCCAGCGGAAATTGACCGACTTGACCGAGGATTCCGCCAGCAGCTTGACGCCGATCTTCTGCTCGATCACGAGGTCGGCCGCGGTCGCCGAGACGCCGCCCTGGCTGGTCACCTGGATCTCGTCGACGACCTCGCGCACGCCTTCCACGCCGCGCGCGAGCTGCACGGCGCGTACCTTGGCCGGGGCCTGCGCCACGGCGCCGGTCAGCATCACGCGGCCGAGATAGACGTCGGTCGACACGTCGCGGAACAGGGCGGCGGATTCGCCCGCGACCGCGCGGTTGAACGCGATCAGGATGCGGTTGTCCTCGGTGATCTGGCTCGTCGTGCGGTCCTCGGTGGCCAGCCGCGCGATGGTCGACACGCCGGGCGGGGCGCCGCAGGCGGCCAGCGAAAGCCCGGCGAGGACGACGAAGACGAGATGCGTGCGGGTCATCGGTAGAGCCCCTCCAGGGCGGCGCCGTAGGTCTGGCGGATCACGTGACGGCGGATCTTCATCGTCGGCGTCATCTGGGCATTGTCGATGGTGAAGGGCTCGGGCGCCAGCGCGAACTTGCGCACGCGGTCGGGCAGGGCGAGCTTGGCGTTCGCCCGCTCGATCGCCTTCTCGACGGCCGCGCGCGCCGCCGCTTCGCCTTCCTTGGCGAGATCGGTGTGCGGTACCACGAGGGCGACCAGATAGGGCTTGCCGTCGCCCGACACCATCGCCTGCGCGATCTCGGGCTCCAGCAGCAGCGTGCCCTCGACCTTGGCGGGTGCGATCATGTCGCCGCCCGAGTTCTTGATGAAATCCTTCTTGCGGTCGGTGATCCTGATGCGGCCCTCGCCGTCGATCTCGCCGATGTCGCCGGTGTGCAGCCAGCCGTCGACGATCGTGCGCGCGGTTCC
>JAEUKY010000360.1 GCA_016794005.1 Rhodospirillales bacterium
AAGTCGACGGGCACGTCCAACCCGCACAACATGATCAAGGCGACGTTCGACGCGTTCACCCGCATGTCGAGCCCGCGCAACGTCGCCGCCAAGCGCGGCAAGAAGATCGGCGATATCGTCGGCCGTCGCGAGACGGACGGCGCCAACGCCGCCGCCTGATCCCGGAGAAGCCGATGCCCGCCAAGAAGACCCTCAAGGTCAAGCAGATCGCCAGCGTCGCCGGCCGCGCCCCGGGCCAGAAGGAGACCCTCGTCGGTCTCGGCCTGAAGCGCGTCGGCAACGAGCGCGTCCTTGAGGACACGCCGTCGGTCCGCGGCATGATCCGCAAAGTCCAGCACCTGGTGCGCGTGGAAGCCTGACGCGAATCCCCGCGCACGCATCCGCCCACCGAGATTTCGAACGGAACGCCACATGAAGCTCAATCAGATTCGCGACAACGCAGGCGCACGCAAGACCCGCAAGCTCCTCGGGCGCGGCATCGGCTCGGGCC
The DNA here is from genome assembly GCA_016794005.1 of Rhodospirillales bacterium. Classification (GTDB taxonomy): domain Bacteria; phylum Pseudomonadota; class Alphaproteobacteria; order CACIAM-22H2; family CACIAM-22H2; genus Tagaea. The sequence continues at coordinate 491 of JAEUKY010000360.1, forward strand.
TCGGCAAGACGTCGGGCCGCGGCGGCAAGGGCCAGACCGCGCGTTCGGGCGTGGCGCTCAACGGCTTCGAGGGCGGCCAGACGCCGATCTACCGCCGCATCCCGAAGCGCGGCTTCACCAACGTCTTCCGCCTCGAGTACCAGGAGATCAACCTGGGCAAGCTGCAGTGGGCGATCGACGAGAAGCGTATCGACGCCTCGAAGACGATCGACGCCGAAGCGCTGGTCAAGGGCGGCATCCTGCGCCGCGCCTTCGACGGCCTGCGCGTGCTCGGCGACGGCGGCGAGGATTTCAAGGCGAAGGTCTTGATCGTCGCGCACGGTGCCACGAAGAGCGCCGTCGCCGCGGTCGAGAAGGCCGGCGGCAAGATCGAGATCGTCGTGACCGCCCGAGAGAAGGTCGAGGCCGACGCGCAGAAGAAGCGCGACCGCCAGGCCAAGCGCAAGGCCAAGGACGCCAAGAAGGGCGGCGCCGCGAAGCCGGCCGCTTGATCCCCCGTCTGGATCGACCCACCTAACAGTCGGGAACGGATCGGGGAGACGGGGTAGCGGATGGCATCGGCGGCAGAACAGCTCGCGCAGTCCCTCAACTGGGGCGCGTTTTCGAAGGCGACGGAGCTCAAGAAGCGGCTCTGGTTCACGCTGGGCGCGCTCGTCGTGTACCGGATCGGGACCTACATCCCGATTCCCGGCATCGATCCCGGCATCCTGCGCGAGATCTTCGAAAGCCAGCGCGGCGGCATCCTTGGCATGTTCGACATGTTCTCGGGCGGCGCGCTCGGGCGCATGACGCTGTTCGCGCTCAACATCATGCCGTACATCACGGCGTCGATCATCATCCAGCTGATGTCGGCCGTCTCGCCCACGCTCGAGGCCCTCAAGAAGGAGGGCGAGGCCGGGCGCAAGACGCTGAACCAGTACACGCGCTATCTCACGCTGTTCCTCGCGATCTTCCAGTCCTTCGGTATCGCCGTGGGCCTCGAAGGCATGCGCGGCTCCGTCGGTGCCGCCGTCATCGATCCGGGCATCGCGTTCCGCTTCACCTGCGTCGTCACGCTGACCGGCGGCACGATGTTCCTGATGTGGCTGGGCGAGCAGATCACGCAGCGCGGCGTGGGCAACGGCATCTCGCTGATCATCTTCGCCGGCATCATCGCGAACCTGCCGACGGCGCTCGGCAGCACGCTCGAGATGGGCCGTACCGGCGCGCTCTCGACGTTCGTCATCCTCGTGCTGATGGTCATGTCGGTGCTGGTCGTCATGGCGATCGTGTTCATCGAACGCGCCCAGCGCCGCATCATCGTCCAGTATCCCAAGCGCCAGGTCGGCAACAAGATGTTCGGCGGCGAGTCGTCGCATCTGCCGCTGAAGCTCAACACGTCGGGCGTGATCCCGCCGATCTTCGCCTCGTCGCTGCTGCTGCTGCCGCTGACTTTCGCGAACTTCAACCAGAACAACGAAATCCCGGCGCTGACCTGGCTGACGACGTATCTGGCGCACGGCCAGCCGCTCTACATCGCGCTCTACGTGGCGCTGATCGTGTTCTTCGCGTTCTTCTACACCGCCGTCGTCTTCAATCCGGCCGAGACGGCCGACAATCTGAAGAAGTACGGCGGCTTCGTCCCGGGCATCCGTCCGGGCAAGAACACGGCCGACTATCTCGATTTCGTGCTGTCCCGCCTCACGGTGCTCGGCGCCAGCTATCTCGCGGCGATCTGCGTGCTGCCCGAAATCCTGATCAGCCAGTATTCGGTCCCGTTCTATTTCGGCGGCACGTCGCTGCTGATCGTCGTGTCGGTCACCATGGATACCGTGGCGCAGGTGCATTCGCACCTGCTCGCTCACCAGTACGAAGGCCTCATCAAGAAGTCCAAGCTGCGCGGCGCGCGGCGCTAGAAGACGAAACGAGGGAGCCGGAGCCATGAACATCGTTCTTTTGGGACCGCCGGGGGCGGGCAAGGGCACGCAGGCCAAGCGGATCGAGAAGGCTCTGGGACTCGTACAGCTCTCGACCGGCGACATGCTGCGCGCGGCCGTCGCCGCCGGTACCGACGTCGGCAAGAAGGCCAAGGCCGTGATGGAGGCGGGCAAGCTCGTCTCCGACGACATCCTGATCGCGATGATCTCGGACCGGATCGGCGAACCGGACTGCAAGAACGGCTTCATCCTCGACGGCTTCCCGCGCACGGTCGCCCAGGCCGAAGCGCTCGACAAGATG
>JAEUKY010000230.1 GCA_016794005.1 Rhodospirillales bacterium
CGGCCTGTCGGTCGCGACGGTTTCGCGCGCCCTGGCCGGCTCCGAGCGCATCAGCCAGAAGACGCGCGCGCGCGTGCGCGCCGCGGCCGAGCGCCACGGCTACGTCATCGATCTCGCCGCGCGCACGATGCGCAGCGGCACCAGTTCGATCGTCGGCCTGCTGCTGCCCGACATCGAGAACGACTTCTATTCGACAGCCGCCAAGGCGATCGCCGACTGCTGCCGCGAACGCGGCGTGCAGCTCGTCCTCGCGGTGACCGACGACAACGCGGACCTCGAGCTGCATCACCTGCGCAACCTGCGCTCGGCGCGTGCACTTGGCGTGATCATGATCCCGTCGGTGGCGCCCGCACCGGAGACGCGCCGCCTGATGCGCACGACGCCGCATATCCAGTTCGTGCGCAGCGATCCCGACGTCGAGTCCGACTGGTTCGGCATCGACGACGCGCAGGCCATGCGGCTGTCGGCCGAGCACCTGATCGGCCTCGGCCACAGGCGCATCGCCTATATCGGCTCGACGCTGGAGATATCGACCGGCCGCGCGCGGCTCGGCGGATTCCGCAGGACGCTGGAGGATGCCGGCATCGAGATCGACGAGACGCTCGTCCATGCCGGAAGCTGCGACGCCGAGTTCGGCTACGCGGCGATGGAGAAGCTTCTCGCCGCACCCCGGCGCCCCACGGCCGTCGTGACGGCGGGTGCGCGCATCTGCGTGGGTGCGTACGACTGCATCCGCCGGCGCGGCATCGACGTGCCCGGCGAGATGTCGTTCGTCGGCTTCAGCGACGGGCCGATGCTCCGTTGGTGCGGCCAGGGGATCACGACGCTGTCGCTGCCGGTGCGCGAACTGGCGCTTGTCACGACAGACCATCTGTTCCGCAAGGTCGGCGAGGCGCGCCGCAGGAGCGAAGCGCCCTGCAAGGTCATGCTGCTCTCCTCGCTCGTGCCGCGCAGCTCGACCGCGGCACCCCCGGCCGCCGACGCGCCGCGCCGGCGCGCGCGACCCGATCCGGCGCTGGCCCTCGCCGCCAAGTAGCCGCAGCCGAAGCGATTGCTTCGCGTCGGCAAACTTCTATTCTGTCGCCCCAACCAGCCGCCAGAAACCGGCAACATCCATACGGAGGAAACCTTGAAGCGCCCGCTACGTTCCCGCCAGTGGTTCAACAATCCCGAGAACCCCGGCATGACGGCGCTCTATCTCGAGCGGTACCTGAATTTCGGCATGACGCTGGACGAGCTCAAGTCGGGCAAGCCCATCATCGGCATCGCGCAGACGGGCTCGGACCTGTCGCCGTGCAACCGCCACCATCTCGAACTCGCCAAGCGCGTGCGCGAAGGCATCCTTGCCGCCGGCGGCGTGTGCTTCGAGTTCCCGTGCCATCCGATCCAGGAAACCGGCAAGCGCCCGACGGCGAATCTCGACCGGAACCTTTCGTACCTGTCGCTGGTCGAGGTGCTGTTCGGCTACCCGATCGACGGCGTCGTGCTGACGACGGGCTGCGACAAGACGACGCCCGCTTTGCTGATGGCGGCCGCCACCGTCAACATCCCGGCGATCGGCCTCAACGTGGGCCCGATGCTGAACGGCTGGAACGGCAAGGAACGCGTCGGCTCCGGCATGGTCGTCTGGAAGGCGCGCGAGCGCCACGCCGCCGGCGACATCACCTACGAGCAGTTCATCGACATCGTCAGCTCGTCCGCCCCGTCGAACGGCCACTGCAACACGATGGGGACGGCCTCGACGATGAACTCGCTTTCCGAAGCGCTCGGCATGTGCCTGCCCGGTTCGGCGGCGATCCCGGCCCCCTATCGCGAGCGCGGCCAGGTCGCCTACGAGACCGGCCGGCGCATCGTCGCGATGGTGGAAGAAGACCTGAAGCCGTCCGACATCATGACGCGCGAGGCGTTCGAGAACGTCATCGTCGCCAACACCGCGATCGGCGGATCGACCAACGCGCCCGTGCATGTCAACGCGATCGCCAAGCACATGGGCGTGAAGCTCGAGGTTGCGGACTGGGAGAAGCACGGCTTCGACATCCCGCTGCTCGTCAACCTGCAGCCGGCGGGCGAGTATCTGGCCGAGGAATACTACCGTGCGGGCGGCCTGCCCGCGGTGATCGGCGAACTGATGCGCCACGGCAAGATCCACGAAAACGCGATGACGGTGTCCGGCAAGACGATCGGCGAGAACTGCCGCGGGAAGAAGTCGGGCGATCCCGACGTGATCCGCAGCTGGGACAATCCGCTGCGCAAGAACGCGGGCTTCCTCAATCTCAAGGGCACGCTCTTCGACAGCGCCATCATGAAGACGAGCGTGATCTCGAAGGAATTCCAGGACCGCTATCTCTCGAACCCGAAGGACCCCAACGCCTTCGAGGGCAAGGTCGCCGTGTTCGAGGGGCCGGAGGATTACCACCACCGTCTCGACGATCCCACGCTCGGCATCGACGAGCACACGATCCTGATCATCCGCGGCGTGGGCCCCATCGGCTATCCAGGCGCGGCCGAGGTCGTGAACATGCAGCCGCCCGCCGCCCTCATCAAACGCGGCGTGCTGTCGCTGCCGTGCATCGGCGACGGCCGCCAGTCGGGCACGTCGGGTTCGCCGTCGATCCTCAACGCCTCGCCCGAGGCGGCGGCCGGCGGCGGGCTTGCGATCCTGCGCACCGGCGACCGCATCCGCATCGACCTCAACAAGCGCACGGCCGACATCCTGCTGCCGCCCGAGGAGATCAAGAAACGCCACGCCGACCTCGCCGCGAAGGGCGGGTTCCCGTTCCCGGCAAGCCAGACGCCGTGGCAGGAGATCCAGCGCTCGATGGTCGACCAGCTTTCCGCCGGCATGACGCTGAAGCC
>JAEUKY010000254.1 GCA_016794005.1 Rhodospirillales bacterium
GTTCTCGAAGTTCGAGTTCACCGGCCCCGGCACGTTCGCCGCCCTGCAGCGCATCGCGGCCAACGATCTCGACAAGCCGGCGAACAGCCTGATCTACACCCAGCTGTGCAACGCGCGCGGCGGCATCGAGGCGGACCTGACCTTCGTGCGGCTCGACGAGAACCGCTTCTATATGGTCACCGGCAGCGCCTTCGGCGTGCGCGACATCGCGTGGATTCGCAGCCACCTGCCCAAGGACGGCTCGGTCCACGTCGCCGACGTCACGTCGGGACGTGCCACGATCAACCTCGCCGGCCCGCGTTCGCGCGACATCCTCTCGGCGGTCGCCGACGGCGACGTGTCGAACGCCGCGTTCCCCTACATGACGGCGAAGGAAATCCGCATCGGGTTCGCACCCGTGCTGGCCATGCGCGTGACGTATGTGGGCGAACTCGGCTGGGAACTCCACATGCCGGTCGAGTACGCCCAGCACGTCTACGAGCTGCTCGCCGAAGCCGGCAAGGCGCACGGGCTGGCCGACGCCGGCTATCGCGCGATCGACTCCCTGCGGCTGGAGAAACGCTACCTCTACTGGGGGGCGGACATCACGCCGGACTACACGCCCTACGAGGCCGGCCTCGGCTTCGCGGTGGCGCTGGGCAAGAAATCGGACTTCGTCGGCCGTGCTGCCCTGGAAAAAGCCAAGGCAGAAGGGCCGAAGCGCAAGCTGATCACGCTGACGGTCGACGCACCCGTGCAGATCTATGGCGGCGAGTCCATCGTGCTGGGCGGCAAGGTCGTCGGCGTCGCGTCGTCGGCCGGCTGGGGCCACACGGTCGGCAAGGCGATCGCGTTCGGCTACGTGCCGGCGGATGCCGCCGGCCACGCCGATTACGAGATCGAAGCCTTCACGAAGCGCTGGCCCGCGAAGCGGATCGACGGTTCGGCCGTCGATCCCAAGCGCGCGAAGATCCTGGCCTAGAGCCCTTCGATCCCGGGGATGGCGACGTCGGCAAGCCGGGCGAGCTGCGCGCGGTGCGCGGGATCGCGTGCGACGGCGATGGCATAGGCGCCGGAAGCGCCGGCGAGGTGCAGGTCGTTGAGCGAATCGCCGACGACCGCCACCTCCGACGGCGCCACGCCCGCCACGCGGGCGAAATCGAACACGGCGGACGGATCGGGTTTGGGCTTGCTCGGCCCGTCATAGCCGGTCACGTAGGCGAACGCGTCGCCCACGCCGAGTGCGGCAAGCTGCTCGACCGCCGATTCCCGGCTGTCGTTCGTGGCCACGCCGAGCACCAGCCCGCGGCCGCGCAGCCGCGCCACCGTTCCGGCAAGATCGCCCAGCGGCGTGACGCTGGCGAGGATCGCGCGCGCGAACAGCGCGTCGAGCCGGCCGGCGTCGCCGTCGGAAAACGGCAGTCCGCGCAGCTCGCGCCAGCGTCGCGCGATTGCGGCATTCGGATTGTTCGCGAAGAACGCGTCGGCGGCAAAAGTGCCCGCCGTCTCGTCCCATCCCACCGCCTCGCACAGGCGCACGGCCAGCGCCTCGTTGCCGTCGGCGAAGTCGCGGGCACCGACCTTCATCGTGCCCGACCAGGTGCGGTCGAAATCCACCAGCGTGCCGTCCTTGTCGAACAGGACGGCGCGCACGTGCGCGGGAAGCGCCGTCACCGCGAGCGCCAGGCCTGCGTGCGCCGCGCGAGCCACTCGGCGAGCAGCGAGTGCAGGATCTTGGCCGCGGCGGACGTCGCGATGATCGTGCAGCCCATCGCGGCGGCGGCGGCGGTGAAGCCCGCCTCGTCCATGTTGATGATCGAGACCGACGCGAGCTTCGTGAACGGGCCGTAGAGGAAGACCACGGCCGACACGGTCGTCATCGCGTTCACGAACATGTAGAACCACACGTCGAGCAGAGCCGGCGACGTGACCGGCAGCGTCACCTGCCAGGCCGTGCGCCAGACCGAGATCTTGAGCGAGGCCGACACGCTCTCGAATTCCGGATCGAGCTGCTTCAGGGCCTGCAGCGTCGTCAGGTGCGCGACCGTATAGAAGTGCGCGATCGTGTTCAGCGTCAGCAGCCCGATCGTCCCGTACATGAAGACGAGCGGGTTCTTCGGCGAATTGAAGAAGAAGATATAGGCAAGGCCAAGCACGAGGCCGGGAACCGCGAGCGGGATCATCGCCAGCAGGTGCACGACGCCGCGCAGGAACTCCGCCCCGCGCGTCTTGTCGACGAGCCAGGCGCCGAAGCCGATCACCGTCGTCCCGATCGTCGCGACCAGCACCGACATCGTCAGCGAGTTGAAATACGAGCTCCAGCCCGACGCGTCGGCGTTCGCGAAGGCGTAGTTGCGCATCGACAGCGACAGGTTATAGGGCCAGTAGGTGATGAGGCTCGCCCAGATGCTGATGCCGAGCACGACCAGGATGCACCCGGCGATCAGCGCGCAGAAGCCGAACAGCAGCCAGTCGCGCAGCGGATGCTTCTGCGGCTCGAAGGGTACTGCGCGCGCGCTGAGCAGGGCCACCTGCCGGCGCGCGACCCAGCGGTCGGCGACGAAGGCGAGCACGGCCGGGATCAGCAGCACCATGCCGACGACGGCACCCATCTCGAAATTCTGCTGGCCGATGACCTGCTTGTAGACGTCGGTCGACAGCACGTTGAAGCGCCCGCCGATCACCTTGGGGATGCCGAAATCGGTCGCGACCATCGTGAAGACGACGAAGAAGGCGCTGACGATCCCGTATTTGACGCCGGGCAGCGTGACCGTCAGGAAGACGCGCAGCCGGCCCGCCCCCAGCACCTCGGCCGCCTCGTAGTGGCGCCGGTCGGCGATGGCGAGTGCCGTCGACAGGATCAGGAAGGCGTGCGGGAAGCAGAAGAAGACCTGCGCGATGACGATGCCGATCGGGCCGTAGACGCTTTCGCCCATCAGCATGAAGCGGGCGATGCCCTGATTGCCGAACAGGTAGATTAGCGCGATCGCCGGCAGCAGCGAGGGCGCCAGGATCGGCACGAGGCCAAGTGCGCGGAACACGTGCTTGCCGGGCATCGTCGTGCGCCGGATCGCGTAGGCGTAGACGAAGGCGAGCGGGACGACGATGCACGTCGCCAGCACCGAGACCCAGAGCGTGTTCCACAGCGAGGCGACCAGCGACGGCGTGCCGAAATAGCGCACGAAGTTGGCAAGACCGACGAACTCGCCGTTCCGGTTCTGGAAGCTCTTCTCGAACAGCGTGGCGAGCGGAAGGACGAGGATCACGAGCAGGATCGCGCCCGCAAACAGCAGGGCAGCCCGCTGGCTTATCGCGTCCCTGTCGAGACTGGTGCGCAAGGCGGTTCTCAGCCGGGGAAGACGCGCAGCCGGTCGGCCGGCAGCGCGACCTTGATGCGCGCACCGGTGGCCAGCGCATGGTCGCGCAGGAGGTTGGCGGAAAAGTCGGCGCTGATCGACATGCCCTTCGGGCCCGCCAGCTTCGCGCGGCTGAAAGAACCCATGAAGACGAGCTCCTCGACCGTGACGTCGACGCGGTTGGGCGTGTTCTCGTTGACGCCGCGGACCATCACGTCCTCGGGCCGCACGCAGACACGGACGTCGGCGCCCGGGAACAGGTCGGGCGGCGTTGCCGCCTCGATCTCGACCCCGCCTGAGACGATGCGGCCCGGCGAGGCGAGCTTGGCGCGCAGGATGTTGGTCGTGCCGACGAAATCGGCGACGAACGGCGTCGACGGCACCGCATAGACGGCCGCGGGCGAGTCGAACTGCTCGACCTGGCCGGCGTTCATCACGGCGATGCGGTCGGCCATCGTCAGCGCTTCTTCCTGGTCGTGCGTGACCATGATCGTAGTCACGCCGAGGCGGCGCTGGAGTTCGCGGATCTCGTGGCGCAGATAGACGCGCACGCGCGCATCGAGGGCCGACAGCGGCTCGTCGAGCAGCAACAGGCCGGGCGAGATGGCGAGTGCGCGGGCCAGCGCCACGCGCTGCTGCTGGCCGCCGGAAATCTGGGACGGATACTTCTTCGCCTCGCCCGGAAGCCCGACGAGCGTCAGCAGTTCGTCGACGCGCTTGGCGATCTCGGCGTCGGTCTTGCCGCGGCCGCGCAGGCCGTAGGCGACGTTGTCGAACACGGTCAGGTTCGGAAACAGCGCGTAGGACTGGAAGACGATACCGAAATCGCGCTGCGAGGGCGGCAGCCACGAGATGTCGCGGCCGTCCTGCACGATGCGGCCGCCGGTCATAGTCTCCAGCCCGGCGATCATGCGCAGCAGCGTCGTCTTCCCGCAGCCCGAAGGCCCGAGGAAGCAGACGAATTCGCCGCGCCTGACGGTGAAGCTCGCTTCGCGCACGGCCTGGAACTGGCCGAAGCTCTTGGTGACCTTGTCGACGACGAGATAGGCGGAATCGGACATGTTCAAGGCACTAGACCGGTGCCCCCGCGCCGGATGGCGCGGGGGGATTCCGGTTCCCGGAGAGTTGGTATCTTACTTCGGGGCGGACTTGCCGTCGTAGCGTTTTGTCCACTCGGCGAGCGTCTTGTCGCGGTTCGCGGCCATCGCCGCGAAGTCGATCTTGAGCAGACGCGCTTCGGTTTCGGCCGGATAGTTGGCGGCCGAGCCCTTCGCCGCCGGGTGGGCGACGATGTTGTAGTACTTCGCGTAGATCGCGTTGGCGTCGGCCGAGGACGAGAAGTCCATCAGCTTCTGCGCCGCGGCCATGTTCTTGGTCGCCTTGACGATCGCCGAGGCTTCCATGTCCCAGCCCACGCCGTCCGTCGGGACGACGATATCGAGCGGAGCGCCCTTGGTCTTTTCCGAGGCGGCGCGCATGTCGAAGCTGATGCCGATCGCGAACTCGCCGCGCGCGGCCTGCACGCACGGAGCCGAGCCCGAATGCGTATAGACGCCGACATTGTCGTGCAGCTTGTCCATGTAGGCCCAGGCCGGACCATCGCCCATCAGCTGCTGCCAGGCGGCGACCGTCAGGTAGCCCGTGCCCGACGAGGCCGGGTTCGGCATCACGATCTTGCCCTTGTAGGCCGGGTTCAGCAGGTCGGCCCAGGTCTTCGGCGTCGGCAGGTTGGCGGCCTTGGCGACGGCCGTGTTGAAGCAGACCGACGCGGCGAAGGCGTCGATGCCGTGCCAGGTGAACGGTGCCGCCTGGTCCTTGAACAGCGGCTTCAGCGCGTCGTAGCCCTTCGGCTTGTAATCCGCAAGCAGCCCCTGCTGTTCGAAGGCGAGCAGCGAGGTGACGGCAAGGCCCCAGATCGCGTCCGCGCGGGGATTGTCCTTCTCGGCGAGGAAACGGGCGGTCAGCGTGCCCGTGGAGTCGCGAACCCACGCGATCTCGACATCGGGGGTCGCCTTCTCGAAGGCTTCCTTGAACGGCTGAAGCTGTTCGTTCTCGATGGCCGTGTAGACGGTGATGCGCGTGCGCTGCTGCGCGTCGGCGCCCGCCGCCATCAGCGACATCGCCGCGATGGCCAGCGCCATCGCCGTGCCGCTCTTCACTACGTTCCTGTCCATTTTCTGCCTCGCCTCATTTGGGTGGGTTCGTTCGTGTTTGGATCGACCGTGCGTCCTGCTCATAGTCGCGAACCTGACGCCGCTTTATGTCCGATCTGTTCCAATTGTATGACAATCGGCAGACGAAACCATATGCCACACTGATGGTGTTTGCACGGGTCCGGCCGGGATTGCGGTTCGTGTCAAGCGCCGCCGATGCAATCCGCAGCCCAGCCCCCTTTCAAATTCATAAAATATTGTGTATTTACAATATACTAAACGTAAGCCCGGCGACCGGAGCGCCTGCCCATGCCGAACCTGACGCTTGCCGCTGCCTCCAAGATCGCCACGGCCGCCCTCCAGGAAGGCAGGCGCCTGGCCCTTGCCCCGCTGACGGTCGTCGTCCTCGACGCCGGCGGACATGTCGTGACGGCGATGCGCGAGGACGGGTCGGGCATCCTGCGGTTCGAGATCGCCTACGGCAAGGCGTGGGGCTCCCTCGGCATGGGCTTCGGAAGCCGCGAACTTGCCGACCGGGCGGCCAAGTCGCCGGCCTTCCTTACCGCGATTTCGGCGGCCAGCGCCGGACGGACGATCCCGTCGCCCGGCGGCGTACTGATCCTCGGCGGCGACGGCGGCGTCCTGGGTGCCGTCGGCATCTCCGGCGATACCGGCGACCGCGACGAGGCCTGCGCACTGACCGGGATTCAGGCAGCCGGCCTTTCCAGCGCCCCCGGGCTTCCGCGGCGCTGAACATGCGGTACGCCTATGGTGGTTCCGTCGATTTTGTCGTACGCTCCGTTAGCATCCGCAGCATGAGGATCTGAAGTCCGGTTATGCGCACCCGCATCAGCGATCTGTTCTTTCAGGCGGCGGCCCGGCGGCACATCTCGCTGAAGGCGATCGCGCGGATCGGCGGCTGCAGCGCCATTTCCGTCGAGCGGCTGAAGTCCGGCGAGACCCGCAAGCTCGACATCGAACTCGTCTACAAGGTCGCCCGCACCCTGCCCGACGCGGACGACTTCCTGCAGGAAATCCTCCCCGGCCTTTCGGCGACGAAATCCTCGCCCGAGCTCCAGGAGATCCGCGCGCATATCGGCGACCTGCGCGATCTGGTCGCCAACGGCGTGCGCCAGCCCGAACCGTTCCGGCCGGTCTGGTGCCTCGACGACGGCACCTGCGTTCCGATCGTCGACGATTTCGCGACAACCGCCCGGCGCGTCGCCGGAATCCCGGAGGGCGACCGCGGCAACGCGATCGGCTTCGTATGCCGCGGCTACGGCTGGGTCGCCGTCGGCGAGCAGGACGGCTTCGGCTATCTCGCCTTCGACCGCACGCATGTCGACGCGCGGGCCTGCGTCAAGGCGCTCGCCGTGCTCGAAACGATGCCGTACGACCGCGTACGAATCCACGTGGAGGACGAGCCGCCCGTACTGGAATCGCTCGCCGACGCGCGCCGCATCATCGAACGGCGCATCCGCGCCTCGCGGCGCACGCCGGCGGGCTGGGTCGACGAGGAGGTGCCGGTCGGCGAGGCGGACAGCCGCCTGCGCCGCGTGCTCGAATCGCGCTTCTTCGACGACCCGCTCTCCCACCTCGTGCGCATGCTGAGCGACGGGGAAAGCTCGCTCTTCTCGGTGCGCTCGGGCGAGGCCTTCTGCTACCACATCGGCTCGAAGTTCAACGCGCCGACGCAGTCCGAGATCGGCATGCGCGTGCTCGACCGCACGAACCATATCCAGTATTCGGCCATGGTCGACCGGCACATCGTGAAGGCGTCGCGCGGCGAGCGGCCGACCGTGTCGCGCATCGGCGTCGATTTCGGCTTCCGGAAGACTCTATACGAACGGCTCGCCATGCCGTTCCAGCTGGACGGCCGCAACTTCGTGCTGACGACGTCGAAGATCCTCAAGGATTCGGTTTCGCCGAACCTGAACTGACGCCGGCGCACGTTTTCCACAGCCCACAGAACTGCCCTGAGAAAGCCTCGCTATTGAAGCGTCAGGTCGCGCACAGATTCCTCGGCAGCGGCCGCACGCCCCCGGGACAATCGGCGCGCCGCCCGTCCCGGACGTGACGCGACTTGACCGACGGCCGTTTGCCGCCCCTCCAATCGGAAAGGACGGCCAAATGGAATTCATCGACGCCTTCGAACCGGAAAAATCCGCCTGCGAGCGCAAGTTCGCGTTCCGCAGCTGGGCCCGCATCAACGGCAGCTTCGAGGCACTGGGCTATCGCGTGTCGGTTTCCCGCGACATGTCCGATATCCGGCGCTTCTGGGAAAGCCTGCCCGACGACAAGCGCGGCGCCATCCGCATGCCGCCGGTGCAGGACACGGCCTACCATCCCGACGTCGGGCCGGCCGACTTCGTCGCCTTCATCGCCACGCGGCACGGCGAGAATCGACCCTCCGCGATGGTCGGCGCCAGGCGCATCTGGCTCGAACGCTCGCTCAAGGAGGAGATGGAGGATCTGACGTTCTGGTACGGCGAGCGGGCGGCGGAAATGCGCCGCGAAGGCCGGCGCTGCGAGGTGACCGCCCCGTCGGCGAGCGAACTGGGCTCCGACCATATCGCGTGGATGGGCGGCGGGATGAACGTGTCGGGCGATCCGCTGATCTACCGGGCCATCGTGCGCGCCTCGCTCTTCTTCGTCGCCACGCACTGGCGCTACAAGGCGACCGTATCCATCGTGGAGCGCTCGACGTTCCGCATCCACGGCTTCGACTGGTACGGCTTCCGGCGCAACGAGATGGCCGTCTATCGCGACGACAACGAGTTCCTGCTGGCGACCATGCCGCGCCGGGAACTGCTTGCCGAAGCGCGCGAACCGGCCTTCGCCGACGTGTCGAAGCCGCTGCTCGCCCGTCGCCAGCGCACCGCACCGGTCGACGAGGCGCTCGTCGCAGGGCACGCGCACGCCGTTTGACGGCGCCGGACGGCGGCGCAGGGGGGCCGGACCGGCCTCCCGGCGCGCGGCCGAACGTATCAACGGAGCGACAATGGAGCCCTCAGGCCGCTTCCACGCCCGCGCGGGTCCAGCGCCAGCGCGGGCGGAAGCCGAGCTCGGCGGACGCCCGACTTGCGTCGAACACCGGCCCGCCCGACGCCGCGACGGCGGCAAGCCCCTCGACGTCGCCATAGGCCGTGCGCAGCGTCGCGGCCGCGTCGGCAAGTTCGAATGGCCGATCCGTACCGATGTTGATGACGCGGTGGAGATGCGCCAATCGAATCTCGGCCGCCAGCCGGCAGCCGGTGGCCGCGTCGCGCAGGTCGACATAGGCCCACTGGCTCTTGGCCGCCTGGACGGGATCGTCGAGGCGCTTGCGCGTGTGCGCCTTGAAACGCTCGTGCGACCAGATGACCGGGAAGCGCAGCGCCACCGTCGCCATCGCCGACCGGGCGGAGACCATCTCGCAGAGCTGCTCGCCCACGCGCTTGGAAAGCCCGTAGCCCTCGACGGGCCGGCACGGATGCGTCTCGTCGACCGGCAGCCGGTCGGGCGGGACGACGCGCGGCGCATAGGCGAAGCCGAGGGCGGACTGGCTCGACGCGTAGACGAACCGGCCTATACCCGAACGCTCGGCCGCAAGCAGCATGTTCGCGGTCGTCGTGACGTTGGTCGAGAAGACCGTTTCTTCGGGGGCCGCGTGCAGCGTGGCGATCGCGGCGCAATGGACGACTGCGTCCATCCCCTTCATCAGGCCGGCGAGCCGCCCGACATCGGACAGGTCGTCGCGCGCGAACGTGCCCGGCGGGTCGCCGGCGGGTGCAAGCCGGTCGACGCAGGTCAGCGCATGCCCCGCACCGGCGAGTTCCCGCGCCACCGCCGTCCCGAGATGGCCCAGCGCGCCCGTCAGAAGGATGCGGGCCATCGCGCGCCTAGAACTGGCCGAACTTCGTGTAGAGATCGGCGAGCGACGTGTTCGCGTCGATCGCGTCGCGGATGCGGTTCTCGCGCGCGCAGACGGCCTCGGCCTTCTCCAGCACCTCGATCGTGATGGCGCGCGGAATGATCATGATGCCGTCCTCGTCGCCGAAGACGTAGTCGCCCGGATTGACGCGCACGCCGCCGATCGACACCGGGCAGTTGAAGTCGACGATGTTGAACCGGCCGACCGCGTCGCCCGGCGCGGTGTGCCGGTGGTACATCGGAAACGCCGCGCGGCGGATATAGGCCGTGTCGCGGATTCCGCCGTCGACGACGGCGCCCACGCAGCCGCGCTTGGCGGCCCCGGCACTCCACAGCTCGCCCCACACGCCGGTGTCCTCGTTGCCCATCGTGTCGTAGCAGGCCACGACGTGCGGCACGAAACTGTCGATCACGCGCGGGCCCATGCGCTTGGACTTGTCGCGCGTCGAGTTCGACATGCCTACGATCGTGAAGGCCGGCCCCGCCAGCATCAGCGTGCGGTCGAGCGGCCGGATGCCGTGATGGACGTACTGGTGGCGCAGCTCGTAGTCGTCGAGCACGTCGCAGACCGCCGGCGTGTAGAGCCGCTTGAAGCGCGCCGCGACCGACGGCCAATCGTGTTTGTCGAGTTCGATCATCGTGTCTCCTGCTCCCTCACCAGGTCGGGCTGTGGGGATGCCAGCCCGGCCGCGCGCTGTCGGCAAGCGTGGGGTCGAGGAACCGGTCGCTCGCCGAACCCGAGCGCGCCAGCTCGGCGTATTTCTTCAGCTTGGCCTCGTCGATCTCCACGCCGAGGCCGGGGCCGTCTGGCGGGGCGATGGTGCCGTTCTTCGGCACGAGCTTGCCGCCGACGATGATGTCGTCGGTCAGATGCAGGTTCATGCAGTCGATCGCGAGCTTCATGTGCGGCATGGCGCTGGCGACGTGGATCATCGCCGCCCAGCCCACGCCCAGCTCCGCGCTGGAGTGCATGCCCAGATCGATGCCGCTGGCATGGCACATCCGGTCGACCGCCATCGTCGCGCGCGCACCGCCCCAGTACCAGATATCGCTCAGCACCACGTCGACGGCCCCGATGGACGTGGCGGGATGGAATTCCTCGAACTGCGTGACGCACATGTTGGTCGCAAGCGGCGTGGTGACCGACTTCTTCACGCGCGCCATCCCGGCTGCGTTCCAGCACGGGTCCTCGTAGTATTCGAGGTCGATCGCGTCGAGCTGGCGGCCGATGCGCACGGCCGTGACCGGCGTCCAGCAGCCCTGCGGATCCAGGCGCAGGCGCATGTCGCGCCCGAACGTATCGCGCAGCGCCACGAGGGCATCCCGGTCCGTTTCCGGCGAGAAATAGCCACCCTTGAGCTTCAATGCGCCGAACCCGTACTGCGCGACCTGCGCTTTGGCGAAAGCTACGACTTCGTCGACCGTGTGGATCTTGCCCTGCCCCGCCGCGTTCGCGTGGCGGTAGAACACGTAGGAGGCGACGGGCACCTCCTTGTGGATCTTGCCGCCGAGGATGCGGTGCAGCGGCTCGCCGATCGACTTGCCGACGAGATCGAGGCACGCAAGCTCCAGCCCCGCCATCAGCGGTTCGGGCTTCTGCCAGGGATAGTAGTTCCAGTGCTTGATCCGGCTGATCAGCCGCGTCGATTCCCAGGGGTTGGCCCCCTTGAAGATCGACTCGAACATCCGGAACGTCTCCGGCTTGTAGCGGGCCGCCGTCTCGCCGTAGCCGACCATGCCGTTCTCGGCGACGATCTTGACCAGCACGCGCGGATAGGCCGCAAGCGAGCCGTAGCAGGTCAGGATCGGCGCCTCGATCGGCACCGTGACGGGGATGCATTCGATCGCTTCGATTTTCAGGGGTGCCACGTTCGTGCCCTCAATCCATGTGCAGTCCGCCGTTGACGTCGATCAGCTCGCCGGTGATGTAGCGGGCCCCGTCGGAGGCGAGGAAGACCACTGCGGGCGCGATGTCGTCCGGCACGCCGCGCCGGGCGAGCGGGATCGTCGCCTTCAGAACCTCGGGATCGTTGTTGAGATCGAAGCCCTTCGAGAAGGCCGTGCCGATGACCGAGCCGGGCGCGATGCCGTTGACGTTGATGCCGAAGGGCGCGAATTCGTGCGCGGCGGCCATCGTCATCGTCCACACCGCGGCCTTCGACGACGTGTAGTGCGCATAGGGCAACTTGCCGCCCGTCTTGCCCGAGATCGAGCAGGTGTTGATGATCCGGCCCCACTTGCGCTTCTTCATGGCGGGGACGGCCGCCTGCATGCAGAAGAGCTTGCCCTTCACGTTGACCGCATAGATGCGGTCGAACTCGGCTTCGGTGATCTCCTCGATCTTCGCCAGCGCGACGACGCCGGCGTTGTTGACGAGCACGTCGATGCCGCCGGTCGCTTCGACGACCTTGCCGACCGC
>JAEUKY010000271.1 GCA_016794005.1 Rhodospirillales bacterium
GGTGCCGCCCTCGTGTTCGGCGCGCTGTCCCCGCGCACGCGCAACGCGCAGGTCGCGATGTACCAGTCGGGCGACGTCGACTACCTGATCGCGACCGACGCGATCGGCATGGGCCTCAACATGGATATCGACCATGTCGCCTTCGCCGCGACGGCCAAGTTCGACGGGCGCGGCATGCGAAGGCTCGCGGCACAGGAGCTGGGCCAGATCGCCGGCCGGGCGGGACGCAACATGTCGAACGGCACGTTCGGCACGACGGCCGAGATCGGCCCGCTCGACAACGACGTCGTCACCGCGATCGAGGAACACCGCTTTCCGGCGCTGACGCACGCCTACTGGCGCAACGCCGATCTCGATTTCCGAACGCTCGACGGGTTACTCGCCACGCTCGATGCCCGCCCGCCGTCGGGCGAGCTGGTGCGCGTGCGCGACGCCGACGACCATCTCGCCCTCCAGCATCTGGCGCGCGACCCCGAGCTTCGCGACCGCGCGCGCGGGCGCGTGGGCCTGCTGTGGGAAGTCGCGCGCATTCCCGATTTCCGCAAGCAGATGTCCGATTCGCACGCGCGCCTGCTCGCGTCGATCTTCGGCCACCTCGCAGGCCCCGCCGGAAAGCTGCCCGACGAATGGGTGGCGCGCGCCATCGCCAGGCTCGACGACACCGAGGGCGACATCGACCGGCTTCTGCAGAAGATCGCGGCGATCCGCACCTGGACCTACGTTTCGCACCGCGCCGACTGGCTGGCCGATGCCGAAACCCACCAGGCCAGGGCGCGCGGGGTGGAAGACCGGCTTTCCGACGCGCTGCACGAGCGGCTGACGCAGCGTTTCGTCGACCGGCGCAACGCCGTCATCGTGCGCAAGCTTGCCGACGGCGAGGACCTGCTGGCCTCGGTCGCCGCCGACGGCGAGGTGCGCGTGGAAGGCGTGCATGCCGGAAGGCTCGACGGGTTCGAGTTCCGGGCCGATCCCACGCTGGATATGGGGGCACCCGCCGTGCGCGCGGCGGCGAACCGGGCGCTGCGCCGCGACATCGGCCTTCGTACCGCACGGCTCGCCGCCGATCCCGACGACGCGTTCGCCCTGCTGCCGGATGGGCGCATCGCCTGGCATGGCCAGCCGGTGGCGCGCCTCGTCGCCGGGCCCGACGCGCTTTCGCCGGACGTGGCGCTCGGGCGCAGCGACCTGCTGGAACCCGCACACCGGCAGGCCGTGACGAAGCGTCTGCAGGGCTGGCTCGACGCCACGCTCAGGCGCCTGCTTGCCCCGCTGTTCCGCCTGAAGGACGCCGACCTGCCGGCCGGTGCGCGCGGTCTCGCGTTCGAGATCGTCGCGGCACTGGGCGCCGTCCCGGCCGCGTCGGCGACGATCGCGCTCGACACGATCGATTCGAAATCGCTCGGCACGCTGGGGCGCGCGGGCGTGCGCGTGGGCGCCTTCGGCGCGTTCGTGCCGGCACTCAAGGATCACGCGTCGGTGAAGCTGCGTGCGCTGTTGTGGGCCGTCCATCGCGGCGTCGAACCCGCACCGCCGCCGTCGGGCCGCGTCGGCCTGCCGCGCGGCACGCTGGCCCCCGACCTGATGGCGGCGTGCCTCTATCTGCCCGCCGGCCCGCTCTACGTGCGCGCCGACCGGCTGGAGAAGCTGGGCGTCGCGCTCGCGACGGCGGCGAAAGCGGGGGCCTTCGCGCTCGATCCCGAATGGGCGCGCACCGTCGATTGCGAAGCGGCCCTGCTGCCGGCGGTCGTCGCCTCGCTCGGCTACCGGATGCTGCGCGAGGCGGGCGATCCGCCCCGCTTCGTGGCGAAGAAGGCGCGCAGCGTGCGCGGCGCGCCCGCCGACGCGGACTCGCCGTTCGCCGCCCTTGCACCCCTGGTCAAATCTTGAGCGAGGCTTCGGCCGCGCGCGTGCGCGCCGACAGGTGGCTGTGGGCCGCGCGCTTCTTCCGAACGCGGGCCCTCGCCCAGGCCGCCCTCGAAGCGGGCAAGGTGCGCGCGCGCGGCCGCGTGCTCGACAAGGGCGATACGCTGAAGGCGGGCGACGTGCTGACCTTCGTGGCGGGCGAAAGGCTGCGCACGGTCGAGGTGCTCGCACTGGCCGAGCGGCGCGGCGACGCGCCTGCGGCAAAACGTCTCTACCGGGATCTCCACGACCCCGTTTGACCCTCAATTCCGTGGGGTTGCCCGTATGTCGGGCCTATGCTACCCGACGGTCCGATTTTCCGTTCCCGCTGCCGAAGAGTCGCGCAATGACCTACGTCGTCACCGAGTCCTGCATCAAGTGCAAGTACACCGACTGCGTCGAGGTGTGCCCGGTCGACTGTTTCTACGAGGGCGAGAACATGCTCGTCATCAAGTCGGAAGAGTGCATCGACTGCGGCGTGTGCGAGCCCGAATGCCCGGCCGAGGCGATCGTGCCGGATACCGACCCGAAGGCGACCAAGTGGGCCGAACTCAACAACGAGTACGCCGCCAAGTGGCCGAACCTGACCCGCAAGAAGGACGCCCCGGCGGACGCCGACAGCTGGAAGGGCGTCGACGGCAAGTTCGACAAGCATTTCTCTCCCAATGGTGGGACCGGAAACCCCTAAGTCCGACGGCTGACGTCGGATATAGCCGGTCAAACGCCGAAAGCAGCCGAGCCGTGCGTAAAACGCGCGGGTAACGCGTGCTTTTTGACCGTTTTTGTGATAGCTTCTTTTTCGACGGACTGTGGCAATTTCGCCGCACGCCGCTGAGCCCCGGAAGGGGTCGTTCCGGGCCTTGCGCCCGCCTCATAACAGACCGTTTTCGCAGCTATTCCATATAGTTGCGCGGAGCGGCCGCAGTGCCGACGGGTGTTTTCGACCCTTCGGAACGGGAGTTCTTTCTGCCCGGCAGACCCGGCGACGGGTCCGAACGGGACGTGTCTTCAAAGGAGCAGGGTTTCCATGACGCTACGCAAGACGACGGTGCGCGAGACGGACGATCTGGGCTTCGCGGTCGGCGACCACGTCGTGTACCCCACGCACGGCGTGGGCAAGATCACCGGCCTGGAGACGCAGGAGATCGCGGGCACGAAGCTGCGCCTGTTCGTCATCCAGTTCGACAAGGACCGCATGACGCTGCGCGTGCCGACGATGAAGGCCAAGACGTCGGGCCTGCGCCGCCTGTGCACCAAGAAGGAAATGCAGAACGCGCTCGCCACGCTGAAGGCCCGCGCGCGCATCCGCCGCACGATGTGGAGCCGCCGCGCCCAGGAATACGAGGCGAAGATCAACTCGGGCGACCCCAAGGCGATCGCCGAAGTCGTGCGCGACCTGCACCGCAACGCCGGCCAGCCCGACCAGTCCTTCTCCGAGCGCCAGATGTACCAGGCCGCCCTCGACCGCCTCGTGCGCGAGTTCGCGGCCGTCGAGAAGATCTCGGAAGAGACCGCGACCCAGCGCCTCGAGGCGATGCTCAAGGCCGCCTGATCCGCTTCTTCCGTTTCCGATGCGAAACCCCGCCGGGCGACCGGCGGGGTTTTCCGTTCGGGGCCCCTTTTCGTTTGGGGCGACGCGGAATCGCGCGTTAGCTTCCGCGATATATGTCGACCGTCCCGCCGACCCGACCCGCCCGGAGCGAGCGTTTCGCGATCCTGCGACGCTGCCGGCGCGTCTGGGCGATCCCGGCGATCCACGGCAACGCCGAAGCGCTCGCCCGCCTGCACGGGGCCATCGGCGAACGGCTCGAACCGGGCGACCGCATCGTCTATCTCGGCAACTGGCTCGGCCGCGGCGCGGGCATCGTGCCATGCGTGGACGAGATGGTGCGCTTCCGCCGCGCGGTCATCGCGGCCCCCGGCTTCTTCGCGGCCGACGTCGTGTTCCTGCGCGGCATGCAGGAGGAGATGTGGCAGAAATGCCTGCAGCTCCATTTCGCCGTCAATCCGGGCGAGGTGCTGCGCTGGATGCTCGACCAGGGCCTCGCCGCCACGCTCGCCGCCTACGGTGCCGACCCCCGGATGGGGCTTTCGGTCAGCCGCGAGGGGGCGACGGCGCTGGCGCGCTGGACCACCAGCTTGCGCAAGGCGCTCGACGCGCTTCCCGGCCACCGCGAGGTGACGCTCGCCATGCGGCGTGCGGCCTACGACGATCGCGGGCGCATGCTGTTCGTCAGCGCCGGCCTCGATCTCGACCGGCCGCTCGCCGCGCAGGGCGACGCGCTGTGGTGGGGCGGGCGCGGCTTCGACAAGCTCGACCGGCCGTTCGAGTCCTACGCGCGGGTGGTGCGCGGCTACTCGTCCGCACACCCCGGTGCCGCAGGCGGGGAATTCACGCTGACGCTCGACGGCGGCAGCGGCTTCGCCGACGGCACGCTGCTGGCCGCATGCCTCGGGCCCGACGGCGAGATCCTCGAGATCCTCGACGCCGGGTGATCCGCCGGGCGGGCCGCGCCGTATACCGCGCATGGCCCATCTCGACGATACCGAGACGCAGCGCGCCAACGCGATCTTCATCCGCCGCGCGATGAAGGCGCCGATGCTGGAGCGCGCCCGCGAGCTCGCCCTCGCGCGCGCCTGGCGCGAGACGGGCGACCAGACGGCGCTGGGCGAGCTGGTCGGCGCCTACGGCCGGATGGTCGTGTCGGTGGCGCTGCGCTTCCGCCATTACGGCCTGCCGGTCGGCGACCTGATCCAGGAAGGCAATATCGGCCTGATGCAGGCCGCCCAGCGCTTCGAGCCGTCGCGCGACGTGCGCTTCTCGACCTACGCGCAATGGTGGATCCGCGCCGCGATCCAGGATTTCGTGCTGCGCAACTGGTCGATCGTGCGCACGGGTACCACCGCCGCGCACAAGTCGCTGTTCTTCAACCTGCGCCGCCTGCGCGCGCGTCTCGACGATCCGTCGTCCGACCACATGACCGACGCCCAGCGCGGCCGCATCGCGCGCGAACTGCGCGTCGATCTTTCCGACGTGGTCGAGATGGAAGGGCGGCTCTCCGCCGCCGACCGTTCGCTCGACGCGCCCATCGGCGAGGACGGCGAGAGCGACTGGGTCTCCACGCTCGTCGATGCCCGCCCCACGCCGGAAGCCGCGACGATGGATGCGCGCGACGGATCGGCGCGCAGGCGGCTGGTGCGCGAGGCGCTGGGCGATCTCAGCCCCCGCGAACGCTCGGTGATCGAGGCGCGCAAGCTCGCCGAAGAAAGCGTCACGCTCGAAGCGCTCGGCTCGAAGCTCGGCATCTCGAAGGAACGCGTGCGCCAGATCGAGCACCGCGCGATGGGCAAGCTGAAGGCCGCGTTGGTGCGCCGCGTGGCCGACCCGTCGGACCTGTTCGCGGGCGTTTAGATCGCTTCCAGTTCCGTCCACGCCTGGTCGGCGAGGCCGCGCAGGCGCTGGCCGTCGATGCGGCCGGCGAAGGCGTAGGCGTAGCCGCCGCGATGCCAGTGCACGACGTTGACGCCCTGGCGCAGGTCGGCGCGCGGCGCCTGCTCGCGCCGCTCCGAGAACGCGATCACGAGGCCGACGACCTCGTTGTTGCCGTTCTTGTAGAGGAGCTGCGCCGCCGGCCGGCCGCCGACCACGAGCATGCGCCCGCCCTGCAACGCGAAACCCTGCGCCGACAGGTCGGGCAGTGCCAGGTTCCGGTTGAGCTTGGCGCCGAACCACTTGCCGAGCTCGGGCATGTCCTCGGTCGTGAAGTCGACGAGCAGGCGGCCTTCGCTGGCCTGCGTGGCTTCCGCGACGTTGTAGAAGCCCGCGACGTTGTCGAGCCAGCGGTCGGTCGAGGCGAGCTCGAGCCCGCCGATCTGCGGCTGGATGCGCCCGGTGAACACGCCGCCCGCACCCAGCACCACGAACAGCGCGACCGACGCGGCGACCGCCCAGGCGAGCGGGCGGCGCAGGCCGCCGGCCTTCGCGCGCGGCCGGAACGAAGCGACGTTGGCTCCGGTCGGCGTGTCGCGCACGGCCGCGACGAGGCGGGCGGGAACCGGTTCGTCGACGACGGGGGCGAGCGCGGCGCGCGCCAGCATCGCGGTGCGCCGGAAGGTCTCGACGCGCGCGGCGACGTCGCGCTCGCCGCGCGCGGCCTTGGCCACGCGCGCGGCGGCGACGGCATCCAGCGCGCCGTCGGCATAGGCCATCAGCGTCTCGTCGTCGAACATCGCGCGCGGAGCGACGGGCGCGTTCAGCACCGCGTCGACCAGACGCTGCGGGACGGGCTCGTGCAGAACTTCGTTCATCGCCGCATGGGCGAGGGCGGCGATGCGCCGGAATTCGGCCACGCGCGCGGCGAGGGCGGCGTCGGTCGCGAGGGCCGCTTCGAGCGCGCGCAGTTCGCCCGCGTCGGCCGTGCCGTCCGCGTAGCGCATCAGCGTCTCGTCGTCGAAGCGGGGATCCATGCCTTCGTCCGTCCTTCTTCCGTCTACTCCGCGGGCGAAGCCAGCGACGTGCCGCTTTCGCCCAGCATCCGCGCGAGGGCCGTCCGCGCGCGGGCGAGACGGCTCATCACCGTCCCGATCGGGATGTCCAAGGCGGCCGCGGCCTCCTTGTAGCTCTGCCCTTCGACGCACACGAGCGCGAGCACCGCGCGCTGTTCGTCGGGCAGCTTCGCCATCGCCGCGCGCACGGCCTCGTAGGTCATGTGCGCCTCGATGCCGCGCCCGCCGTCGAAGGCGAGTTCGTCTTCCACCAGGTCCGCGTCGATCCGGCCTTCGCCGGTGCGGACCTTGTTGGCGCGCCGGTCGTCCAGCCAGATGGTCTGGACGATGCGGAACATCCAGCTGTCGAGCCGCGTACCGGGCTGGTACTGGTCGATCCGGGTAAGCGCGCGTTCGCACGCGGCCTGCACCAGATCGTCGGCCTGGTCGGGCGCCCCCGCCAGCCCGCGCGCGAAACGGCGCAGGCGCGGCAGGAGGGCCACCATCTCCTCGCGGATCTGCCGGACCGTCTCGTCGTTCACGGCGCGCTCCGGCGGATGGCGTCTCGACAGCGGGACAACGCCGGCGGTTCGGGATTATTCGGCACGGGCTAGCCTTCCCTCGGGGACTGTGGCCGATCCGCAACAACGGGCGGACCGGCGGAAGCGCAAATAAACCCCAAGCCTTCCGGAAAGTCGAGGAAAGACGGGGTTTTACGGCCTATTGCGGGGCCGGTGCCGCCGGCAGGAAGGCTTCGGGAATTTCCGGCGGCTGGTCGGGCGTGCTGTCGCCGCGCCAGTAGACGACGAGGAAGCGCCCGTCCGCCTCGCGCAGATAGACCTGCCAGTCGTCCCAGCTTTCCTCCGCGCACGAACCTTCGGCCGGGCAGCGGCGCATCTGCGCTTCGACCAAGAGGAAGCCGGGCCGGAACCAGGAAAGATGGCGCGTGTCGTCGTTGATGTCCTCGGGCCGGATCGTGCTCGTGCGCTCGATCGCGAACTCCAGCGGCTGCGGCTGCTCGACGACCTTGGGGATTTCGGAAAGTCCGACGGTCGCGCAGGTCTCGTCCGACAGGCGCGCCGCGCACGCGAAGAAAAGTGCCACAGCACAGGCCGGGCTGTTCGACTGGCCGCCGCAGGCAAGGTCGCCGTCGACGGCCGCACGCCCGGGGGCCGATGCGGTCTGCGCCTGTGCCGCACCGGCAAGCAGGAACAGGGCGAGGACGAACCGCGCGATCATCGCTTCAGGATCGAGCCGAGCACGCCGCGCACGATCGCCGTCCCGATCTGCCGGCCGATCGAGCTGGTGACCGAGCGCGCGATCGACGTGGCGAGCTGCTCGCCCATCGACTTGGGTTGCGCGCGACCGCGGCCTTTCGCGGGGACGGGCGCGCCGCCGCCGAAGATGGTGCCGAGTGCGCCGGAGATCCCGCCCTGCTGCTCGGGCTTCGCCTTGCCGGCCTGCAGCTTCTCGAACGCCGACTCGCGGTCCTGCGCGTCCTCGTACTTGCCGAAGATGGCGCTGCGTTCGACCAGCTTCGTGCGTTCGCCCGCGTCGAGCGGCCCCAGGCGCGAACGCGGCGGGCAGACCTTCGCGCGCTCGACGGGGACGGGCGCGCCCTTGGCGTCGAGGAACGACACCAGCGCTTCGCCGACGGCCAGCTCCGTGATCGCGGTCTGCGTGTCGAGACCGGGCTTGGCGCGGAAGGTCGACGCCGCCGCCTTGACCGCCTTCTGGTCGCGCGGCGTGAAGGCGCGAAGCGCGTGCTGCACGCGGTTGCCGAGCTGGCCCAGCACCGTTTCGGGCAGGTCGAGCGGGTTCTGCGTGCAGAAATAGACGCCGACGCCCTTCGAGCGGATCAGGCGCACGACCTGCTCCACCTTCTCGACCAGCGGCCTGGGCGCGTCGGCGAACAGCAGATGCGCCTCGTCGAAGAAGAAGACGAGCTTGGGCTTCGCGACGTCGCCCACTTCGGGCAGCGCTTCGAACAGCTCGGACAGCAGCCACAGCAGGAACGTCGCGTAGAGCTTGGGGCGCTGGTAGAGCTTCTCGGCCGCCAGCACCGAGACCGTGCCCCGGCCCCTGTCGTCGACGCGCATCAGGTCGGCGATGGCGACGGCCGGCTCGCCGAAGAAGCGGTCGCCGCCCTGCGTTTCCAGCGCCAGCAGCCCGCGCTGGATCGCCCCCACCGACGAGGCGCCGACGTTGCCGTAGCGTGCGCCGTAGTCGGCCGAGTTCTCCGACACGTGCGTCAG
This sequence comes from Rhodospirillales bacterium, assembly GCA_016794005.1. Taxonomy (GTDB): domain Bacteria; phylum Pseudomonadota; class Alphaproteobacteria; order CACIAM-22H2; family CACIAM-22H2; genus Tagaea. Next base: position 8,643 of record JAEUKY010000271.1, read on the forward strand.
CATCGCGCGCAGGTCCTTGAGGTCGACGAGCAGCAACCCTTCGTCGTCGGCGACCTTGAAGACGATCTGCAGCACGCCGGTCTGGATCTCGTTGAGCTCGAGCAGGCGGGCCAGCAAGAGCGGGCCCATCTCGGAAACCGTCGCGCGCAGCGGATGGCCCTGTTCGCCGAACACGTCCCACAGCAGGGCGGGGGCCGCCTCGAACGCGAAATCCTCGACGCCGAGTTCGGCCGCGCGCGCGGCGAACTTCGGATTTTCCGCTCCCGGCATCGCGATGCCGGAAAGGTCGCCCTTCACGTCGGCCATGAAGACCGGCACGCCGGCGGCCGAAAGCCCCTCGGCCAGCACGCGCAGCGTGACGGTCTTGCCGGTACCCGTCGCACCGGCGATCAGGCCGTGGCGGTTGGCGAGGGCGAGGCGGAGTTCGAGCGGAACGTCGCCCTTGGCGACCAGCAGGGAATCGTCGGACATGGGCGGGACTTTATCGCGCCCGGCGGCCAAAGAAAAACCCCGCCGGTCCTTGCGGGCGGCGGGGTCTGTCCGAAGCGCCGGCGGGCGGATCGGGCCGTCAGGCGGCTTCGGTCTTGGGCTTCATCTTGACGTAGGCGATGGACGCGTGCGCCGAGCAGTAGGGTTTGCCCTCCAGCGAACGTTCGCCGCAGAAATGGAAGTCGGCGTCGCCCGGATCGCCGATCGGCCAGCGGCAGGTGCTGGCCGACAGCGCCATCATCGGCAGGCGCTTGGCCGACGGCTGGTTGGCGAGCGCCTTCAGGGCCGCCGCACTCGTCTGCTGGGCGGCGGTCGCCACGCGCGGTTCGCGCGGGGCCTGCGGCAGGCGCGGCGCGCTCGGCTGCGACGGGCGCGAGGCCGCCGTCTGGCGGAAGATCTGCGGGCGCGGCCCCGTGCGCTTGATCGGCGACGGGCGGGCGGGCAGGTGCAGGCGATGCGCCTTGCCGACGACCGCGTTCTTGGAGATTCCCAGACGCTTGCCGATCTCGGCGGTGGTCAGTCCCTCGCCCCACAAGCGCGTGAGCTCCGAAATCTGCTCGGGTGTCCAATCCATTGCGCCATCCCCTTGATTTGTCGACGGATTATAAGACCGGCTAGGGCTTGTGGATAACTCCACCGTTCCCACAACATATTGTGATATTCGGGCCGGACCGAGTCAAGCCCCGGCCACAAGGGGTTGTGGGTAACTATCTATATGTTGAGTCGTCCGGCCGCGATTGCGCCGCAGCGAAATATGTGAAATTGGGGGCGCATGATCTTCGCGTACATCCCGCGTGACGGCGTCATCGAGCGCCGGACGATCGAACCGGGCGAAAAGCTGCCGACCTCGGCGCTGTGGATCGACCTGTTCGAGCCGACCGAGGAAGACCGCGCGCGCGTCGACGCGGCGTTCAACCTCGCGATCCCGACGCACGCCGAGATGCTGGAGATCGAACCGTCCTCGCGCCTCTATTCCGAGAACGGTGCCGTCTACATGACCGCGACGATCCTGGCGCGCGCCGACGAGCCGAACCCGACGGCCGACGCGTTCACGTTCGTGCTCGCCAACCGCAGCCTCGTCACGGTGCGCTACCACGACCCGCGCCCGGTCAACACCTACGGTGCTCGCATCGTGCGCCAGCCGGCGACCTGCACGTCGGGCGAGGAGGCGCTGCTGGGCCTGCTCGAGACGTTCGTCGACCGCATCGCCGACATTCTCGAGAAGGCGGGGCTCGACCTCGACGGCATTTCGCGCGGCATCTTCGGGCGCACGGCCGCCACGGCGCGCCAGACCGAGCAGGAGCAGGATATGCAGCAGGTGCTGCGCCAGCTCGGCCGGATCGAGGACCTCTGCTCGACCGCGCGCGAGAGCATGCTGGGGCTCGTGCGGCTCGTGCGCTTCCTCGACGCGTCGATCGACGCGGAATCGAAGAAGCGCGCGAAGGAGATCGGCGCCCGCATCAAGACGCTCAACCGCGACCTGACGTCGCTGATGGAGCATGCGGATTTCGACAGCCGCAAGGTCAACTTCCTGCTCGACGCCACGCTCGGGCTCATCAACATCGAGCAGAACCGCATCATCAAGCTGTTCTCGGTCGTGTCGGTCGTGCTGATGCCGCCCACGCTGGTCGGCACGATCTACGGCATGAACTTCCGCGCGATGCCCGAGCTCGACTGGAGCTTCGGCTATCCGATGGCGATCTGCGCGATGCTCGCCTCGGCGATCCTGCCCTATCTCTATTTCAAGAAGCGCGGCTGGTTCTGAGCTAGCGGGCAAGCGCCCGCTTCGATACCCAGCCCGCCACGCCGGTCGCCGGCACCGACACCAGCATCCATTCGCCGGCGTCCTCGGCGACGATCGCGCGGTGCGTGCCGGCCGAAAGCGTGCCGCGCTGTTCGCATTGCGTGCCGGCACAGCGCCGCACGTTGACGGTGCCCGCCGCGCGCAGCGTGCGCAGTTCCGGATCGGCCGGCGGCGGGGCGGCGGGCGAGGGCGGGGAAAGCAGGTCGGGCTTCGGCCCGCCGGCGGGGGCGAGTGCGAGCGTGCGTGCACCCATCAGCGGCAACGCGAGCCTTCCGTCGCCGAGCTGGGCCACGGCCTGGATGCGCGCGTCGGCGCAGCGCGGCAGGTGCGCCACGGCCAGCTTCGCGCGCCAGCCCGAGACCGTCAGGTTCGGATGCGTCGCGCGCGCCACGTCCGCGCGCGGGATGTCGACGCGCACCGTCGCGACGACCTCGCCGCACATCGCGATGGCGACGTTGCGCGCGCGCCAGCCAAGCTCGCCGTCGCCCGCCCAGCCCGAAAGCTCGACGACGGCCATGTCGTCGAGCGGGCCGCCCGTCGCGACCGGCGGATCGATCCAGCCGCCGGCCGCCTGCCCGATGCGCCAGTTCGCCAACGGATAGGTGCGTTCGGAACTGTCGACGACGACGGCGGGGGCGGGCGGCGGTGCGACCGCGACCGGCGAAGGTGCGGGCGGCGGCGGTGCGGCCGGTCGGGGCGGCGGCGCGACGGGTGCGGGTGCGACGGCGACCGCGGCGGGAGCAGGCCCCGGTTCGCTGGCGACGAGCCAGAAGCTGGCCGCCCCCGCACCCGCCAGGATGGCGATGGCGAGCAGCAGCCAGATCCGGCCGAGCCGTTCCATCGCTAGCCTTTCAGGTACGCGTCCGGGTCGAGCTTCAGGCTGCGCGCGAGTTCGGCAAGCTGCATCCAGTTGCCGGCATCGATGGGGATCGACTTTGCGCGTGCGGCGCGTGCGCGGCGTTCCGGTTCGCCCGGCAGCATCACGTCGCCGGGGCTGGATTTGAGCCAGGCTTCCAGGCGCGCGGCCTCGCCCGCGATGTAATCGGCAGTACCCAACGCCGCCGGATCGATGGCGACCGCGATGGCGTTGTTGGTGATGCGCCGCGTCGTGGGCGGCAGGCTCGCGATGGTGCCGCCGCCGCCCAGCGCCCCGGAGAACAGCTCGATCAGTGCGGACAACGCGTAGCCCTTGTGCGCCGCCATCGTCAGCAAGGCGCCCGACGGGCGGTCCTCGCGGAACATCACGCCCGGATCGTTGGTGGGTTTGCCGTCGGCGTCGATCAGGATGCCGTCTTCGACCG
>JAEUKY010000330.1 GCA_016794005.1 Rhodospirillales bacterium
CCTTCGCGCGCGAGGGCGGCGAGAATCGCGCAGGCGGCGGCCGGCGTGTCGAGCCCCACGCCGTTGGCAAGCCGCCCGTCCTTGCCCGGATAGTTGGCGAGCACGAGGGCGACGCGCCGTGCGCCCGCCGCCTTGCGGCGCAGCTTCACCCAGTTGGCGGCGAGATCGGCGACGAAGGCGACGCGGCCCGGCTCCGGCACGAAGCCGACCAGTTCGGTCTCGCACGCCTCGTCGCGGCCCAGCGGCCCCTTGAAGCCGATCGCGCGCGACAGGATGCGCCCGTCCAGTTCCGGCAGCGCCACGTTCATCGCGATGTCGCGCGGGGCAAGGCCGCGCGTGTCGCCGCACCACGCTTCGACCGTCTGTGCGGCGAGCACGGCCTGCAGGACCGGCACGTCGAACGCGGCGAGCGGATCGCCGTCGCCGACCGCGAAACCGGTGAGGTTGATCGCGATGTCGGGCCTGCCTGCCGCAAGCTCGGCCGCAAGGAACGCCGCGACCGACGCGTCCTTCAGGCTCGACACGTAGAAGGCGTGCACGTCGAGGTTCCGCACCGCGAGGGCGGCAACGAGCGCTTCGACCGCCGCGATGTCGCCCGCCTGATAATGCGCGCGATAGAAGACGACGGCTGCGACGGGCGCGCCCGGGCGGGCGTGCACGTGGGCGAGGCGGCCCGCGCGCGCGACCGGGACGGGTAGGGGCGCCTTCGCCGTGCCGTCCGCCAGATCGTCGAGAAACGCGAGCGCGGCTTCGTAGTTCGCCGGCCCGCCATGCGTGAAATAGGCGTGCAGCCGCGCGTGCGCTTCCGGCGTCACGGTCGAAAGCTGCTGGAGTTCGGCGTCCGGCTTCTCGTCGCCGGGCAGCAGGGCGAGCAGGGCCCCGTTCGCGCGCGCCGTCTCGACCAGCCGGTCCACGCCGTAGGGCCAGTAGCCGCGCCCGCCGAGCAGGCGTGCGACGATCACGCGGGCCCGCGCCAGCGTCTTCTCGACATAGAGATCGACGGAATAGGGATGTTTGAGCGCCAACGCATTCGCGAGCCGCAGCTTGGTACCCGTCGCGGCACGCGCGCGGGCCAGCCCGACGATCTCGCTGTCGGCCATCGTCAGCACGACGATGCCGGCCGCCGACTGGGCGAGATCGACCGCCCGGTCGTCGTCGAGGACCAGCCCCGGCGTGGCGGCCAGCAGGTGCATCAGGCGAGCGCCGCGCGGATGGCGCCCTGGTCGATGCCCTTCTTGCCGATCACGACGAGGCGGCTGGCGCGTTCCTCGCCGGCCGTCCAGGCGCGGTCGAAATAGCGTTCGACGCGCGGGCCCACCGCCTGCACGGCCAGCCGCATCGGCTTGCCCGGCACGTCGAGGAAGCCCTTGGCGCGCAGCACGTCGTGGCGCTCGATCGTGGCGACGAGGCGGCGCTCGAACGCCGCCGGATCGGCGATGGTGCCGGGTTCGACGACGAAGCTGTCGAAATCGTCGTGGTCGTGCTCGCCCTCCGCGTCGGCATGGCTGGGCCGCGTGGCGAGATCGTCCTCGGCGCGCGCGTCGAGCCCGAGCAGCACCGAAAGCGGCACGTCGCCGTGCGATGCCGCGACGAGCTTGGCGCCCTTGCGCAGCTTTCCGCCGAGTTCGGACTCGAGTGCTGCACGCGCCGACGCGTCCAGCGCGTCGGTCTTGGTCAGCAGCACCAGATCGGCGCAGGCGAGCTGGTCGGTGAACACTTCTTCCAGCGGATTGTCGTGGTCGAGGGCCGGGTCGGCCGCGCGCTGGGCGGTGAGCGCTTCCTCGTCGTCGGCGAAGCGGCCGGACGAGAGGGCGGGCCCGTCGACGAGCGTGACGACGCCGTCGACCGTCGCGCGCGCCTTGACCGACGGCCAGTTGAACGCCTGCACCAGCGGCTTGGGCAACGCCAGCCCCGACGTCTCGATCACGATGTGGTCGAGGGCGGGGACGCGCGCCAGCAGCGCTTCGAGCGTGGGCAGGAAATCGTCGGCGACGGTGCAGCAGATGCAGCCGTTGGCGAGCTCGACCACGTCGCCGGGCGCGCACGCATCGTCGCCGCAGCCCAGCAGAATCTCGCGGTCCATGCCCAGCGCGCCGAACTCGTTGATGACGAAGGCGATGCGCCGTCCGTCCGCGCGCTCGGCGATGCGGCGCAGCAGCGTCGTCTTGCCGGCACCCAGGAACCCGGTGACGACGGTGGCGGGAATGCGCTTCATTTCTTCGGTCCTTTCAGGAACAGCGGCAGGCCTGCCGCCACGAAAACCACATGCGTGGCGACCGCACCCACCGCCTGATGCAGGCGGCCGGCATGGTCGCGGAATTCGCGCGCCAGCGCGTTGTCGGGCACGATGCCGAGCCCGACTTCGTTGGAAACGAGCACGACCGGTCCCTTCGCGCGCTTCAGCGCCGCGCATAATGCTGCCGTTTCGGCGTCGACGTCGCGCCCGGCACCCAGCAGATTCGACAGCCACAGCGTCAGGCAGTCGACCAGCACGGGTTCGCCCGTCCGCGCGTCGAGAACGCCGGCGATGTCGAGCGGCTCTTCGCGCGTCGTCCAGTGCGCGCCGCGCCTTGCGCGATGGGCTGCGACGCGCGCGCGCATCTCGCCGTCGCGCGGCTCGGCGGTGGCGAGATAGAGCGCCTTGCCCTTGCCTGCGCGCAGCGACAGTACACGCGCTTCGGCGAACGCGCTCTTGCCCGAACGCGCGCCGCCCAGCACCAGCACGATGGGATGTTTCTTGCCGGGCTTACGCGCCGACGGTCTTCCGGCCATTTGGCACCTGTTCCTCCCGCCGAGGACGGTCGTGGATGGGCGAGGGCCTGCGGGGCACTCGGCGGTCCGGGAGGTCTCCTGGCTCGGGATCGACGGCCTGCCGCCCTTGCCTTCCCGGCCGCGCGTGGGCGGCCAGTGGCGATCGGAATGGCGGCGGACCTAACCCTTACAGTTGCGGGGGCAGCGCCGGGTTGGCATTTGAGGTGTAAAATCTACACCTAAACATGCTTCACCGGTCTTCCCTGTCCGGATGCAGGGACGTTAGTATCACGCCGATTTGGTGGAAACCAGCGGGCAGAAGGCGGAACGCCATGCGTCGGGGTCTGATCGGAATTCTCGCGGGATTCGCGGTGCTTGCGGCCGCCGTTCCCGCGATCGCCCAGTCGCCCGGCCCGCCGCAGGGCACCATCCTGCAGCGCGCGCAGGAAGCCATCCCCGACAAGGTCAAGTTCGGCCAGCAGATCGGCGTCAGCAACCGCGTCACGCGCGACGGACGCCTGTTCGTGACGACCTGGTCGCCGGTCCCCTCGCCCAAGGGCTGGGTCGTGGTCCTGCCCGACGCCAAGAGCTGGGCGCAGGAAGAGATCGCGCTGTGGCACCCCACGCTGGTGCGCCGCCAGATCGGCATCGTCGCCATGCAGTGGTGGTACGGCACCGGCGACGGCCCGGCGCACTACGCGCAGGCCGACGTGATCTACCGCGAACTCGAGCAGGCGCTGCGCACGATGGGCATGAAGGCGGGTTCGCTGCTTCTCTACGGGATCGGGCGCGGGGCCGAGACGGCCTTCGCGGTGCAGGCGCTCGACCGCCATTCGGGCGGGCGCTTCTTCGCGGCCACGCTCGTCAATTCGGGTGCGATGGCCGAGGACCTTCCCGCCAACCGACGCGTGGCGCAGGGACAGTTCGGTCTCGGCCCGTTCGACGACACGCGCTGGATGTTCTTCTGCGGCGGCCGGGATGCGGAGCCCGAGCGCGCCGGCTGCGCCACGATGCGCGGGGCTTTCAACGCGGCCAAGCGCTTCGGCGGCAAGACCGAGCTGTTCGTCGAGGAGCCGGCCGGCAACCGCGCCAGCTTCCTGCGCACGGCCAAGCATGTCGACGCGGTGCTCGACAAATACCTGTCGTTCCCGCGGCCGTAGCGCCAGGCGTCAGGCCGGCGGGCGGTTGACGTAGCCCACGCGCCACGAATTGCCGATGCCGGCCCCGTCGAGCCGGTCGATGCGCGTGACCGACAGCGTGTCGATCGTCATCGCAAGCGCGGATTCCGCGTCCAGCTTCAGCGCATGCGCAACGCACGCGCGGATCGTGCCGCCGTGGCAGACCACCGGCACGTCCTGCCCGCGGAATTTCTCCGCCAGCGATTCGAGCGTGGCGCCGACGCGCGCGCACACTTCCTTGAAGCTCTCGCCGCCGTTCGGCTTCACGTCGGCCATCGTCAGCCAGTGGCGGTGCGACTTTTCCGGCGGGCCGAAGCCGTAGGCGCCCAGCGCCACGTAGGTCTGCCCCTGCCAGTCGCCGAAGCACTGCTCGATCATGCCTTCCGACACCGTCAGTTCGGGCTTCGCGGTGCCCTTGGCCTTCCAGATCGCGTCGGCCGTGCGCCGCGTGCGCGACAGCGGCGTCACGTGCCACGCACCCTTGTCGGGCACGATGCGCGCGAGGCCGGCGAACGCCGCCTCGTTCGTCGTGTCGCACTCGACGTCCTTGGTGCCGTAGCAGCGGCCCTGCTGGCCCACGACGGGGGCGTGGCGCACCAGCCAGAAGCGCGTTTCGGTCAAACCGTCCATTTGATGTTCCTCGTCACCAGGATTGCGCGATAAGTGCGGCGAGCAGGATGGCGATCTCCGCCATCTGCTGGACGCTGCCCAGAACGTCGCCGGTCTGCCCGCCGACCAGACGGCGCGCGCAGCCGACGACGGCAAGCGTGGCCAGTGCGGCAAGCGGCAGCGCCACCAGTGCCGCGAACCCGCCCATCGCGAGCAGGAAGACCGCACCGATGGCGAGCGCGTCGAGCGTGCGCGCGCGCCCCGGCCGGCCGGCGAGCCGTGCAAGCCCGTCCGCGCGCGCGAAGGGAAGAACGAGCATCGCGTAGACGATGCAGGCGCGCGACGCGCACGACGCGGCGACCAGCACGCAGGTCACGTCGAACGGATCGGCGAGATACGAAAGCGCGCCAGCGCGCAGGCCGACCGAAAGAATCAGCGCCAGCACGCCGAAGGTACCGATACGGCTGTCGCGCATGACGGCAAGGCGCCGGTCCGCGTCGCGCGCGCCCGCGGCATCGGCGAAATCGGCCAACCCGTCTTCGTGCAAGGCGCCGGTCGCCATCATCATCGCGCCAAGCGCGAGCAGCCCCGCCAATGCCGGCGGCACGCCCAGCGTCCATGCGATCGCGTAGACGAGCGAGCCCGCGAACGCGACCGGCAGGCCCGCGAACGGGAACGCGCGCACCGCGGCGGCAAGCGGATGGTCGGCGACGTGGGGGGCGAGGCGTACGGGAACGCGCGTCAGGAAGGCGAGGGCCAGGCGCAGCTCGTTGCCGAATCCCGGCCGGGCGGTCGTTTCGTCGGAATCGGGTTCGGCGGACATTCGGAAGGGGGCCGTAAACGCGGGCTTGCGGAGATGGGCGCGGGAAGATAGGACGCCTTCGGCACCAACGCCAGCCAAGAAAGCCCGTCCGCCCCATGCGCCAGCCGATCGCCCGGTTTTCCGAAATCCTCGCCCTGCTGCCCGAGCTGCCGGGGCCGGACCTCGAATCCGCGACCAAGGCCGCGTTGCGCGAAGGCCAGCTCACGAAGCCCGCCGGGGCGCTGGGCCGGCTCGAGGAGATCTCGGCCTGGATGTCGACCTGGCAGGCGGCCCATCCGCCGCGCCTCAACCGGCCGCGCGTGGCGGTGTTCGCGGCCAATCACGGGATCGCGGCGCGCGGCGTGTCGGCCTTTCCGGCGTCGGTCACCCAGCAGATGGTGCAGAACTTCGTTTCGGGCGGGGCGGCGGTCAACCAGCTCTGCACCGCGTTCGATGCCGAGCTTCGCGTCTACGAGATGGCGCTCGAACGGCCGACCGCCGATTTCGCGGTCGGTCCCGCGATGGACGAGGAAGAGTGCGCGCGCGCCATCGCCTACGGGATGATGGCGGTCGAGCCGGGCATCGACCTGCTGTGCCTCGGCGAGATGGGTATCGCGAACACGACGTCGGCTTCGGCCCTGTGCGTGGGGCTGTTCGGCGGCACGGCGGCGGACTGGGTCGGGCCGGGGACCGGTGTGGCGGGTTCGGCCCTCGCGCGCAAGATCGAGGCGGTCGACGTCGCGGCCAAGCTGCATTTCTCGGAAAAGCGTGCACCGCTCGACGTGCTGGCGCGCGTAGGCGGGTTCGAGCTTGCCGCCATCGTCGGCGCGATCCTAGCGGCACGCCTGGCGCGCGTGCCCGTGCTGCTCGACGGGTTCGCCTGCACGGTCGCGGGTGCCGTCGTGCGCGCGCTCGATCCGCGCGGGCTCGACCATTGCCAGGTGGCGCATCTGTCGGCCGAGCCCGGCCATCGCCGCCTGCTCGAGAAGCTGGGCCGGACCGCCCTGTTCGATTTCGGCATGCGGCTGGGCGAAGCGTCGGGGGCGGCCCTCGCCATCGCGGTCGTGCGCGCGGCGGTCGCCTGCCACACCGGCATGGCGACCTTCGCGGATGCCGGCGTTTCCGGGAAGGCCTAGCTCAGGCGAACTTCTTCGCACCCGCCACGCAGAGCACGACCAGCCCCGTCGCGGCGATCATCGTCCAGGCGACCGGCTCGCCCAGCAGCAGGCCGGCGAGGGCGAGCCCGAAGAAGGGCTGGAGAAGCTGGAGCTGCCCGACGCCCGCGATCCCGCCGAGTGCGAGCCCGCGATACCAGAACACGAACCCCACCAGCATGCTGAAGACGGATACGTAGGCAAGGCCCGTCCACGCCGGCAAACCGATCCCGGCCCACGTCGCAGGAAGCGTCGCCAGCGCCACTGCCGCCATCGCAGGCAACGACAGCAGCAGCGACCACGAGATCACCTGCCAGCCGCCCAGCCGGCGCGACAGCGTCGCCCCTTCGGCGTATCCCAGACCGCACAGCACGATGGCGCCCAGCATCAGCAGATCGCCTTCGAGCGACGCGTCGGCATCCTGCAAAAGCGCGAAGCCCGCGACCGACAGGCTGCCGAGGATCGAGAAGATCCAGAAGGCCGGCTTGGGCCGCTCGCCGCCGCGCAGCACGCCGAAGATCGCGGTCGCCAGCGGCAGCAGCCCGATGAACACGATCGAGTGTGCTGCCGTGACGTGCTGCAGGGCGAGGGCCGTCAGGAACGGGAAGCCGATCACCACGCCGAGCGACACGATCGCCAGCGGGACGAGGTCTTCGCGCGTCGGCTTCGGCTGGCGCAGGGCGAGCAGCATTGCGGCCCCGAGGAGGGCCGCGATCGCCGCGCGCGCCGACGACAGGAACAGCGGCTCGAACCCGCCCACGGCGACGCGCGTGGCCGGCAGCGAGCCGCTGAAGATGACCACGCCCAGAAGTCCGTTGCCCCATCCGCGCATCGCGAGGTTCCTTCCGCCGGGCGCGACCTTAGCCCGGCGGGGACGGGCGGCGGAACGGCAAGAGTGTAGCCCGACAATCCTGCGGGGGCCCGGTCGCGGAACCGGACGGCTCGCAACCGGCGGCTTCCGGTGCAGGATCGCAGGCATGAAATACGCACCCTTCATCGATCTGGGTCTCGCCGCCCGCGGCCAGCGCCCGCCGCGCATCGGCGAAGCCGCCCCGCTGCGGCTGCCGAACCTCGCTTCCCTCTTCGCGCGGATTGCGCGACGATTGCGGGGATGACCGCAACCGACTGGGACGATATCCGCGCCTTCCTCGCGATCGCCGATTCCGGCAGCCTCGCCAAGGCCGCGCGCGCCACGAAGCTGAGCGAGGCCACGCTCGGCCGCCACCTGAAGGCGCTGGAGCTCCAGCTGGGCGCCCCGCTGTTCGACCGGCTGCCCAACGCGCTGCGCCTGACGGCGCTGGGCCGCGAGGCGCTGGAGGGCGCGCGCACGATGGAGGCCGGTGCCGCGACGCTGGAGCGGCGCGCGCGCATCGCGCGCGAGCCCGAGCGCCGGCCGGTCGTCGTCAGTTCGGTCAACTCGATCGCGTGGTTCCTCGTGCGGCATTTCACCGAGCTGCAGCGCGAGACGGGCGGCACGCCGCTGACGCTGACCGCGACGCGCAAGGCCGTCGACCTCGCGCGGCGCGAGGCGGACATCGCGTTGCGCATGCTCGAACTGCCCGACGCGCCCGATCTTGCCGGGCGCAAGGTCGCGCGCGTGGCCAACGCGATCTACGCCTCGCACGCCTATCTCGCCGCGCACAAGCGCCGGCCGGGCGACGGGTTCGACGGCATCGATTTCATCGCGCGCGAGACGGGCTCGGAGAAATCGCCGCAGGCGCGCTTCTCGGCCGCGATCCTGCCGCGCGTGCGCCTTGCCATGAAGGTGTCGGAGACCGTGCTGCGCCACCAGGCGGCCCTCGACGGGCTGGGCGCCACGCTGCTGCCCTGCCATCTGGGCGACGCCGAACCGCGGCTCGCGCGCATCGGCGGCCCGATCCCGGAGCTGGACGAGGACATGTATCTGGTGATCCACCGCGACCTGCGGCGCGTCGCGGTCGTGCGTGCGGCGGCCGAAGCGCTGGCACGCCTGTTCAAGCGCCACGCGCGCGAACTGGGCGGGCGCTAGCGCGTCTTCAGCGCCGCGTCGAGCAGTGCCGGAACGCGCGCGAGCGCGTCGTCGCGCGCGGCCGGATCGGTGCCGATCGTCGCGGTGCGGCTGCGCGTGCTGGCGACGTTCTCGCGCACGCGCAGCTTCGTGTCGGGCGCGTCGAAATCGTGATAGGCGCCCGGATAGACCTTGATCGTCACGGGTGCGCCGCGCGCGGCGGTCTTCTCGGCCAGCGCCACGCAGGGCGGGGCGTTCGTCCAGTCGTCCGCCTCGCCGATCAGGATCGCCAGCGGGATCTTCGTGTCCCATTCGGGCTTGACGGCGGCGACGGCGCGGCAGCCGGGATAGAACGCGACCGCCTGCTTGAAGTCGGCGGCAAGGGCGGGCCGTGCGGGCGCGTCGGTGCGCAGCGTGGACAGCACGGCCATGGCGCCGTTCGACCAGCCCATCAGGCCGATGCGCGAAGGCGCGATGTCGGGCCTTGCCTGCAGCCAGGCAAGCCCGCCATAGGCGTCGTAGGGCCGTTCGCGTTCGGGCCGCACGGGCGGATCGCGCAGCGTGCAGGTCTCGCGCAGGCCGCGCGGGCCGAAGCTGTCGACATGCAGCACGGCATAGCCGCGCTTGACGAGCAGCGCGTTCCACTGCGCGTCGCGCGAGGAGAGCCGGCCGTCCGACCGCAGGAAGCCGCCGCAGCCATGCAGCAGCACGACGGCCGGGAAGGGCCCCGCACCTTCGGGTTTCGCGAACACGCCGCCGATCGCGTCGCCGTTGGCCGACGGGAACGACACGCGTTCGAGGGCCGCCACGGGCGTGGCGAGCAGGAGAAGCGCCGCCGCCGCGCGGATCATTCGCTGGACTGGATGAGCTGGCCGCGCATGCGCGCGCGCCCGAACGCGTAGAGGAACGCCGCGAAGCCGAACGCCAGATAGACGAGGTTGAGCGCGAAGGCCGAGGCGAGCAGGTCCCAGCGGAACGTGCCGCCGATGACGAGTGCACGCATCCCTTCGAACACGTGCGTGGTCGGCAGCGACCAGGCGACCGGCTTCAGCCAGTCGGGCAGCACCGCGACCGGATACCACACGCCCGACACCGGCTGGATCAGGAAGATCGACGCCCACGCGTAGGATTCCGCCGCCAGCCCGAAGCGGAACAGCAGCGAGGCGATCATCAGCCCGATCGACCAGCCCAGCATGATCAGCATCGACCAGAACGCGATCAGCGGCAGGCCCATCTCGAAGACCGAATAGTGGAAGAGCGGGATCGCCAGCAGGGCCGCCGGGATCACGCCGATCATCGAGCGGATGACGCCCAGCGTCATCAGCGAGATGCCGAACTCGAACGGGCGCAGCGGCGAGACGAACAGGTTCGCGAGATTGCGCGACCACATCTCCTCGAGCAGCGACAGCGTGAAGCCGAACTGCGCGCGCACCAGCACGTCCCACAGCAGCACGGCCCCGATCAGCACGCCGGCGGCCTGCGCGAACCAGTTCGAGTGCTGGTTGAGGAACAGCGTGATGAAGCCCCAGATCACCATCTGGAGCAGCGGCCAGTACATCAGGTCGAACACGCGCGTCCACGATCCGCGGAACAGGTAGTAGTGGCGCGACAGCATGGCGCCCAGGCGCCCGAGGCTGGCATTCATTGCGCGGCCTCGCTATCGGTCGAACTCGTCCCGCGCGCGATGTCGAGGAAGACCTGCTCCATGTCCTCGCGCCCGTAACGGCGGATCAGCGTATCGGGCGCACCCCGGTCGACGATCTTCCCGCCCTTCATCATCAGCACGTCGGCGCACAGGCGCTCGACCTCGGCCATGTTGTGGGACGCGAGCAGGATCGAGGCGTGCGCCTTGCGCGCATAGCTTTCCAGATGCCCGCGCACGCGGTCGGCGGTGTCGGGATCGAGGCTGGCGGTCGGCTCGTCGAGCAGCAGCAGCTCGGGCCGGTTGATCAGCGCCTTGGCCAGCGCCGCGCGCGTCTTCTGGCCCGACGACAGCGAGCCGGTCTTGCGGTCGAGGATCGCGACCAGATCGAGCTCGCCCGCCAGCTCCGCGATCCGCTCGTCGGGACCACGCACGCCGTAGAGCCGGCCGAACACCGACAGGTTCTCGCGCACCGTCAGCCGCCCCGGCAGGTCGACATAGGGCGACGAGAAATTGAGCAGCGGCAGCGCCCGGAAGCGGTGCTTCAGCATGTCGTGGCCGAGCACGGTTATGCGCCCGGCCGTCGGCACGAGGATGCCCAGCAGCATCGAGATCGTCGTCGTCTTGCCCGCCCCGTTGCCGCCGAGCAGGCCGACGATGGCGCCGCGCGGGACGGCGAACGAGATCGCGTCGACGGCCGCGGGGCCGTCCTCGCGGAAGCGTTTGGTCAGTCCTTCGACGGTGATCGCGTCCGGGGTCATGGGATGATATATGGCGCGTTCCGGCCGCAGAGGCCAGAGTGCCAATCGCCATGATGTCGCCCGTCCTCGCCCCTTCGATCCGTCCCGCCGCGGCGAACCCGCCGGTCGGCCGCGTGCGCCTGCGCACGCTGGTCGTCGTGCGCTGGGTCGCGGTGACGGGCCAGGCGGCGGCGATCCTGTTCGTCTATTTCGGCCTCGGCTTCCGGTTCGAGCTGCCCGCCACGCTGGGTGCCGTCCTCGTCTCGGCGCTGCTGAACGTCGTGCTCGCCTTCGACCGGCCGCCGGCCGGCCGGCTCGACGATCTGGCCGCGGGCGCCGTGCTCGGCTACGACATCCTGCAGCTCGCCACGCTGCTCTATTTCACCGGCGGGCTCGTCAATCCGTTCGCCGTACTGCTCGTGGCCCCCGTCGCGGTGGCCGCCACGTCGCTGACGCGGCTTTCGACCGTGATCCTCGGCACGATCGCCACGCTCGCCGCCGGCATGCTGGCGCTGTGGCACGATCCGCTGCCGGGTGCGCCCGCCGGCCACGTGCTGCCGCCGGCCTTCTCGTTCGGGCTGTGGCTGGCGCTGTCGCTGACCATCGTGTTCGTCGCGGCCTATGTCGGCAGGCTTGCCGACGAGGCGCGCCAGATGTCGGACGCGCTTGCCGCCGCACAGGCGGCCCTCGCGCGCGAAAACCGGATGAGTGCGGTGGGCGGGCTCGCGGCGGCCGCCGCGCACGAGCTGGGCACGCCGCTTGCGACCATCGCGCTGGTCGCCAAGGAGCTGGCGCGCGACGCCCCGCCCGGCCCGGTGCGCGAGGACGCCGAACTGCTGCTGCAGGAATCGATGCGCTGCCGCGACATCCTGGCGCGGCTGGCGGCCAAGCCCGAAGGCGGCGGGCCGGAAGGCAATCCGTTCCCGCGCCCGCGCCTGTCGGTGCTGATGCGCGAGATCGCCGCCCGCTACGCGCGCGGATCGGTCGTGCCGGAAATCCGCATCGACTATGCCGACGGCTACGATCCGCCGACCGCGCGCACGCCCGAGATCGTCCAGGCCGTCGGCACGCTGGTCGAGAACGCCTGCCAGTTCGCCCGCGAGAAGGTCGACATCCGGGTGTGGTCCGACGCGGATTCGGTCGGGGTCGAGGTGCGCGACGACGGGCCGGGCTTCGCGCCCGAGATCCTGGGCCGGCTCGGCGAACCCTATATCTCCACCCGCGCGGGCGAGGGCGACCATATGGGGCTGGGCATCTTCATCGCAACGACGTTGCTTTCGAGGTCCGGAGGTGCGGTATCCTGCACGAACGCGGAGGGCGGGGGCGCGCTCGTGTCGGTCGTGTGGCCGCGCGCGGCCTTCGCCGGCGCCATGCGATGACGGACGCGAAGGACCAGATGAACGAGATCGATTCCGGCAACAAGCACCTGCTGATCGTCGAGGACGACGAGCCGTTCCGCCTGCGCTTGGCGCGCGCGATGGAGCGGCGCGGCTATACCGTGTCGATGGCCGAATCGGTCGCCGCCGCAAGTACCGCCATCGAGGCGCACGCGCCCGAGTTCGCGGTCGTCGACCTCAAGCTCGGCGACGGGTCGGGGCTCGATCTGGTTCCGCGCATCCGCGAACTGGCACCCGACGCGCGCATCGTGATCCTGACCGGCTACGGCAACATCGCCACCTCGGTCGCCGCGATCAAGGCGGGGGCGGTCGACTACCTGCCCAAGCCGTCCGACGCCGACGCGATCGACGCCGCCCTGCAGGCGGTGGACCGCGCGCTGCCGGCCCCGCCCGAGCACCCGATGTCGGCCGACCGGGTGCGCTGGGAGCATATCCAGCGCGTGTTCGAGCAGTGCGACCGCAACGTCTCGGAAACGGCGCGCCGGCTCAACATGCACCGCCGCACGCTGCAGCGCATCCTCGCCAAGCACGCGCCGCGCGAGCATCTCTGAGCCGTCCCGTGCCAGCACTTCCCCGCCTGCTTGCCTTCGCCGGCGCCGCACTCTGGCTGTTCTACGCGGCGCTCGCCGGCCGTCCGCCGGCGGCCCTCTACGCCACGCCGATCGCCGAGGACGGCTGGTACGCGCTGACCGTGGCGCGCGCGGTGGCGCGCGGGCTCGGCGTCACGATCGACGGCGTGGATCCGACCAACGGCTTCCAGCCGCTCTTCACGTTCCTCGAGGCGGCGTGCTTCGCGCTCGTCGGCGGCGGCGCCGAGGCGGGCCTGCGCGCCTCGCTGCTGCTTGCGGCACTCGTGCACGGGGCGGGGGCGCTGCTCGTCGCGGGCCTCGCGCGCGACGCGTGGGACGGCGCACGCGACGAACGCCGGCTGGCGGCGGCACTGGCCTTCGTCGGATATCTGGCGGCCATCAAGGCGTACAACGATTTCTACACCGGGCTCGAGACGGGGCTGCAGCTCGCCCTCTACGCCGCGGTCTGGCGGCTCTACACGCGCGACTGGCGCCATCTGGCGGGCGACCGGATCGCGATGGGCGTGCTGCTCGGCATGCTGGTGCTGGCGCGCATCGACGCGGCCGTGTTCGTCGCCGCGTTCTGCCTGGCCGAGCTGTGGCAGGGGCGCGGCGCGTTCGGGGCGGCGATCCTGCGCTGCTTCACGGTCGGCGGCGTGGCCGTGCTCGTTTCCTCGCCGTGGTGGATCTACAACGTCGTCGTCTTCGGCCATCCGATGCCGATCTCCGGCTTCGCGCAGCAGTCGCCGGAACTGTCGGGCGAGCGCGCGTGGACGGCCCTGTGGGCGCTGCGCTCCGTCGCGGTCCCGTGGATCTTCGCCGGCGCTTACGAAGCGTGGTGGACCGACGCGCTGCGCGTGGCCGCCATCGCCGCGATCGCCGCACTGGTCGCGCTTTCGCGCCGCCGCCAGCTCGTCGGGCCGATCGAGGCGGAAAGCCGCGCATTCGCGTGCATCCTGCTCGCGGCCTACGCGGCCCTCGTGCCCTATTACTGGATCGTGTTCTTCGCCGACTGGTTCTACATCCGCTATTTCGCACCGCTCTCGCTGCTCGCCTTCGTGTTCGTGCCCGCCCTCGCCGCGCGCGCGATCCCGCGTGCCGCGGCCGCCGCGACGGCCGCGGCGGCGGCGCTGGCGGCGGTGCTGCTCGTGCTGGCGTGGCGCGGCGAGGGGCTGTTCGGCGCCTCCTCGCACCACGTGCAGCTGGCACTCGTCGAGAAGCACGTCCTGCCCGGCGACACGGTGGCGGCCGGCCAGTCGGGCATGCTCGGCTTCCGGCGCGCCTACGTCGTCAACGTGGACGGCAAGGTCAACGCCGAGGCGCTGAAATGGCGCGGGCGCATCTGGGAATATCTCGACGCGCGCGACATCGGCTGGTTCGCCGACTCCACCTGGTACGTCGAGACGAATCTGGGGCCGCGACCGGAAGAAAACGGCTGGCGCGAGGTCGCCGCGGACGGCGATTTCCGCCTCTACCGCCGCGTGCGCTAGTAGGCGTTTTCCTTGCCCATGATCGCCAGCGGCGTCAGCGCCAGGATCTTCATGTCGAACAGCAGCGACCAGTTGTCGATGTAGAACAGGTCGAACTGCACGCGCCGGCGCATCTTCTCGGGCGTGTCGGTCTCGCCGCGCAGGCCGTTGACCTGCGCCCAGCCGGTCATGCCCGGCTTGACGCGATGGCGCGCGAGATAGTCGTCGATCACCTTGGCGTACTGCTCGTTGTGCGCGACCGCGTGCGGACGGGGTCCGACCAGCGACATGTCGCCCAGCAGCACGTTGAGGAGCTGCGGGAACTCGTCCAGCGACGAACGGCGCAGGAAACGGCCCACGCGCGTCACGCGCGGGTCGTTCTTGGTCGCCTGCGGCACGCTGGGTTCCTCGGCGCGCTGGTGGTACATCGTGCGGAACTTGAACACGACGATTTCGTTGTTGGCGAAGCCGTAGCGGCGCTGGCGGAACAGGGCCGGGCCCGGGCTGTCGAGCTTGACGGCGGCGGCGACGGCCAGCAGCAGCGGCGACAGCACGACCAGCAGCAGGGCGGCGAGGACGCGGTCCTCCAGCGCCTTCAGCACCAGGCTCCAGCCCGACAGCGGGCGCTCCAGCACCGACAGCATCGGGATGCCGGCGATGGCGTGGAAGCCGCGCGCGGGAAGGTACGTGCCGATATAGTCCGGGCACAGCTTCACGTCGACCGGCACCACCTTCAGCTTCTTGATCAGGTCCTGCAGGTCGGCCGAGGCCTGCCAGGGCAGGGCGACGACGATCTCGTCGACCGGGTTCTTCCGGCAGTAGGCGATCAGGTCGTCGACCGTGCCGGCGATCTGCAGGCCCTCGACCGTTTCGGGCAGGCGGTCGCGCCGGTCGTCGAACACGCCGACGATCCGGTACTCGTGCGTGCGCACGTCGGCCATGTGCTTGAGGAACGCGCGGCCCATCTCGCCCGCACCGATGACGGCGACGTTCATGGCAAGGCGCCCCTGCGCGCGCCAGCGGTCGATCTGGATCAGCAGCAGGAGCCGCACGAGGATCAGCCCGCCGAAGCCGAGTGCGAGCCAGCCCAGTGCGAACGCGCGGCTGAACGCGACGGAGGTCTGCGTGAAATAGGCGAGTGCGATCAGGCTCGCCATCACGCCCGTCCACGCCATCGCGAGCTTGCCGAACTGGCTGGCCAGCCGGGACAGGTTCTCGAACACGTAGAGGCGCGCCACCTGCATGTAGTTGGCGGCCAGCCCCATCGCGGCGAGGATGGCGATCAGGTAGAGGTCGGGGATGGCCCAGCTGTCGTGGCGCGCCCAGTAGGCGACCCAGGCGGCCAGCGCGACCACGCCGACATCGGCCACCCGCAGCGCCCCGAGCACCAAGGTCTGCAGATCGGCCGCAACGACGTTGTTTTTCCGTTTCATTTCAGTCTGTTGCCCAAGTCCTGCGGGCATTTGAAGCTGCGCGAGCATAAGCCACCCCGTCGCCGGAAGCAAAGTCGATCTCGGGACAAAACGGCGACCGGGGGTGTAGCATTTCACGCCATGGACGGAACCGGAATCGACATGGATTTCCTCGCCTGGGGAATGCTGCTGGCGGCCGGCTTCGCGGTCGTCCTGCGCCTGCGCGCGGCCTACGAGCGCCGCCAGGAAGCCGACCGTCCGCCCGAGGAATACGCGCTGAAAGTGGCCCGCCGGCACAAGCCGGGCATGGGGCCGGGGCCGCTCATCAACGTGCCGTTCGCCGCCAACGCGGCCGGGCCCGATCCCGAGGACGCGGTGCGCCGGCTGGCGCGCACGCTGCTGGCCCTTGCCGACAAGCGCGATCCGGTGGGGGCCGCACAGGCCCGCCGGGCGGCCGCCCGGATCACGACGATGGCGGCCAGCCGAGGTATTGGCGGCGAGGACGTGGAGCGCGCGGCGCTGGCCGGCATGCTGCTGAAACTCGGCCCCGGCGTGCTGCCGGCAAGCCTGCAGGCGCGCCCGGAACGCGAGCTTTCGAGCGTGCTGATGGAGACCGCCCGCCTCGAAGGCCCGGTCCCCGCCATCGTGCGCGCGATCCGCGAGGGGGCGCCCGTCGAGCCGGCGCTGGAGCCGCTCGTCAATCTCGTGCGCGAAGTGGCGTGAGCTAGCGCCGCCTTTTCCAGTCGTCGATATAGGTGCCGACGATCCCCGCCGCCTCGCGCATGTAGCGTTCGCCGAAGCGCGTCGGGTTGACGTAGTCGGGCAGTTCGGCTGCCAGTCGCGGCGCTCGCGCAAGACAGATGTCGAACGTCTGTTCGATCTCCGCCCTGGAACAGCAGGCAAGCGCATGGTCCACGCTCGTGCGCTCGCGGTCGATCAGCACGGCCAGATCGAAGACGTCGCGATGGGTGAAGGCGAACCCGCGATACTTGACCTTCTTCGCGAGGATTTCGGCGTTCGAATGCGTCGGGACGGGCGCGCCTTCGTCGATCCGTTCCTCGATCGGCGCGTCCGGCGTGACGTCCGTCGCGACGACGAAGTCGATGTCGCCGTACCGCGTCACGATTTTCAGGCCATTGGCGGATTCCGAATAGCTTTCGGCGAACTCCGCCGAGAAATTGTCGAGGCGCGGCGACAGATAGCCGAGCACCTGCGCGTCGTAGAGAAAGATGTCCGCGTCGTAGCTGATGCGATGGCCAAGGCGCAGCGCTATGGCCGAGCCGCCGCCGAACGCCCACCGTACATTCCGGGCATTGGGGATGTTCGCCAGCGCCCGTGCGGCCGTCCTAAGCAGGACGGCCCATTGTGAGGAGGGCCATGTCCCGGATGAAGGTCGCCTTTTCATGATCCACGTCTCCGACGAATTCGCATGCTTCGGCGAGAACGGCCCAGTCGACCGGGCCGGCGCGCGCGATCGCGGCCATCGTCTTCTCGTCGACGTCGGAGAAGAAGATGCGCAGCAGCGCCTTGTTGGCCTTGCCCGGGTTGAGAAGCGCCTGGATCAGCGACTCCCGGTCGTCCCTGGTCGAGCGCGACGTGTTGACGACGGAAACCGCGATCCGCCAGGGATCCGATATGCGGACGTTCTCCTGTCGCGGCGGCTTCGGTTCGGTCTGCGCGACGAGTTTCTTGTAGGTGTCCGCGGCGAGGATCACGACCGCATCGCGCCCGTGCGTGGTCACGAACACGGGATCGGCGAGTGCGTCGCGCAGCACCGTGCCGAAATTCCGGGCGGCATAGGTCGCGGGGAGTCTCTTCATCATTTACGTATTATACGCATAATACGTAAAATACGTAAAGATATGAACGTCGCGCGCCGTCGAAGGAATGCCCCGCCGCCCATCTCCGTTGTCTCGGACCGGACAGCCTGATATTCCCAACCCGCCAGAACGCCGGAAAAGGGCCGAAATCACATGTCGTTGCGCAAGCGTATCCTGATCACCGGCGGGGCCGGGTTTCTGGGCTCGCATCTTTCCGAGCGGCTGGTCGAGGCGGGGCACGACGTGCTGTGCGTCGACAACTATTTCACCGGCACGAAGGACAACATCGCCCACCTGCTGGGCAAGTCGAACTTCGAGGTGATGCGCCACGACGTGACGTTCCCGCTCTTCGTCGAGATCGACGAGATCTACAATCTCGCCTGCCCGGCCTCGCCCATCCACTACCAGTTCGATCCGGTGCAGACGACCAAGACGTCGGTGCACGGGGCGATCAACATGCTGGGCCTCGCCAAGCGCGTGAAGGCGAAGATCTTCCAGTCGTCGACGTCGGAAGTGTACGGCGATCCGGAAGTGCATCCCCAGCCCGAGGAATATCGCGGCAACGTCAACCCGATCGGCCCGCGCGCCTGCTACGACGAGGGCAAGCGCTGCGCCGAAACGCTGTTCTTCGACTATCACCGCCAGCACGGCGTGAAGATCAAGGTCGCGCGCATCTTCAACACCTACGGGCCGCGCATGCA
>JAEUKY010000343.1 GCA_016794005.1 Rhodospirillales bacterium
CGTCACGAACATGTAGGCGCTGTCCTTCACCATGAAGATGAAGTCGGTCATCGCCGGCGAATAGACGGCACCGCCCGCGCACGGCCCCATGATGACGGAAATCTGCGGGATCACGCCCGATGCCAGCACGTTGCGCTGGAACACTTCGGCGTAGCCCGCGAGGCTGGCGACACCTTCCTGGATGCGCGCCCCGCCCGAATCGTTGAGGCCGATGACGGGTGCGCCCACCTTCATCGCCTGGTCCATGATCTTGCAGATCTTCTCGGCGTGCGCCTCGGAGAGCGAACCGCCGAAGACGGTGAAGTCCTGCGAATAGACGAAGACGAGGCGGCCGTTGATCGTGCCCCAGCCGGTGACGACGCCGTCGCCCGACACCTTCTGCTCGCCCATGCCGAACTCGACCGAACGATGCTCGACGAACATGTCCCATTCCTCGAACGAGCCTTCGTCGAGCAGGACTTCGAGGCGTTCGCGCGCGGTGAGCTTGCCCTTGGCGTGCTGCGCTTCGACGCGGCGCGGGCCGCCGCCGGCCCGTGCACCCGCGCGGCGGGCCTCGAGTTCTTTCAGGATTTCCTGCATCGTCCCCGCCTCGTTCGCGCGTTCCTTCGCGTCAGTCACAGACGCATAACAAAGCCGTCACCCCAGCGCCAGTCTGAAAAACCTTTGCGTATCAGCCAGATCGCGGCGCATTGCGGCATGCTTCGCGGTCAGTACCGGATCGTCGCCCCAGCGCCCGATCTGGTAGAGCGTGTCGAGTTCCGCTGCCTCGAACGCGGCATCGGCGTCGATCCGGCCGTCGGCCAGCGCCAGTGCCAGCGCCAGCGAGCCGGTCGTGGCGACGGCCACGCCGAGGCCGGCGAGCTTCAGGTCGTCGAACCCGGCGAGCGCGCAGCGCAACGCGGCGAGGCTTGCGGCCGGCTGTTCGGGCGGCTGCAGGGACGTGTGCGTCTCGAGCCGCGCGTCGTAGGTCAGCGCCAGCCAGTCGAGCAGCGGCTGCCACACGGCGACCTGCCTTGCGACCAAATCGCGCGGCTGGTCGCTGCGATAGCAGAGCAGGTCGGTCTCGGCATGGGCGAGCATCTCGTCGATCACGGCATCGCGCTTGGCGGGGATGCGGTCGAGCGCGGTGCCCACGATGCGCGTCAGCGGCACCTTGTCGAAATCGACGCGCGCACCCTTGCCGCGCGACAATACGCCGGTCCATTCGGCCGCGATCGCCTCGGCGAACGCGCGATGGCGCGTGCGGATCGCCGCCCCGGCCGGGCTTCGCAGCGGCTTTCCGTCGAGCTCGACCGAAAAGCCGCCGTCGGCTTCAGCAACGACCGCCGGCTCGGCGAACTCGACGGCCTTCTTCGCGCCGCTCAACGGCCGAAGAGCCCGCGAATGCCGCCCGGCGAAGCGGGTGCCGGGGCCGGCGCGGGTGCCGTCTGGGCCGGTGCCGTACGATTCTGCTGGGCCGGAGCCGGGGCCGCCCGTCCGGTGGCCGCCGCCAGCGCCTGCCCGCAGGCATCCGAAGCCGCAGCCGGGCGCTGCTGCTGTTGCTGCTGCCCGCCGCCGCCGAACAGGCCGGTGATCGCCCCCGCCCCGCCCTGGGCCAGGCCCGTCACGGTGCCGAGCGTGCCTTGCGCCAGCGCCTGTGCGGTTCCGGCCGCGTCGGGCGTGTAGCTGGGCTTGGCGAGCGTGCCGCCGATATTGAACGCGACGGGGCCCGCGACCTGGTTGAGCGCAAGCTGCTCCGTCGCGAGGTTGATCGTGCCGGTCGTGCGCGCCGACATGACGCCCGTGTCGATCAGCCCCGCCTTGTAGACGCCGATCCCGTTGCTGAAATCGATCTTGTGGATGGCGCAGCGCACCGACGTGCCGATCGTCACGCGGGCCAGCGGCGGGAAGACCGTGCCGAGCCATTCGCCGATCACCTTCGTCGCCGCCTGGCCCAGTTCGCCCGGCCCCATGTTGAGATAGACGTCGCCGGCGAGCGAGCCGGCGAGTGCCCGCGCCGTGTCGCCCGATCCGCGCAGGTTGACGTCCAGCGTGGTCGCCCCGCCCTTGAACCAGTCGTTGAGCTTGCGCTCGGTCAGCACGCGGCCGACTTCGAGCTGGCGCATCTCGATCTTGTGCGTGAAGTTCTTCTGCGCCGCGTTCGCGGTCGCGTCGACCGAGAAGCGCCCGCCGTCGACCTCGAAGGTCAGCGGACGCAGCGTGAGTGCGCCGTTGGCGACGACGAGCTGGAGATTGAGGTTCTTGAGCGTCGCCCCGTCCGCGACGATGGTCCCGGCCGCGTATTTGAGATCGGCGTTGGCCGAATTGAGCAGTTCGAACGGCACCTTCTCGTTCGGGATCACGCGGCCGTCGGACGGTGCCGCCGCCCCGCCCGCGGCCGGGCGCGCGGGTGCGGCCGCTTGCGCAGGCTTCGCCGGGAGCAGCTTGACCAGATCGACGGTCTGCGAACGCAGGCTCGCCTGCACCGACGGCTTGGCGCCGGGCGGCACGGCGATCGTCGCCTCGCCCGAAAGATCGACCGCGTTCGACGGGCCGACTTTCAGGCTGAGACCCGCGATCTGGTAGCGCGCGGCCGCGACGTCGCTGACCTGCATCTGCAGGTCGAGCGGGCCGGCGACCGGCGGGTCCATCTTCGCCGCACGGAAGGGTGCCGACAGGTCCTGCGACGTCGCCTTGACCGCGAGCTTCATGCCGCGCTGCTGCACGGGGTCCTGGAACGCGCCGGCGACTTCGAGGCGGATCGTGTCGGCCTTGCCGAAATCGACCTTGATGTCGGGCAGCGTCGGGCGGCCCTGCGGGCCGCTGTCGGCCGCCTTGACCGAAAGCTTCAGCGGCCCGAGTGCCGGGATATCCACCTTGGCCAGTGCGGCGAGCTTCTGCACCTCGGGCACGTCGGCCGCGAGGTCGATGGCGTAGCCCTTGCCCTGCGTGGGCGCCACAATGCCGCCCGAAACGCGCGCGGAAAGCGCGTTGTCGCCCAGCGTCAGCGTCACGTCGACCGGCCACGGCGATCCGCTCGTGCGCATCAGCCGCTCGACCGAGCCGACCTGCCCCTTGAGCGCGAATTTGAGCTCGCCCGAAAGCTCCGGCACGTTGGCCGAACCGGCGACGTCGAGGCGCAGCGGCGAGGACGCGGAGTCGGCGTTGAGCAGGACGCGCTCGAGCTTCACTTCCTTGGTCTCGCGCGTGACGCCGTCGCGCAAGTCGAAGCGCGCGTTGCGCAGTTCGACCTCGCGCACGACCGGCAGCGGCGCATCGCCGCCCGAGGCCTGCGCCTGCGGGGCCGGCTGGCCCTGCTGCGGGCGCGCGGGTGCGGCAGCCGTCTCGAATTCCCAGTTGCCCTTGCCCGTGCGGTCGGTCTCCAGAAGGATGTCGGTGTCGAGCAGGACGAGGCGCTTCACCTCGACCTGCTTGGACAGCAGCGGCAGCAGGGCCACCTGCACCTCGAAGCGGCCGACCTTGACCATTTCGGGACGCGAGCCCCACGCGGCGTTGCCGAACGCGACATCGGAAATGCCGAAGCTCGGCGACAGGCCGAGCGACAGCTTGATGTCGCCCTTGAGGACGAGATCGCGTCCGGTGGCACCCTTCGCCGCCTCGACGATCTGCGGCTTGTACTGGTTGGGATCGATCGACGACGCGATGACGAAGACGGCCCCGACCGCGACGACGATCAGGCCGACGAGCCCGATGGCGAGCCATTTCACGATGCGCATGTCTGCTTCTCCCACAGTTCCCGGACGAGACCGGGCAGTTCCGCATATCCCTCCGCCAGCCGGTCGGCGCCGGCCGCGCGAAGATCGTCGGGCGAATGATAGCCCCAAACGACGCCGAGTGCCCCAACCTTGGCGGCCTTGGCCATCGCCATGTCGAAGCTCGTGTCGCCGATCATGACGGTATCCACGGGCCGCGCGCCGACCTCGTCCATCGCCCAGTGCAGCATCGTCGGGTCCGGCTTGCCGGGCGCGCGATCGGCCGTCTGCAGCGTGACGAAACGACGATGGAGATTGTGGCTCCCGAGAACGGCGTCAAGGCCCCGCCGCGCCTTTCCGGTGGCGATGCCGAGCTGCCAGCCCGCCGCCTGCAGCGCGTCGAGCGCTTCGAGCGCGCCCGGGAACAGCGGCTCGACCATGCCGCCGTCGGTGCGCAGCGCGAAGAACGCGCTCTTGTAGCCTTCGACGAGGCGCGCGTGGACGTCGGGCGATTGGTCGGGCGCGAGCAGCATCATGCACTTTTCCAGCGGCAGCCCGATCACGCGATGCGTCTGCGAAAGCGCCGGTGCCGGCAGGCCGAGCGCCGAAAACGCGCTTTCCATGCAGGCCTGGATCGCGTGCTGGCTGTCGACCAGCGTGCCGTCGAAATCGAAGATCGCCAGACGCGGCGTGCCGTTCGCCATCAGTCGCGCGGGAACGGATCGACGCGCGCTTCGGGATCGAACCCGAAGAAGTCCCACGTCTTGCGCATATGGAAGGGCAAGGGTGCGCGGACCTTGAGCATGCCGTCGCCCGACGGGTGCGGCAGTTCGATCGAGCGCGCGTGCAGGTGCAGCTTGGCCGACAGCCCGTCGCCGACGAGCCGCGCCTTGGCCGCCCCGTACTTGCCGTCGCCGACGATCGGCGTGTCGAGCGCGTCGGCGCAGTGGACGCGAAGCTGGTGCGTGCGCCCCGTGCGCGGCCACATCACCAGCCACGCGGCGCGGTCGCCGGCGATGTCGACCGTCGAATAGAGCGTGAGGGCCCGCTTGCCGTCCTCTTCGTTGGCGGCCATGTGCTCGTGGCCCGAAGCGCCCGCTTCCTTGGCGAGCGCCATGTCGATCTTGCCCTGTGCAGGCTTCGGCACGCCGGCGACCAGCGCCCAGTAGAGCTTGCGCGCGTTGCGATGGCGGAAGGAATCCCCCAGCCGCTGCGCGTTCTTCGCTCCGCGTGCGAGAACCAGCACGCCCGACGTGTCGCGGTCGAGCCGGTGGACCAGCTTCGGGCGGCCTTCGACGTCGAACTGGAGCGCGTCGAGCATGCCGTCGATATGCCGCTCGGTACCCGTCCCGCCCTGCACCGCGAGGCCCGGCGGCTTGTTGAGCACGATGACGTCGTCGTCCTTGTAGATGACGCAGCCCTGGATCATCTCGGCGTCGGCCTTCGAGACCTTCGGCCGTTCGCGCACCACGCCGGGTGCCGACAGTTCGTCGGGCGGCGGCATGTCGATGTTCGGCGGCAGGCGGATCGCCTGCTCGGGCTCGAGCCGCTGGCTGGATTTCGCGCGCTTGCCGTCGACGCGGATCTGGCCGGTGCGCAGCAGCTTCTCGATGCGCCCCTGCCCGAGCGCCGGGTACTTGCGCTTCAGCCAGCGGTCAAGCCGCTGGTCGGCATCGTCGATCTTGACGAGGATGGTCACGACGCCGGTCATTCTTCCCTCATCCGCCGCTCGCGCAGCTTGGCCCAGTAGTCGAGACGCTTGCGGATCTCGCGCTCGAACCCGCGTTCGGCAGGATCGTAGAAGGTTTCGCGCCGCAAGCCGTCGGGAAAATAGTTCTGGCCGGAAAATCCGTCCGGCGCGTCGTGGTCGTAGGCGTAGCCCTTGCCGTAGCCCAGATCCTTCATCAGCTTCGTCGGCGCGTTGAGGATGTGAGCGGGCGGCATCAGCGAGCCCGTCGCCTTGGCCGAGCGCTGTGCCGCCCCGAAAGCCGAATAGGCCGCGTTCGACTTGGGTGCCGTCGCCAGATAGACGACCGCCTGCGCGATCGCAAGCTCGCCTTCGGGCGAACCGAGGAAATCGTACGCGTCCTTGGCGCCCAGCGCCTGGTGGAGCGCTTCGGGATCGGCCATGCCGATATCCTCGACCGCGAAACGCACGAGCCGCCGCACGACGTAGAGCGGCTCTTCCCCGCCCGCCAGCATGCGGGCGAGCCAGTAGAGGGCCGCGTCCACGTCCGATCCGCGCATCGACTTGTGGAGGGCGGAGATGAGGTTGTAATGCCCCTCCTGCGCCTTGTCGTAGAGCGGGGCGCGGCGCTGCACGGCACGCGCCAGCCCCTCGGTATCGAGCGGATCGCCCCGGTGCTGGAAGACCTGTTCGGCGAGGTTGTAGAGATAGCGCCCGTCGCCGTCGGCCATCGCGATCAAGGCGCCGCGCGCATCGTCGGTCAGCGGCAGCCTGCGGCCCTCGGCTTCCTCGGCCTTGGCCAGCAGGGCCAGCAACGTGGGCTCGTCGAGGCGCTTCAGCACCAGCACCTGGCAGCGCGACAGCAGCGCGGCGTTGATCTCGAAGGACGGGTTTTCGGTCGTGGCGCCGACCAGCGTCACGGTGCCTTCCTCGACGAAGGGCAGGAACCCGTCCTGCTGGCCGCGATTGAAGCGGTGGATCTCGTCGACGAACAGCAGCGTGCCCTTGCCCATCGCGCGGCGTTCCGCGGCCTCGGCGAAAGCCTTGCGCAAGTCGGCAACGCCCGAGAACACCGCCGAAAGCGGCACGAACTCGAGCCCGACCGCGTCGGCGAGAAGGCGCGCGATCGTCGTCTTGCCGCAGCCCGGCGGCCCCCACAGCACGATCGAGGCGAGCTTGCGGTTGGCGAGCATGCGCGCGAGCGGCCCATCGCCTTTCAGCAGATGGTCCTGGCCCGCGACCTCATCCAGTGCGGCAGGGCGCAGGCGTTCGGCGAGCGGGCGTGCCGCCGCCGGGGCCGCGAACAGGCCGGGCGCGGTTCCGGGACGGGACGCCTTCATCCGCCGACCGTTGTCGTCAGCGTGCGCTCGCCGCGGCGGATCTGCAGGCGCCAGGGCAGCGGCGTCTGCACGACCTTGCGCGCGTCTTCCACCGTCGCGATCGGCCGGTCGTTGACGCGCTGGACGAGATCGCCCGGCTGCAGGCGCAGCTGGGCTGCCGGGCTGCCGCGGCGGATCTCGGTGACGATGACGCCGCGCGGCGGCAGGTCGAGGCCGAGTTCCTCGACGAAGGCCGGCGACAGGTTGGCGAGCGTGGCGCCCGACAGCGGATGCTGGCCGCGCAGGGGGGTCACGTCGCGCGGCGGGTTCTCGATGGGGCCGGTCAGCGTGACGGGAACCGCCACCTCGCGCCCCCCGCGCCAGACGGTGAGCCGCACGGTCTGGCCGACGGGCTGGGTCGCCACGCGGAAGCGCAGCGCTTCGTTGTCGGTGACCTCGCGCCCCTCGATCTGCAGCACCACGTCGCCGCGCTTCAGGCCCGCCTTGTCGGCCGGCCCGCCGGGGAACACGTCGGTCACCGCCACGCCGACCGGGCGCGACAGGCCGAGGGTGGGTGCAAGTTCGCTCGTCACGGTCTGACCCGAAGCGCCCATCCAGGCGCGCACGAGCCGCCCGCCGGAGCCCACGCCGGCCACGACCGTCTGCACCATGTTGGCCGGCACCGCGAAGCCGATGCCGTTCGATCCGCCGTCGCGCGAGAAGATCGCCGTGTTGATGCCCACGAGCCGCCCGTCGAGCGTGACGAGCGCCCCGCCCGAGTTGCCCGGGTTGATCGCGGCGTCGGTCTGGATGAAGAAGCGGAAATCGGAAATTCCGACCATCGTGCGCGCGACGGCCGAGACGATTCCCTGCGTCACCGTCTGGCCGACGCCGAACGGGTTGCCGATGGCGAGAACGATGTCGCCGACCTCGACGTCGTCGGAATCCTTCATGTCGAGGAACGGCAGGCGTTCGCCGCCCGCGTCGATGCGCAGCACGGCAAGATCCGTGCGCTCGTCGGCGCGCAGCACGCTCGCCTCGAACTCGCGCCGGTCGGCGAGCGAGACGACGATCTCTTCCGCGCCGCGGATGACGTGGAAGTTCGTCACGATCAGCCCGCCGGCGTCGACGATGACGCCCGAACCCAGCGAGTTCTGCACCTTCTCGCCCATGCCGGGGATCTGGTCGCCGAAGAAGCGGCGGAACACCGGATCGTTGGCGAAGGGCGAGGCGACGGCGCGCTGCACGCGCCGCGTCGTCACGTTGACGACCGCGGGGGCCGCGCGCTTGACGACGGGCGCGAAGGACAGCAGCACCTGTTCGCGGCTTTCCGGTACGGCGCGCGGCTGGGCCGACGCCGGCAGGGCGGCGGCGAGAATCAGCAGGATCGCGGCGAGGCGGCGCATGGCGGGATTTTACCCTCCGTCCCCCGGAATCAGAAGCGGCGCCGGAATGACCGGCGCCGCTCTGGCAGTTCCAATCGGAAAGCGGGGCCGGATCAGGCCGCTGCGCCTTCCTTTTCGAGCTTCTCGGCGGCTTCGCGTTCGGCCGCGACGCGCGCCTTGTCGGCCTTGCCCTTGGCGGCCGGGTCGCGGTCGACGAGTTCGATGACCGCGAGCGAGGCCGCGTCGCCGTGGCGCATGCCCGCGCGCAGAACGCGCGTGTAGCCGCCGTTGCGCGCCTTGTAGCGCTCGGCGATCGGGCCGAACAGCTTCTGGGCGACGGTCGTGTCCTGCAGCATCGACAGCGCGCGGCGACGATTGGCGAGACCGCCCTTCTTGCCGAGCGTGATCAGCTGCTCGACATAGGGGCGCAGTTCCTTCGCCTTCGATACCGTCGTCTTGATCTGCTCGTGCACGATCAGCGACACCGCCATGTTGGCGAGGGTCGCCTGACGGTGGGGGGACGTGCGGCCCATCTTCCGGCCGGCCATTCCGTGACGCATGACTTCTACTCCTTAAGCGAGAACGCCGTTCAGTACGGCTCCTCGAGTTTCTTCGCCAGCTCCTCGATGTTCTCGGGCGGCCAGCCGGGGATCTGCATGCCGAGATGGAGGCCCATCTGCGACAGGACTTCCTTGATCTCGTTGAGCGACTTGCGGCCGAAGTTCGGCGTGCGGAGCATCTCCGCTTCCGTCTTCTGCACGAGGTCGCCGATGTAGATGATGTTGTCGTTCTTGAGGCAGTTGGCCGAACGGACCGACAGCTCGAGCTCGTCGACCTTCAGCAGCAGGTTCTTGTTGAACGGCAGGTCGCCGACCTTCTCCTCGACCCGCTCGACGCTCGGCTCCTCGAAGTTGATGAAGAGCTGGAGCTGGTCCTGCAGGATGCGCGCGGCGAGGGCCACGGCGTCTTCCGGCGTGACCGCGCCGTTCGTCTCGATCTTCATCGAGAGCTTGTCGTAGTCCGTGACCTGGCCGACGCGGGTGTTCTCGATCTTGTACGAGACCTTGCGCACCGGGCTGAACAGGGCGTCGACCGGGATGATGCCGATCGGCGCGTCGGCCGGACGCGACGTGGCGCCCGGGACGTAACCCTTGCCCGTCTCGACCGTCATTTCCATGACGAGCTTGGCGCCGTCGTCGAGCGTGCAGATCACGTG
>JAEUKY010000364.1 GCA_016794005.1 Rhodospirillales bacterium
GGCGCCCGCGAACGGGCCGGCCGCCCCCCAGAGGAGGTTCGACACGGCAAGACCGAACGCGAGGACCTCGCGGCCGGCGCCGAGCTCGATCGTCATCGGCTTCATGAACAGGCCGAGCGTGTTGCGCAGGCCCATCATGACGGTCAGCACCAGCGATCCGCAGATCAGGACGGTGAGGTAGCTGCTCTTGCGCACTTCCATCGGGCGATCCCTTTCGGCAAGGCGTCGATTGTCTCGCGGATGCGCGCGGCCCCGCAAGGCGAACATTGTCGCCTTACGCGTCGCCGCCGGCAGAGCAGCCATGCGGCCCCGAAGGGTGCGGCGTACCCCGTTCAGCCTTGGCGCGTGTAGGGGCTTTTGGCCGGCGGCGTCCATTCGGCGCGCCGCAACCGGTAGAGGTGATGGCGGCGCAAAGGATGCCCCTCGGTGACGCGGGGATGATCGAAATCACCGTCGGGATCCTGGCGCAGGCCGATGCGATCCATCACCGCGCGCGACGCACGGTTGGCCGGAACGACAAAGGCGACGATCTCGTCGAGACCGCCGGGCCCGAAGCCGAAGGCAAGCGCGGCGCGTGCCGCTTCGGTCGCGTATCCCCTGCCCCAGCAGGCGCGTCCGAGCCGCCAGCCGATCTCGACGCGGGCGCTTGCCGGTTCGTCGAAAGCGACGCGCCAGATGCCGACGAAGCCTGCGAACGGGATTTGGCCCGGGACTTCGACGGCCCACGGTCCATACTCGGAAATCGCAAACTGGCCGGAAAGGAAATCCGCGCTCGCGTCGCTTTCGGCACGCGTCTGCACCGTCGGGAAATAGCGACGGACTTCGGGATCGGCGTTGAGTGCGGCGAACGGTTCGCGGTCGGTATCGCGCCACGGCCGCAGGATCAGCCGCTCGGTTCGCAGGATCGCGCCGGTCATAGAGCGGAAGCGGCCTGCTTGCGCCGGTGCATGTTGAGGCTCATCTCGTCCATCGCGATCGTGTCCTTGCGCTCGAACTCGGCCTTCGCCGACTTGACGCGCATGTCGAGCGCGATCTCGTAGCGCTTGAGGTCCTGGAACGCCTCCGAGACGGCCTGGCGCGCCTCCTCGAGGATCGGCTGCATGCCGGCGATCTGCGCCTCGATGCGTTCGCGCCGTTCGATGACGCCGCGTGCGTAGCCGGAATAGGCGAAAGCGCCGAACTCGACCGAGCGCGCGAGCTGCTGTTCCTTCAGCTTTTCGGCCTCCAGTGCTTCGAGCCGCCGGCGCAGCTCGTCTTCCTGGCGCTCCAGTTCGTTCAGTTCGCGACGCTTCTCGTTCAGGTTCGCGTCGGCGAGCCGGATCAGCGATGTCAGGCCCTTGTTCTTGGCGGCCATCTAGGAATCAGACCGCGTGCGCGGCTTCTTCGGGCGCTTCGCCCGCCGCCGTCGGATCGGGCATGCCGAGGATTTCCGACAGCAGCCTGTAGCCGTCGGCGAGCAAGGCGCGGTCGCGCTTGCCCTGCTTGAGGAATGCCTCGATCTCGGGATTGTAATGGATCGCTTCGTCGACAAGCGGATCGGAGCCGCGGCGATAGGCGCCCAGCCGGATCATCTCGGCCATGTCGTCGTATTGCGACATCAGCTGGCGCGCGCGCGCGACGACCGCGTTCTCGCTGGGCGTGTTGCAGCCCGGCATGGTTC
Source organism: Rhodospirillales bacterium (assembly GCA_016794005.1). Classification (GTDB taxonomy): domain Bacteria; phylum Pseudomonadota; class Alphaproteobacteria; order CACIAM-22H2; family CACIAM-22H2; genus Tagaea. Next base: position 1,661 of record JAEUKY010000364.1, read on the forward strand.
GCGAAACCGAGCGCAGCACGTTGATGGCCGGATAGCGGCCGCGCTCGCCGATCGCGCGTTCGAGCACGATGTGCCCGTCGACGATGCCGCGCACCGCGTCGGAAATCGGTTCGTTCGTGTCGTCGCCCTCGACCAGCACGGTGAACAGGCCGGTGATGCTGCCCTGCCCGATGCCCGGACCGGCCCGTTCCAGCAGGCGCGGCAGTTCGGCGAAGACCGACGGCGTATAGCCCTTGGACGCCGGCGGCTCGCCCGCCGACAGGCCGATCTCGCGCTGGGCCATCGCGAAGCGCGTGACCGAATCCATCAGGCACAGCACGTCGCGGTCCTGGTCGCGGAAATACTCGGCGACCGCCAGCGTGAGGTACGCGGCCTGCCGGCGCATCAGCGGGCTTTCGTCGCCCGTCGCGACGACGACGACCGAACGCGCGAGACCTTCCGGCCCGAGATCGTCCTGGATGAACTCCTGCACCTCGCGGCCGCGCTCGCCGATCAGCCCGATCACGACGATGTCGGCGGCCGTGAAGCGCGTCATCATCGACATAACCGACGATTTGCCAACGCCCGACCCCGCGAAGATGCCCATGCGCTGGCCGCGGCAGCAGGTCAGGAACGTGTTGATGGCGCGGATGCCGAGATCGATCTTGCCGCGCACGCGCTGGCGCTTGTGCGCCGACGGCGGCGAGGCCTTGATCGTGTAGGGGGCCGGCCCCATCGCGAGCGGCCCCTTGCCGTCGACGGGCTCGCCCAGCGCGTTGACGACGCGCCCCAGCCAGCCGCGATGCGGATAGACGACGGGATCGGAATCGGCGATCTCGGCCCGGCTGCCCACGCCGATGCCGTCGACCGTGCCGAAGGCCATCAACAGTGCCCGTCCCTGGCGGAATCCGACGACTTCGCACGGGACACGGCGGCGGTCCCGGGTCGCAACGAAGCAGCGCGAGCCGACGGCCAGCATGTCCTCGACGCCGCCGATCTCGACCAGCATGCCCTGGATGGCCGAAACGCGGCCGAAATACCGGTAGTTCGGAATGCGGTCGACCGAAGCGATCAGCTCGTGCGCGGACATTCGGCGGCCAGCTCCGAAATAGGAAGAATTCGAGTCAAATTCGAGTCGAAAACGACTGTACTCCGTGTTGATTAATGATCTGTAAATTTTACGATACATCATTGATATAAGATAATTAATCGGTTTATGGCCGCACTATTTCCGGGTGTAGTTCTGTGTCCATGAATTCGTTAATTCCATCTGTTTCGGCACGGCGCCGCGTGTTAACTTATTAACGCTACCCCGGAGGTGCCGATGCGCGTTTTGTTGGTTGAGGACGATCAGGCCACTTCCCGCTCGATCGAGCTGATGCTCAAGCAGGAAGGTTTCGTCTGCGACACGACCGATATGGGCGAAGACGGTCTCGAGATCGGCAAGCTCTACGACTACGACATCATCATCCTCGACCTGATGCTGCCCGACATGGACGGCTACGAGGTCCTGCGCCGCTTCCGGGCCGGCCGCATCAAGACGCCGATCCTGATTCTTTCCGGGCTCACCGAGCTCGACGCGAAGATCAAGGGGCTCGGATTCGGGGCCGACGACTACCTCACCAAGCCCTTCGACAAGCGCGAGCTGGTCGCCCGCATCCACGCAATCGTCCGGCGCGCCAAGGGCCATTCGCAGTCGGTCATCAAGACCGGCAAGCTCGTCGTCAATCTGGAGGCGCGCACGGTGGAAGCCGGCGCCCGGCCGCTGCATCTGACGGGCAAGGAGTATGCGATTCTCGAACTCCTGAGCCTGCGCAAGGGCACGACGCTGACCAAGGAGATGTTCCTCAACCATCTCTACGGCGGCATCGACGAGCCGGAGCTGAAGATCATCGACGTGTTCGTCTGCAAGCTTCGCAAGAAGCTGTCGACCGCCTGCGACGGCGAGAACTATATCGAGACGGTCTGGGGGCGCGGCTACGTGCTGCGCGATCCGCCGGCCAAGGGCAAGGCGGCCTAGCCGAACTTCGCGGCCCCGCCCGGCGCCACGACCTGATAGATGCCGCGCTGGCCCTGCATGGGCTGGAAGCGTTCGGTCACGCCGAGCACGGTTTCAGCGCCGCCCAGATAGAGCAGCCCGTCCGCCGGCAGCAGCTTGGCCATGCGATCGAGGATCGCGCCCTTGGTCTTCTGGTCGAAATAGATCAGCACGTTGCGGCAGAAAATCACGTCGAACGCACCCAGCGAGGCGAAATCGCCCAGCAGGTTGAAGCTGCGATACTGCACGGCCGAGCGGATCTCGGGCGCGATCTGCCACTTGTCGCCCTGCTGCTTGAAATACTTCACCAGCAGCTGGATCGGCAGGCCGCGCTGCACCTCGAACTGCGTATAGAGACCGGACTTCGCGCGCTCCAGGGCTTCGTGGCTGATGTCGGTGCCGACGATGTCCACACGCCAGCCGGCGAGCTTCGCCGCCTCTTCCTTGAGGATCATGGCGAGCGTATAGGGTTCCTGCCCCGTCGACGCGGCGGCACACCAGATTCGGAAGCTCTTCTTCGCCGCACGCGACTGGAGCAGCCCCGGCAGCACGAGCTGGCGGAACTGGTCGAACGGCTTGCCGTCGCGAAAGAAGAACGACTCGTTCGTCATCATCGCGTCGACGATGTCGCGCTGCAGGTCGGCCGCCTTGCTGATCCTGAGCTGCCCGACGAGCAGGTCGATGCTGGCCACGTTGTACTTGCGTGCGAGCGGTGCGAGCCGGCTTTCGATCAGGTACATCTTGTCCGGACCGAGCACGAGACCGGTCTGGTCGTAGATGTACTTCGTGAAGTAGGCGAAATCGTCGGGCTTCACGGGCGGCCCCCTGCGAGCTTGGCGATCTCGGCCGGAAGCTTGTCGAGCGGCAGGACCGCCGAACAGATGCCCGCGTTCGCCGCGGCAC
>JAEUKY010000383.1 GCA_016794005.1 Rhodospirillales bacterium
AGTCTGGGGGACTGGGGGTCGCAGGTTCGAATCCTGTCGCTCCGACCAAATCGACTAAATAAAACAAGGCCCTGGCGAGTGATCGCCGGGGCCTTTCTCTGGGAAACCACGTACGGCAAGTGGACTGGGGGTCTTAGGTTCAAATTCGACCGGCTCTATTGGAGCGACCAGGCTTGGCGCTGGGGCCGGAGGACTATTGATAGTCTGGTCACATTTGTGACTAAGGAGTTCTTCTGACTTTCGTCGAGGGGCGGTTTCTCAGACGGCTTGTTTCAGAAATTCCCGGACATGACTTGGTGCTAATGTTCTGAAAATCGGCCCCATTCTCTCAGTCCATACTCTCATCGGAATAACGCCGATTGGCCGTGGCGGTTACAGCATCCGGCTCGAGTCCAATTCAACAAACCTGCGCGCGACTTCCTCTGGAAGTGTGCCAAGCAGTGTTGGGTTGGCACGGATGAGAACGCGCTCTCCATTGATGTCGCCGAGAATCAGGCCAGCCTCTTGGCATCTGGCCTTGAATGTCGTGACGTCCGACTTCGGCTGCAGCCAGATGCAGTTTGTTGGAAAATCTCCGGCGGGTATGGCCTCAGGTCCGTCGGCGGAAGAGATCCCACGCATGAACAAATCGCGCCATTCGAGACTGCGACGCCAGTCCGGTTCGAGCCGTCCGATTTCCGCCAGTACGACTGCGGCGATCGGCCAGAGCTGGGGCAATGCGCCGCCAAGGCGGCGGCGATCGTGCTCGATGCCGTCGAGCAGGCCGACCGGTCCTGCAAGGACGGCGCCGAAGGGCAGGCCGAACATCTTCCAGAGAGACATGTAGACCGTGTCGTAGTCAGCGGAGAACTCCGCCATCGTCTTGCCGGCAACGGCCGCAGCGATGGGCAGCCGTGCGCCGTCCAGATGAAGGCCGATCTTGAGCTGGCGGGCGGTCGCGATCGTGTCGGCAAGCAGATCGGCCGGAAAAGCTTCGTTCCGCCGGCGGCGCACCGGTGTTTCAATGCAGATCGCACCGAGCGACTGGGCGACTTTGCCGGTCTTGGCGCTTGCTGCGGCGGCGCGTACCGCGTCACCCGAAAAGCCGGATCCTTGGGATTTGGAGGCAATGGCGGTCAGGCCCATGACGGAGGCGAGCGAATCGCCTGTATCGTTCATCACGTGACTGTCGGGATGCATGAGCACACGGCGCGCGCGGGCGCCGCAGAGGCGGTCGAGTCCGATCATGTTCGCGAGCGTCCCGGTCGGAAAGAGAACGGCCCGTTCCTTGCCGAGTAGCTTCGCAAGTGCGGCTTCGCATTCGCGGATGAGCGGCCCTTCGCCGTAGCTGTCGGGTGCCGCGACGCGGTCGAGGGCCGCTGACAGGCGCGGTGCGAAGCTCATGTCGGCGTATGCGCCGTCGACTTCCAGATGGATTGCCATTCGCTGCTCCCTCAGAGGCCCGGCCGCTTTCCTGCAGACAGCGCCACGGCTTCCGCCGCAAGGCGCTTGCGATCTGGCTTGTTGGTTGCCGCCAGCGGAATCTCGTCCCTGAACGAGACAAAGCGGGGATGGGCGAAGGCCGGCCCGTTCGCCAGCGCGAAAGCTTTCACATCGGCCTCGGTTGTGGCCGTGCCGGGCGTGCGGACCAGAAAGGCGAAGGGGAGGGTTCCCTTTATGTCGTCGGGTACCGGCACCACGCAGGCCTGGTGGACTCCGGGCATCCGTTCCAGCAACCGCTCGACCTCGCCCGGCCAGACATTCTCCCCGCCGACGACGAACATGTCGTCCGCGCGCCCGACGAAATAGAAAAAGCCGTTCGCGTCCCGCCGGAAGATGTCGCCCGACCGGTACCAGCCGTCGCGCAGGACCTCGGCGGTCTTCGCGGGCAGGTTCTTGTAGCCCTCCATCATCATCGGGTTGCGCATGTAAAGGACGCCCTCGTCGGGTCCGGGGCCCTCGCGCAGTTCGACCTCGCTGCCCGGGACCGGATAGCCGCAAGCCAAAGGCGGGCGCGGGATGCCTGCGGGATGGATGCCGAACGGTGCCGGCCCCGCTTCGGTCGTGCCGTAGCTGTTGTTGATCAGCGCCGTGGTGAAAATCGACTGGACCTTGTCAATCAGCGCCTGTGTGAGCGGCGCCGAGCCCATCGTGACGTTGGTCACCGAAGAGAAATCCAGACCGCCGATCAGGTCGCGCTCGCGCGCGACGAGCGCCAGCATCGTCGGCACCGAGGTCAGCCAAGTAACCGCGAACCGTTCGATCGCCCGGGCATAGAGCTTGGCATCGAATGCCGGCAACAGGACGATGCTCGAGCCAGCAGCAAGGGCACCCTTGATACTGATTGTCGCGTTCATGTGGAACATCGGCGCACCCACGACATAGCGGTGGTGCGAACGGTCGCCATAAAGCTTGGCCGAGGTCTCCAGCGACCAGCGCTGCGAATCGTGCGACAGCAGCACGCCCTTGGGCATTCCTGTCGATCCCGACGTGTAGAGGATCATCGCAAGTTCGCGCGGACCGGGCTCGACCGTGTCGAAAGGACCGGGATTCCGAAGTGCGGCATAGCTCCCGTCATCGAAGCCGAAGCCGGGCAGGCCGGCCGGCCGCAGCGCGGCGCGCTCTCGGTCGTAGAAGACCGCACGCAGGCCGGAATCGGAAACGATGTGGTCGACCGTCTCGCGTGCGAGCTTGAACGAGATCGGAACGGCGACCATGCCCGCCCGCATGATGCCGAAATAGGCGTAGAGCAGCTCGAGCCGGTTCAGCGACATGATCCCGATGGCATCGCCGCGCGCGAAACCCTGTGCCACGAGCCCGCGCGCCACGGCATCGCACTCTCGATCGAGCGCGGCATAGGTTGCCTCGCGCGGCGCGTTCCAGTCGGAAAGATCGATCAGCGCCGTCTTATCGGGCGAGACCGAAGCGTCGAAGCAGCGGCCGAGATTGCGGGATGGTATGGGCATCGTGTTCTCCGTTATGCGCCGGCGGCCATGCGCCCGGCTATCCGCCCGCCGACAAAACTTTCGGCGATATTGCCGCCCGACATGTAGAGATGTCCGAACACGCTGCCCAGCTCGCCTGCGACATAGAGATTCGGGACCGGACTGCCAAACGCGTCGAGGACACGCTGTTGTGGATCGTGCGCAAGTCCGCCCTGCGTGTTCGAGACGATCGGCCAGACAGCGGCTGCCGAGAATGGCGGCGTGGTGATCGGCACCATGCTGCCGGGCGGCCGGCCAAAGGCGTCGTCCCGGCCGGCGGCACATGCCTCGTTCCATGCGGCGACCGTCCGTTCGAGTGCGGCCGGATCGATGTCGAACTTCGCGGCGACTTCCGGGAGCGTGTCGGCTTGCGTCAGGATGCGGGCATCAAATTCGCGCGGCGTGCTGTCGCGATATGTCGCGGCTACGCCGGCGTCGTTCCAGGTCGGCGCGCTCAGCGGATAGCGCTCGCGGCCCTTGGCATCGACCAGCATCAGGGAGGGGACGCGCGGGAAACACTGGCGGATCGGGTCGAAATGCTCGAGCGCGCGATGCCCGGTATCTTGCATGTAGGGATCGTACTCGTTCATGAAGCGCCGCCCATCGCGGTCGACAAGGATCCACGTCATCGCGATGTCCTCGCGCAGGCCGTCGGCCGGGTTCCAGTCGGGCAACCGCTTGACGCGCACGCCGAACGGATAGGCCGGATCAGGATGCCGGAAGCCGTAAGACCCGTGGAAGTGCCACATGTGCCAGAGTTTCGCGCCGGCGGCCTGCCCCATGCGGATGCCGTCGCCGGTGTTGAACGCGACGGCGGCCGACAGGACGGGCTTCAGCACCCAGTGCTGGAGCTGTAGGGCCGGATCGGCTTCGAAACCGCCGCACGCGAGAATCACGCGGCGTGCTGGGATCGGCATTCCGCCGGCGACGATGCCGGCGGCAGCACCATCGGCAAGAACGAGTCGCTCGGCGGGCGTGCCGAGCCGCACCTCGATGCCGCGGCGTTCGACGTTGCGGCGTACGACTTCGAAAATGCGCGCGCCGGCCGGTGACCCGCGGACGTCCGGGTAGCTCCGGGCGGGATCGAAGCCGGGGAAATCCTCGACATAGGCAAATCCGAATGTCCGGTAGCCGGGCAACGGGTAATTCGCCGGCGAGGGGCGCACGTCGAGCTTCGCACCGACTGGTTCACACAGGGTGCGCGCGAACTCGGCAAGCCAGGCCATACCCTTCGCAAGCTCGGCGAGAACGGGCTCCGGCGTGGTCCCAGCGTTGGTGGCGATGAGATAAGCCAACGCCTCGTCCGCGTCTGCAGCAATGCGCAGGCCGCCGGCCGAGCAGACCGAGATGCCGCCAGGAACCTTGCCCTTCTCGACGATCAGCACGCGTGCGCCGGCATCGTGGGCGGCAATCGCCGCCACGCCGCCGGCAAAGCCGTAGCCCACGACGATGACGTCGTACTGGGTCAAGTGCCGAGCGCTCGCAGGCCCGCGACCAGCTCGCCGACCATCGTCGCCAGCACCGACCGGCCCTTTTCGGCGGTCGCCGCGCGCGGATCGCCGCGTACGCCCGAAACGCTGTGGTCGGGACCGGCGGCAGGATTGTCGCGGAAGATCGCCGGGACGTAGAAGACCGTATTGGGCTCGTTCAGCATGTTGCCGTAATCCTCGACCGCCCGGTCGAGATGCACGCGCTCGGGTGCGATCGCCATGACCACCGACGTTTCCATCTCGTCGGCATGCCCGCCCAGCTTCTGGCGCATCAGGCCGCGACTGGCGCTTCCCAGCACACGGATATTGGCGACGGGGATGCGCACGCCCTTTTTCTCGAGTGTTTCGCGCACGACGACGGTGACCGGCCCCTCGGTCGACACGCCGGTGTTCACGATGGCAATGCGTCGCGCCTTGTGCCGGATCAGCCCGTCGATAATGTCGTGCAGGACGGCGGCGAAGGTTTCCGGTCGCAGATGCTGGCTGCCGGGATAGCCGACGAAGGCGGGGTAGTAGCCGAAATCGACGACGGGCGCGACCAGAACGGGAAGCTCCTTCGCAACGCCATCGCACAGCGCCCGGGCGACGAGATAGTCGGTCTGCATGGGCAGATGCGGTCCGTGCTCCTTCGCGCGCGCACCAATGGGGATCAGGACGGTCGCGTGCTCGATCCGGGCGGCGACTTCCGGCCATGTCAGGTCTTCGATCCAGGCGCCGGGCGTGACGGTCATAGGTAAAGCTCCAGAAAGCGGCGAATGTCGGGTGCCCAGATATGCTGGGCGGTGCTCTCGAACAGATGGCCTTCCCAGGGCAGGAAGCCGTAGGGCGGATAGATCTTCGACCACACGACGCGCCCGTTGCCGGCAAGCGATGCCGCCAGTTCCCCGGTCGGCCGGATGCTGTAGTCGTTCTCGGCCTGGATCAGGAAGAGCGGCATCTTCACGCGCGATGCGGCGGCAAGCATCAGTTCGCGCAGCTTCGGCGTATTGTCCCAGTTCATCGCCGCACCGGCGAAGTCGATCGCGCAGGTGAAACGGTCGGTCTTCGACGCGGCGAGCAGCGTGTTGGTCCCGCCGAACGACGAGCCCATCACGCCGATATGATCGGCACGGATCTCCGGCATGGCGGCAACACAGTCGAGTGCGGCCAGCACATCCGAGCTTTCGCGGTCGAGCCGGGTGGAGACCTGCTCGTCGTACTCGGGCGTGCCGAACGGGGCGCTGGCTTCCTCGCGCCAGCCGGGGCCGGGCGAATTCCCGTAGCCGCGCCGGTGCGGCAGGAAGGACGCGATCCCCCACGACATCAGCAGGGCCGCACCTTCGGGCCGGCTCACGTCCAGCGTACCCTGCTGGATGCCGCTGCCATGGTTGCGGATCAGGCAGGGGAACGGGCCGCCGCCGGGCGGAAGATAGAGATAGCCCGCAAGCTCGCGCCCGTCGGACATGAACTTCACCTCGCGCGGCACGATGGGCAGGCCGTGCAGTTCGACCGGCCGGATGCCGCTTGTAAGCGGCGCGTCGTCCTCGACGACGACCACGCGGTCGAACGCGTCGATGTTCGTCCCCATTTCCTTGCGGACTGCCTCGAACGCCGGGCTTGCCGCGCGCGCGGCAAGATCGGCGGCATGGCTGGCCTTGTCCGGAAAATCGCATTCCCACGTCACGTCCGGCACGCGGCCGGTGCTGCCTTCGGCGCGCACGAAGACGCGCCCGGAACGCAGGCCGATGGACAAGCGAACCGCGCAGGCGCGCCGGCGTGTCGCGAGGACGGCTTCGGCCCGTCCGGGTTTGGCGAAGTAGTGCGTGCGTTCGATCAGCATCGGGTTTCCGTCAGTTCGGGAAATGGCAGCGGACGAGGTGGTTTGCGCGGCGCTCGGCAAGCATGGCGTCTTCGACGCGGCAGCGTGCCTGCGCCTTGGGGCAACGCGGATGGAAGTGGCACCCGGTCGGCCGGTCCCGCGCGCTCGGAATCTCGCCGGCAAGCGGCGGCGGTGCAACGGAATCCGCTGTCGGCTCGGGCACGGCGGCGATCAGCGCCTGGGTATAGGGATGGGCGGGCCGCTCGAAGATGTCGGCTTCGCTGCCAAGCTCGACGATGCGGCCCAGATACATCACGGCAACCCGGTCGCCGACATGCCGGACGGCGCCAAGATTGTGCGAGATGAACAGCATGCTGAGCCCGAACCGCGCGCGCAGGTCGCGCAGCAGGTTGAGCACCTGGGCCTGGACCGACACGTCGAGCGCCGACGTCGCCTCGTCGCAGACGACGATGCGCGGATTGGAGGCGAGCGCGCGCGCGATCGCGATGCGCTGGCGCTGCCCGCCCGAGAAGGCGTGGGGGTAGCGCTCGCCCGCATCCGCCGGCATGCCGACGATCGACAGCATCTCGTCCACGCGCCCGGCGCGAGCATCGGCTTCGACGCCGGCGGCACGCATCGGCTCGGCGACGATGTCGCGCACGCGCATGCGGGGATTGAGCGAGGAAACCGGATCCTGGAAGACGGCCTGGATCTGGCGGCGCAGCGGCCGCATGCGGGATTCCTCGAGGTCCGTCACGTCCTGCCCCGCGATCTCGATGCGGCCGGTGGTCGCAGGCAGGAGCTTCAAGATCATGCGGGCAAGCGTGCTCTTGCCGCAGCCGGATTCCCCGACCACGCCCAGTGTCTCCCCCTCGGCCAGCGTGAAGCTGACGTCCTCGACGGCAACAAGCGGCCGCACGCCGCTGCCGAACGTGCGGCCGAGGCCGCTGACCTTGAGCACGTCGCTCACGATACGGCCTCGTGCCGCGCCGATGCGCCCGTGGCGACCCAGCAGCGCACCGCGCGGCCGGTCGGGCTCGGCGCCAGCGGCGGCTCGTCGACTGAACACGTCGCGATCGCGTCCGGGCAGCGCGGATTGAACCGGCAGCCGGCCGGGAGCGCGCCGGGCGTGGGCATGACGCCGGGGATGACGGGAAGGCGCTCCATGCGGCGGCGCGCGGTCGGCATAGCGGCGAGCAGAAGCCGCGTATAGGGATGCTCGGGCGTGCCCAGCACGTCGCGAAGGGTTCCGACCTCGACCACCTCGCCGGCGTACATGACCGCGACGCGCGTCGACATCCGCGCGATGACGCCCATGTCGTGTGTGATCAGCATGATCGCCGTGCCGTGCTCGCGCCGCAGCTCGTTCATCAGCGCCAGGATCTGGGCCTGGATCGTCACGTCGAGGGCCGTGGTCGGTTCGTCGGCGATCAGAAGTGCCGGCCGGCAGGCCATCGCCATCGCGATCATCACGCGCTGGCGCATGCCGCCGGAGAGCGCGTGCGGATACTCGTCGAAGCGCTGGCCCGAATTGGGGATGCCGACACGGTCGAACCAGCGCACGGTTTCGGCGCGCGCCTCGCCGGCCGACATCCCGAGATGCCTGACGAGCACCTCGGCAACCTGGAAACCGACTGACAGGAGCGGATTGAGGCTCGTCATCGGCTCCTGGAAGATCATGCCGATGCGCCGGCCGCGCACCGACTGGATGGCGCGCCGGTCGAGCCGAACCAGGTCGGTGCCGTCGAAGCCGATGGAACCTTGCGTGATCCTGCCCTGCGGACCGAGCAGCCCCATGACGGCCAGTGCCGTGACCGACTTTCCCGAGCCGCTTTCGCCGACCACGCCGACGACCTCGCCGGGCGCGATCGAGAACGACACGTCGCGAAGGACTTCGCGCCGGCCCGCCTCCGTGTCGAACGAGACCGACAGCCCGTCGATGGCGAGGAGCGGGGCGGACACCTAGCGCCCCTGCAGCTTGGGATCGAGCGCGTCGCGCAGCCCGTCGCCCAGCAGGTTGAACCCGATGATCGTCGTGCCGAGCGCCAGACTGCCGAACAAGGCGAGGTAGGGGTCGGTGCGCAGTGCGGGCAGGCCGTCGCGGATCATGCCGCCCCAGCTTGCCTGCGGCTCCTGGATGCCGAGGCCGAGGAAAGAGAGCGTGGCCTCCGCCATGATGATGAAACCCACGCCGACCGACGCACGCACCAGCAGCGGTGCCGCGATGTTCGGCAGGAGATGGCGCCAGAAGATCATCGCAGTCGAGGTGCCGGCCACGATTGCGGCATCGATGTAGAGCTCTTCGCGGATCACCAGCACGAACGAACGCGTCAGACGCGTGATGCCGGGCCACCAGACGAGGGCCAGGGAGACGACGACAGTGAGCGTGCCGGTTCCCATGACGGACGCGACGAGGATCGCGATGACGACCTCGGGGAAGGCGAGCATGATGTCGACGATGCGCATCAGGACCGAGTCCGTGCGTCCGCCGACATAGCCCGCGAGCATGCCGAGGGTCGTGCCAACGGCGAGCGTGATCGCGAGCACGGCGCCTGCGACGAGCAGCGAGGTCTGCGCGCCGGCGATCAGGCGGCTCAGGATGTCGCGTCCCAGCTTGTCCGTTCCAAGCAGGTTGGGGCTGCCGGGCACGGCCCAGGTGTTGAACAGGTCGGTCTCTTCCGGCGAATGCGGCGTCAGCAGCGGAGCCAGCAGTGCGACCGCGACGACGAAAGCGACGATCGTGCCGCCGATGACCACGTTTCGCTGGCGGGCGAGCCGGCGCGTCAGCCGGCGCCAGTCGAGACCCTGGGCAGGCGCCGCAGCGGCCGGATTCATGCCGGAACCATGCGCTGGCGGATGCGCGGATCGATGATCGCGTAGGCGACATCGACCAGCAGATTGATCAGCACGAAGAAGGCGGTGAACAGCATGACGATGGCCATCGCGACCGGATAGTCGCGCGCGAATACCGAATCGATCGCCATCCGGCCGAGCCCCGGAATGTTGAAGATCGTCTCGACGACGAACGTGCCGCTGATGAGCCCGCCGAAGATGATCCCCATCGAGGTGAGCAGCGGGACCATGATGTTGCGCAACGCATGGCGCAGGATCACGACCGGTTCGCTCAGGCCCTTCGCCCGGGCCGTGCGGATGTAATCCTGCCCGAGCACTTCCAGCATGAAGGTGCGGGTGAGGCGGGCGATATAGGCCGCACTCGGGATCGTCAGGATCAGGACCGGCAGCACCGTCTGGTCGAGGCGGCCCCAGCCGGCGACCGGCAGAACGCCGAGCTTGATCGCGAACGCATAGACGAGAAACGTCGCGACGGCGAAATTCGGGATCGACAGGCCGGCGACGAGCACGAGGATGATCGCCGTGTCGGTCGCCGTGTTGCGCCGGATTGCCGCGATCACGCCGGCAAGCGTGCCGACAGACGCGCCGAGGCCGAGTGCGGCCAGCGCAAGCAGCGGGCTGATCTTCAGCCCGTCCTGAAGCACCTCGACGACGGGGATCCGGACATATCGGTACGACATCCCGAAATCGCCGGTCAGGATCCCGCCCACATAGACGGCGAACTGCTTCCACATCGGCCGGTCGAGGCCGTACTCGGCGCGGAGCCGGGCGGCCATCTCCTCGTTCGAGGAGTGGTCGCCCAGCATCACCATGACGGGATCGCCCGGCAGCGCGTAGGTGGCAAGAAAGGTCGCGACCAGCACCACCGCAAGCACGGGCACGATCATGACCAGCCGCCAGACGACGAACCGCAGCATGTGCGGTTTACACCCTTACTTGATCTCCGTCGCTATGAAGCGGTCGAATCCGAAGGGCGTGATGGAGGCGTTGGTCACGTTCGGCTTGATGAGCGCCACGTTTGCCGGCATGGGCAGCGGTGCCGCACCCATGTCTTCGATGTAGACCATCTCGGCCTGCCGGTAGAGGGCGAAGCGCTTCTCGTTGTCGACCGTCCCGACGGCCTCGTCGATCAGCGCGTCGTACTTGGCGTTGCTCCAGCGTCCCCGGTTATAGGGGCTCTTCGAGTGCCACATCTGCTGGAGATAGTACATCGCGTCCGGATAACCCGACGTCCAGCCCCAGGGGAAGAATGCGATCTCGCCGGCGTTCATCCCGCGGATGAAGGTGGCACGCTCCGCGACGTTGACGTTGACCTGCATGCCAAGCGTGCGGTTGAGCTCGTTGGCATAGTAGGTGAGCTCGTCCTTGAAGACGGCCGTGCAGGTGATGTCGATCGGCGGCAACCCCCGGCCGCCCGGATATCCCGCCTCGGCAAGCAGCTTCTTGGCGCCTTCCGGATCGTATTTCGGCTTGGGCAGGTCGGCGAAGTAGCCGGCCACGCCGGGCGTCGTGACGCCGTGGAGCTGGAAGGCGGCGTTGTCGTAGAAGCCCCGGATCATCGCGTCGCGGTTGATCGCCATCGAGATCGCCTCGCGCACGCGCTTGTCCTTGAACGGCGCGTAGACGTTGGCGTTCATGCCGAGATAGCGCGACTGCGCGCGCGGCACGACATGGCGCTCCTTCTGCTTGCTGGCGTCGCGCATCACGCGGCGCAGCGTGTTCTCCTGCACGTCGAGGAAGTCGAGTTCGCCCGCCTCGTACTGCGAGAGCGCCGTGTCGCCGCTGGGGATGACGAGGAAGCGGATGCCGTCGATCTTCGGTGAGCCGGCCCAGTACGCCTTGTTCGCCTCGATCTCGACATGCACGCCGCGGCGCCATTCCTTGAACTTGTAGGGGCCGGTGCCGGCCGACACGGTGCGGACCCAGTCCGCGCCTTTTTCCGCGACGATGCCCGAATCCATGAACCAGATCGGATAAATCGGGAACAGCACGTCGGGTTTTGTGAAGCGCACTTCGATCGTGTGGTCGTCGACGATCTTGATGCCGGAAAGTTCCTTGGTCGTCCCGGCCTTGACCTCGGCGACGCCCACGATGTTCGCGACATAGCCGGCACCCAAGCCCGCCTTGGTGTCGGGGGCGGCGAGCTGCTCCATCGTGTATTTCACGTCCTTGGCCGTGAAGGCCCGGCCGCTGTGGAACTTGACGTTCTTGCGCAGATTGAAGCGGAATCCGTGCTCGCCCGGCAGGGCGGTCCAGGATTCGGCCAGCACGTTGATGATCTTGCCGTCCGGCGTGTAGTCCGTGAATCCTTCATAGACGTTGCGGATGACGCGGCCGGCGATGATCTCGGAATAGGTAATCGGATCCATCATGGCCGGATCGCCGGTGACGTTGATCCGGAGCGTCTTCGCGTCGACCGGGGTGGTCAGTGCCAGGCCCGCCAGCATGACGGCAAACGCGCTGCTGATGTACTTCATCGCCATTCTCCTTGCGCGTCCGGCACGGGGGCGCCGGAAACTCGTTAGGCGCAAATACTGCGTCCTATTGTGCGGTGCGTCAACGCGCTCCTGAAGGTTACGGCGCGACGATCACCTTGCCGAAAACACCCCGTTCGTCGAGGAGCCGCATTGCGTCGCCGGTGCGCTCCAGGGGGAAGCGTTCGGGGTGGAGGACAGGCGTCAGGCTCCCGTCCTTGACCATCGCCAGGAGGGCGAGCACGTCGGTGCGGGCCCAGCCGTTCGAGCCCACGATATTGAGCTCGAACGTCCAGATGAAGCGGATATCTTCGGGCGGGTCGTAGCCGGCCGTGGCACCGCACGTCAGCATGCGGCCGTCGCGGCGCAGCACGCGCAGCGCCTTGGTCCATGTCTCGCCGCCGGTGAAATTGACGACCACGTCGATGCCGCCTTCGTCGCGCCGGGACGTCCGCGCGCGGCCGAAAAGCCGGTGGCACTCCGCTACCCAATCCACCGTCGCATAGTTGATCGCGACATCGGCGCCCAGGGCGCGCAGGCGGTCGAGCTTCTCCTTGCTGGACGCGCACGCGACCACGCGTGCACCGGCGCGGCGGGCCAGCTGCACGCAGCAGGTTCCCACACCGCCCGAAGCGCCCAGGATCAGGATGGTCTCGCCGGCGCGCAGTTTTCCGCGCTCCAGCACCATGCGATGCGCGGTGCCGTAGGCGGTAGGCAGCGCTGCTGCCTCGGCATAGCCGATTGCCGGATCGAGCGGGATGCACATGTGCGCCGGAACGCGGACCAGTTCCGCAAGGCCGCCATCGAAGGTCTCGCCCATGAATCCGCGCCCGACACGGTCAATCGGATCCACCAGAACCCGGTCGCCCGGATGCAGGCCGGTAACCGCACTTCCGACCGCTTCGATGTCGCCGGACGCGTCGATCCCCATGATGAGCGGGAAGGGGATCTTGATTCCGGGCATGCCCTTGCGCGTGAAGACGTCGTGGTAGTTGAGCGCGCAGGCGCGTACGCGCACGATCACGTCGCTGGGACCGGGCTGCGGATTGCGGTAGTTGGCCTCGAGTGTAAGTTTCTCGAGGCCGCCATGTTCGCGGATGACGACGGCGCGCATCGACTCTCCTTATCTATGGACCGGTCAGAACCAGCTTGCCACGCGGTGTCTCCAGTTCGACAAGGAAACCGGCCGTGAGCGCGCGCTCGACGCGGACCGGAATGCCCAGCGCGCCGTAGATCGCCTCCAGCCGTTCGAGGTCCGGATGGAGGGCGACGAAGTCCAGCAGCCGCAGGCCGCGCGGCGTCGAGCTGGACGGGTGGGGCGACTTGCCCCAGTCGATCGCGAACGGGACAGAGTCGCCAAAAGCCTCGTCGCCGAAATAGAGGATCGACCAGTCGAGCCGCACACCGTCGGCCCGCGTGCGTCCCATCGAGACCGGTCCGCGGATCGGAATGCCGGCCGATTCGGCCGCAAGGCGCATCGCCGCGAGATCGTCGCTGCGCACCGAGAAAGCGGTCAGTCCCGGTCGTGGCTGGGCCGCGATGCGGGCACCGCGCGTTCCGGCAAGATCCTGGGCGGGATCGGGCGCGATGATCTCGAAATAGAGGCCGTCGCCGAGCGACAGCAGGCTGTTGCGCGTGCCGAAACCCGCATGCACGCCGCCGCGCGCCGGCTTCACGCCGGAAAGAACCGTGAAGAGCCGCTCCCCGGCTTCGAGATCGGGCGCGCCCCAGAGAATGTGATCGAGTTCCACTTTCATCGGCATTCTCCTTCACCTCCTGTTGAGGTAGACGCCGCGCCCGCTTGCGACGAGCAAGCCGGCTTCGTCATGGATGCGTGCCTCGGCTGTGCACAGCGTACGACCAAGTTTGATTGCCGCAGCCTTGGCCAGTAGAGGGCCAGGCATGGCCGGGCGATGATAGTCGACACGCATGTCGACAGTCGGCACGCCATGGCCAAGGTGTGCCGCGATCGCATAGTCGCCGGCAATATCGATGAGAGCGGCGAGTATTCCTCCGTGTGTATATCCGATCCCGGCGACAGAAACGAACTCGGATCGCCACGGCATCAGTAGCTCGACGCCATCTTTCGACAGGGCTTGGAGGCGCACGCCAAGCCACTGGTGGAACGGAGAGAGCTGCACCAGCTCGTCGAGCTTCTCAAATTCCATCGAAGGATTGTTGGTCGGGACGCTCATCCGTGATGCCTGACGATCTGGCACTATTCGTGACGTCATATCATGATTGCGCCAAGGATGTTTTGTTCGATCACTTGCTGTGGAGCATCGGTGCTTTCTTGATTGGCGGACGTTTGTGCAGAACATTCCGAACGGCCTTGAATCTTTTTCAAACGATCTGCGGACTCACTTCGCACCGAGCTCGTACCGACCCTCCATGAATGCTTCGACGGCCTCTACCTAGTTTCGAAAGCACCAAGTCGCAAAGTGCCAACGATCAAGACAGACAACGGAATCATTCGAAAGTCGCACCAATTCCGTCGCAGGTACAAGTTCGAGAAGCCGAACCTTAGGCTAAGGGGTATAGTTCCCTTGGCTCAACGACTTCTTGAGTTTGGGACGAAGGGAATGTTGATCCGATAGTCAGCTTTGCCCAACTATCGCATGGCCGGTAAGCCTCTATGTCCGACAGGGTAAAGGCGAGCTATGCATTCAGCGTGCCCTAATTGCCGTTGGGCTCCGCTCCTCTCCTGTCGTTGCCGAAAATTATGGGAGCCGATATTGAATTCATTGAACAATTGGAAATCTGGGACACTAGGGGTTGCAGGTACGAATCCTCTCGCTCCGACCATCAATGAAGCCCGCCGCCGGGAAACCGGTCGGCGGGCTTCCGCATCTCCTGTCGTCGATACGCGCCGCCTATCGAAACAATAGGCAGGCGATATTTCCGCCAACCGACGTCCCGTCGCATCGTGCGCTGTCTTCGGATTCACCCCCGGACAGGACGAGCGCCAAAAATGGTCGATGAACGATCGGACATTCGCAACCGCAACAGCGATCGCTGGCCGGCACTGCTGGCTGCCGGGCAGGCCGGCGATGCGCGCGCGTATAGGCTCTTTCTCGCCGAAGCCAGCGGCTTCCTGCGCAGCATCATTTTGCGGACCGGAATCCTGCCGCATTCGGCGGACGATGTCGTCCAGGAAGCCCTGATCACGATTCACGCGATCCGCCATACTTACGATCCGCGGCGGCCGATCAAGCCTTGGTTGACCGCGATCGCACGCCGCCGGGCGGTCGACTGGCGCCGCAAGTCCAGTTCGACTGTGGCGCGCGAGATCGCGTTCGATCCGGAAATCGTCGCCGCCGCACCCGACCCGCAATCCGGCACGGCAATTGCCCGAATCGACGCGCGCGCGATCGTCAACCGGGCGCTGCAATCGCTTTCGCCCGGACAGCGGCGTGCGATCGAACTTCTGAAGCTCAAGGAAATGGAGCTGAAGGAAGCATCCCGGACGACCGGACAATCGACCGGCGCCCTCAAGATCGCCGTCCATCGGGCAATCCAAAGCATGCGCGCCCGGTTCGCAGCCGCGTAGTTAGGCCGCCTCGGCAAAAGGATATCTGAGATGACTGTCAAGAAATCAGCCCAACATCGTCCGCGCGTGGTGATCGTCGGTGGTGGTTTCGCCGGCCTTTCGGCCGCGCGTGAACTCTCTGCCAGCCCAGTCGACATCGTGCTGATCGACAAGCGCAATTATCACCTGTTCCAGCCGCTGCTCTATCAGGTCGCAACCGCTGGGTTGTCGCCGGCTGAGATCGCGGCACCAATCCGCGCGATCCTGTCACACCAGCCGAACGTGACGGTGCTGATGTCCAAAGTTGCCGGGGTGAACACCGTCGCACGTGAGGTCCTTACCGACACCGGCCGCGTCGGCTACGACCATCTCGTGTTGGCGACGGGCGCCCGCCACGCCTATTTCGGGCGCGACGACTGGGCGCCGTATGCGCCGGGCCTCAAGAAGATCGAGGATGCGACCGCGATCCGCCGACGCGTGCTGGTCGCGTTCGAGCGGGCGGAGGCAAGTGACGATCCGATCGAGCGTCAGGCCCTGCTGACCTTCGTCGTCATCGGTGGCGGACCGACCGGCGTCGAAATGGCCGGTGCCATCGCCGAACTGGCGCGCACGGCGCTCGCCGCCGATTTCAGACGGATCGAGCCCGGTACGGCGCGCGTGATGCTTGTCGAAGCCGGCACTCGCGTACTGGCGACCTTTCCCGAGCAACTGTCGCAAAAGGCGAAACAGTCGCTCGAGCAGCTCGGCGTCACCGTCCTGACGGGAAAGCCGGTCGAGGTTTGCGATTCCGAAGGCGTCGTGATCGCCGGGACGCGAATCCGTGCTTCGACGCTGATCTGGGCGGCCGGCGTGGCCGCCTCGCCGGCCGCCAAGTGGATCAACGCCGAGAAAGACCGGGCCGGGCGCGCAATCGTCGGCCCCGACCTTACGGTTCCGGGACATCCCGAGATCTTCGCCATCGGCGATACGGCCATGGTGCGCGACGCCGACGGCAAGATCGTGCCGGGGATCGCCCCGGCTGCAAAGCAGCAGGGTGTCTATGCCGCGCGCGTGATCGCGGCGAAGGTCGCCGGCCGACCGATGCCGCCTGCGTTCCGCTACCGCCATCTCGGCAGCATGGCGACAATCGGCCGCAAGTCGGCGGTCGTCGATTTTGGCTGGATGCGGCTGTCGGGCTTTCTTGCCTGGCTGCTCTGGGGGCTCGCCCACGTCTATTTCCTGATCGGCTTTCGTAGCCGCGTCGTCGTGGCGCTAAACTGGATATGGGCCTACGTGACGTTCCAGCGAGGGGCCCGCCTGATCACCGGCGGCGAGGGCAGCTAGGCCATCCAGTCGAAGCCGACCGCTTCCCGCACGAAGGCGCCGACCGCCGGCGAATGCGGACGGCCGCGAACTGTTACCAGATTGATCGTCCGGGAGATCTGCGGCTCGATCAGTTCGCGCGTCACTAGGCCGTCGATACTGACGGCGAATTCCGGAATCGACGTCACGCCCAGGCCGGCCTTGACCATCGACTGGATCCAGTCGTCGCGCTCGCTTCGATAGGGCCGTTCGATCTTGACGTCGTTTGACCGGTAAAGCTCGCGGATATGGTCGCCATACTCGCAGTTGGCGCGGAAGAGATAGCGCTCCCCGTCCATGTCGCTGAGGCGGATCTTGCGTTTCCCTTCGAACCGGTGGCCCGGCGCGCAGGCGATCAGGAACCGCTCGTCGAACAGGCGCATGACGTGGAAGCGCACGTCGGTGATGCCGCCGGGCAGGCCGTAGATCGCCACGTCGAGTTCCCCGGCAGCTAGCATCTCCTCGAGAAACTGGCCTTTGGCATCGCGGAGATTGATCTCGATGCCCGGGTACCGCTCGCGGAACCCCTTCATCAGGCCCAGCAGCCTTGCCGGGCCGAGCGTGCACATTATCCCGACGCTTAGCTGCCCGCCGCCGAGCTTGCCGAATTCCCGGGCGCGGACCTTGGCGGCTTCGGACTGGGCGAGTACTTCGATGAGGTGCGGCTGCATCATCCGCCCGAGCTCTGTGAGGTGCGTATTCGTCCGTTCGCGATGGAACAGCGGCCCGCCGAGCTCATCCTCGAGGTTCTTGATGGCGCGCGTCAAGGCCGGCTGCGACACGTTGCAGCGCTCGGCCGCGCGCGTGAAGTTCAGCAACTCGCTGACGGCGAGAAAATAGCGGACCTGATGCATTTCCATGGCCGACCCAAATACACCCGAACGCCATAGTCGTGGCGCATCGTTTCGATAGGCAGTCGGCATTTCCGCGAAGAGACCGGCGCTGCCACATTCCCGCCATCCCAACCGAAGGAGGGAACGGTGAATCAGATGGCATCCAAAAGCACGGGGCGCAAGTCCATTTCCAAGCTCGTCTCGTTCGGCCTGGCCGGCTGGATCGCGTACGTGTTTGTCTGGTACCTGCAGTACAAGTTCGGCGGTGCGGAAGGCAGCGTCTGGCTGTTCACGATCCTGACCGACTGGTTGGGCCTTTCCGGCCACGAGATGGCGATGCGCATCGGCACGGGGATCGCCGAGCTTGTTACCGCCCTGCTGGTGCTTGCCGGTGCGACCCGCGTTGTCGGGGCAGCGATGTCTCTCGGAATCATGTCGGGCGCCATCTTCTTCCACCTCGCCACGCCACTCGGCATCGACCCCTATCACGATGGCGGCGTGCTCTTCGCCGAGGCCTGCCTGACCTGGCTTGCCGCTGCGGCAATCCTGTGGATCGAGCGCGAGGCCGCCTTGAGCCTGGCTTCGCGCCTGCCTGTCGTCGGCCATATCGCGCAGCAGCTGCAGCGCGCCTGAACCCCATTTCGCAAACCAACGGACGGAGAACACGAATGAACCAGATGGCTCCCAAGACCGATGAGCGCGCGCCGATGTCGCGCCCGCTACAGGATCGCCACGCGATCGTCACAGGCTCGACGAGCGGGATCGGGCTCGGCATCGCCCGGGCGCTCGCCGGTGCGGGCGCCAAGGTGGTGCTGAACGGCTTCGGCGACCCGCAGCAGATCGAGCGGATCCGCGCCGGTATGGCCGCCGAGTTCGGTGTCGACGTCGACTTCTCGGACGCCGACATGAGCAAGGGTGGGGCGATCCGCGCGATGGTCGACGAAGCGGTCCTACGCAACGGCCCGGTCGACATCCTGGTCAACAACGCCGGCATCCAGTACGTGGCGCCGATCGAGAACTTCCCGGCGGAGAAATGGGATGCGGTTATCGCCATCAATCTCTCGGCGGCCTTCCATGCGATCCAGTCGGTCTTCGCGTCGATGAAGGAACGGAAGTTCGGGCGCATCGTCAATGTCGCGTCCGCGCACGGGCTGGTCGCATCGCCGTTCAAGTCCGCCTATGTCGCGGCCAAGCACGGGATCGTCGGCCTCACGAAGACCGTGGCGATGGAAGGGGCCGAATTCGGCATCACCGCCAATGCGATCTGCCCCGGCTACGTCTGGACGCCGCTCGTCGAGAAGCAGGTCGAGGATCAGGCCAAGGCACACGGCATTCCACGCGAGGACGTGGTGCGCAACATCCTGCTTGCCCAGCAGCCGAACAAGCGGTTCGCGACGGTCGAGGAACTCGGCGAGTTTGCGGTGTTCCTGTGCGGCAACGGCGGCACCTCGATCACCGGGACGGCACTTCCGGTCGATGGCGGCTGGACGGCACATTGAACGCGGGCGAGGGGGAGAGCGACGATGGACGACGGAATCGCAGCGCGTGGCCGCCCTATGGCAGCCTCGATGCAGGAAACCAAGACGATCAATCTCGCCCTTCAGGGCGGCGGCGCGCACGGCGCCTTTGCCTGGGGTGTGCTCGACCGCCTGCTCGAGGACGAGCGGATCGCCTTCGAGGGGATCAGCGCAACCAGTGCTGGCGCCATGAACGCCACGGTGCTGGCTTCGGGCCTCGCGTCCGGTGGCCGCGACAGTGCACGGGCGGCCCTTGCGACGTTCTGGCGTAAGATCAGCGAAGCGGCGGCACTGGGCCCACTGCAACCGACCTGGTACGACCGGATGACGGGTAACCGGTCGATGGATTCGAATCCGGCCTTCGTCCTGTTCGACATGATGAGCCGACTGCTGTCGCCCTACCAGTTCAACCCGCTCAACAACAATCCGCTGCGCGACGTGCTGGAAACGGTGGTCGATTTCGATCTCGTGCGCCAGCAGACCGCCATCAAGCTTTTCCTGTGCGCCACGAACGTGCGCACCGGCAAGGTGAAGATCTTCGAGAACCGCGAGATCACGTCTTCCGCCGTGCTCGCCTCGGGCTGCCTGCCGTTCATGTTCCAGGCCGTCGAGGTCGACGGCGAGGCCTATTGGGACGGCGGTTATATGGGCAATCCGGCGATCTTCCCGCTGATCTACGGATGCAAGTCGACCGACGTCGCGATCGTCCATCTTAATCCGATCGAGCGCAGCGAAGTGCCGAAGACGGCGGGTGATATCCTCAACCGCCTCAACGAGATCAGTTTCAACTCCTCGTTGATGCGCGAGATGCGCGCGATCGCATTCGTCACGAAGTTGATCGAGACCGATCAGCTCAAAAGCGGCAATCTACGCAAGGTCCTGATCCACGGCATCGAGGCCGAGGAGCGCATGAAAGGATTCGGCGTCGCAAGCAAGCTCAACGCCGACTGGGAGTTCCTGCGGGAACTCCACGTGCTTGGTCGACGGGTTGCCCAGACCTGGATCGAGGACAAGTTCGACACGCTTGGCCGCCGCTCGACGATCGACATCCACCAAAAATATCTCTGAATCCGGAGCCCGACATGAACCGCATGCAGATCCTTCGCCTTCCGTCGATGCCGGCTGCTTCGCCGAGCTATCCGCACGGTCCCTATCGCTTCACGAACCGGGAATATTTCATCGTCGCCTACAAAAGCGATCCTGCAGCCGTGCGCGCGGCCGTGCCCGAGCCGCTGGTGCCGGACGCAGAAGCGATCGTCTACTACGAGTGGATCCGCATGCCGGACAGTTCGGGCTTCGGCGACTATACCGAGAGCGGCGTGGTGATTCCGTGCACCTGGCAGGGAACGCCGTGCAATTTCGTGTCGCAGATGTATCTCGACGACGACCCGCCGATCGCGGCAGGGCGCGAGATCTGGGGATTCCCGAAGAAATACGCGCACCCCAAGCTCGAGGTCGCGACCGATACGCTGACCGGCACGCTCGACTATGCCGGACAGCGCGTCGCGATAGGCACGATGGCATACAAGCACGACGGCTTCGCACGCGACCACGAGCGGACGTCGGCTGCACTGGCCAAGATGCAGGTCAATCTCAAGATCATCCCGCATGTCGACGGCACGCCGGCAATCGCCCAGCTTGTCGCGTACAAACTGACCGACGTGACGGTGAAGGGGTCGTGGACGGGACCGGCCCGACTCCATCTGGTGCCGCATGTGAACGCGCCGGTCGCCGACCTTCCGGTGCGCGAGATCGTCGGCGGCCGGCATTTCGTGGCGGATCTCACGTTGCCGTACGGCAATGTAATCCACGACTATCTTGCCGAGAACGCCATGGCCGTCGCCGCCCAATGAGCATTTCGTCCGCCGTTTCGCTGCTGACACATCTCCTTCCGGCCCGGATCGAGGATCGGGCCCTGCCCGAACGCGTCCGGAAGGAGATTGTCGCCGAGCAGCATCGCGGCGACATCCTCGTCAGCATCGTCCAGCTCGGGCTCTGCGCGGTCTTCCTGACGCTCTATGCGGTTTCCCGCAAGACGCATCCGGCAGACGCACCGTTTGTGCCCGTGCCGTGGGCGCTTGGTTTCTATACGACATTCGCGCTCGCCAAATTCGCGCTCGCCTGGCGCGCGCGGCTTTCCGATGCGGTGCAGGTCGCATCGATCGTCATCGATATGGCGCTCCTGCTCGGGCTCATCTGGAGCTTCCATATCCAGTACGCACAGGTTGCGGCCTTCTACCTGAAGGCGCCGACCCTGCTGTACGTCTTCATCTTCATCGCCTTGCGGGCGTTGCGCTTCGACGCCCGCTTCGTCCTGTTAGCGGGCGGCGTGGCCGCACTCGGATGGCTGGGACTCGTCGTCTATGCCGTCGCGAGCAATCCCGACGGCATGCCGGTCACGCACGATTTCGTCGTCTACATGACGTCCGCGACAATTCTGTGGGGAGCCGAGATCGACAAGATGGTTTCCATCCTGCTGGTCACCGGACTCATCGCCGTCGCCATCACGCGTGCCCGTCGGATGCTGATGCGCGCGGTGGCCGAGGACGTCGCCGCACGCGACCTCAAGCGCTTCTTCGCGCCGGAAATCGCCAGCCGCATCACGATGGCGGAGCATGGGCTGCGCCCGGGAGAAGGAGAGATCCGCATGGCGGCGACCCTATTCGTCGATCTGCGCGGTTTCACCGATCTGTCGCGCAAACTCGACGCCAGCGCGCTGATTCGGCTTTTGGCGGACTATCAGGGCCTGCTCGTCCCGATCATCCAGGCTCACGGTGGCAGCATCGACAAGTTCATGGGGGACGGAATCATGGCGAGCTTCGGCGCCGTGCGGCCGTCGTCAACCTTCGCCGCCGATGCAGTCCGCGCGGTCGACGATTTGATGACAACTGCCGCGGTGTGGATCGCCGACCTGCGCGCACGGGGGCTTCCGGCAACCGGTGTAGGCGCCGCGCTTGCAAGCGGCGATGTCCTTTTCGGCTGCGTGGGGGACGAGTCGCGCCTCGAGTATACGGTCATCGGCGAGGCAGTGAATCTTGCAGCGAAACTCGAGAAGCATACGAAGGCCGAGCGGGTCCAGGCACTTGCAACGGGCGAGTTGATGGATCTAGCGCTTGCGCAGGGCTATGTGCGCGCCGGTCCGCCTGCCGAACGGCGGAATTCGAGTGTGGCCGGCGTCGAGGGCAAGCTGGAGATCGTTGTCCTCGCGTAACTTCAGGCGGCTTGCGGACGAATTTGACAGAGGGTTCTTCCCACGGAGATGTACGATGGCGCGCTTCGCAAACATGTCGATTTCCCGGAAGATTCTGCTGGCTGTGCTCGTGCCGGGGGCGCTTGCCACGGCAATGGCAGCATGGGCGGCGAACGGGCTCGCCGAGGCCGTGTCGGCGGCGCGTCTGATCAATCGGGCTGCCTTGAATGTCGAGAGCACGGGCTATATCGGGGCGAGCACGATCAGCCTTGCCCGCAATGTCGAGGCGCTGGGGCTCGACCTGCCGGGCGGTCGACGCGGCGAGCTGGCGGGTGCGGCGGCGAAGGATCTCGACGTGATCCGGGAAAACCTGTCCGAGCTTGAGCCGCATCTGGCGGATCAGGGTGCACGCCAGGCGATGGTGGCGGCCCGGCGCGCGCTCGATACCTATCGCCCGATCGCGGAAAATGTCGTCCGGCTGTCAAACCAGGGAAATCGCGTTGACGCCGGGCATACGGCAATCGGCGGCGCGCCGCTGGTACTGGATGCGATCCTTGCCTTGACGGATCTCTACGATCGCAATGCCCGCCAGGCGGATCGGGCGACTGCCGAGGTCGTCGCGATACTCGACCGATTGGTGATCTGGCTTCCTCTTGTGGCGATCGCGGTGGGCTTTGTTGGCATTGGTCTCGGTCTCGGCATCGGTCGATGGGGAATCGTGCACCCCCTGGATCGCGTTGTGGCAAGCATGCGCCGGATCCAGAAAGGCGACTTCGACGACGAAGTCCCACTCGTGGGTCGGCGCGACGAGATAGGTGTCGTGGCGACCGCCCTGTCGGCGTTTCGCGTCGAACTGATGGAAGCGGACCGGGCTCGCTCCGCCCAGCAAGCCGAGCGGATTGCTGCGGAGAATGCGCGCCGTCAAGCATTGGCCTCGATGGCGAATGCGGTATCGGCCGCCACCGCGGATGCCACCCGGCAAGCCGCGACACGCACGTCCGTGATGGTCGATCTTGCGGACGAGATGGGCCGTGACGCAACGACGACGGCGAACAATTCGACGGCTGTCGCGGAAGCGGCCGAGAACGCACTGCGGAATACCGAAACTGTCGCTGCGGCAACGCACGAACTGTCGGCTTCGATCGACGAGATCAACCAACAGGTCGCGCGTACGGCGGACGTCACGCGCAGCGCCGTTCGAAATGGCGAGGCGACGCGCCGGACGGTCGAGAAGCTTGCGCAGTCCGTTGCGGAAATCCGCACATTCACCAAGCTGATCGCCGATATCGCCGGCCAGACAAACCTGTTGGCGCTCAATGCAACGATCGAAGCCGCCCGCGCCGGGGAGGCTGGGAAGGGCTTCGCGGTGGTTGCCGGCGAGGTCAAGAGTCTCGCCAACCAGACCGCCCGCGCGACCGACGACATTGCCCGCCAGATCGGCGCGGTCGAGGCGGCGACATCCGAGGCCTTAGTCGCAATACGCACGATCGAGACGACAATCGGCAACATCGACCAGATCACCGGCGGGATCGTCGATTCTCTCAACTCCCAGGGGGCCGCTACCCGCGAGATTTCGCAGAATGTCGAGGAGGTCGCGATTGCCGCACGGGATGTGACACGGCGGATCGCGGAGGTTGCGAAAAGTGCGACGCGTGTCGGTGCCGCGACTGGCAAACTGGGCACAACCGCGCGAGAAGTCGCAGAGCGGACGGCTTCGCTTGAAGTTTCCGTGACGGACGCCCTGCAGGTTGCCAGCTAGCCGTACGGGACTTGCCGTCAACGTCGAGTGCTGTCGTCTCGGGTCAATGCGTGTGAAATCCAGCGAATAGCAGGTGCGGCGATCTCATGTTCATTTGTTCAAGTTCTCTCGGGCACGGCACTGCGTTCAAGAAGAAGATCGACAAGAAAGCCCGTCGAGCGCCGTTTCCGTGCAACTATCCGCCGGCCTGAGCCCGGCTGCTTCGTCGAATGGAGATGTGCCCAATGCCTCTTACCGGAAAGCCCGTCGCCGGTTCTATCTTCCCGCCCGTCGCCGTCGCGCGCCTTGGCGGCGGAGAGCTCGCACCGGCCGCGATGCCGGGCTGGCGTCTCGTGATCGTCTATCGTGGCCGCCATTGTCCGTTGTGCAAGCCGTATCTCGGCACGCTCGACCGGCTCGTCGGCGAGTTTGCGGCCGGCGGGATCGCCGTCGTCGCGATTTCGGCCGACCCCGAAGAGAAAGCGGAAGCCGACCGGACCGAGTTCGGCTGGCGGTTCCCGATCGGCTACGGACTTACGATCGAGCAGGCGCGCGAACTCGGACTCTATGTCTCCGAACCGCGCTCGCCCCAGGAGACCGATCGGCCTTTCGCCGAGCCGGGCCTGTTCCTGATCAACCCGCAGGGGCAGATCCAGATCGTCGACATCTCCAATGCGCCGTTCGCCCGGCCGGACCTGGCCGCGATCGCGCGCGGCGCCAAACGAATCCAGGAAGTCAATTACCCGATCCGCGGCACGCTCGCGTGAGCGCCCCGGACGGCATCACGTCCGGTCGTCTGGCCGTGCGCGCCTGCGTGTTCGATGCGTATGGGACGCTGTTCGACTTCGGTTCGGCCGCCGCGTCGTGCGCGGACGTGCTCGGCGACAAGGCCGGTCCGCTGACTGCCCTTTGGCGCGAAAAGCAGCTCCAATACACGTGGCTACGCGGCTTGCAGGATCGGCATGCGGATTTCTGGACCGTTACGGGAGATGCGCTCGACTTCGCCCTCGAATCTCTCGGTCTCCACACGCCGGAAATCCGTTCGCGACTCATGTCGTTGTACCGGACACTGCGATGCTTCGACGAGGTTCCCGCCGTCCTCAGGAATCTCAAGGCTGGCGGATTTGCAACGGCGATCCTTTCCAACGGCAGTGCGGGCATGCTTGCCGACGCGGTCCGGGCATCCGGCCTCGAGGCCGTATTTGATCAGGTGCTGTCGGTGGATGCGGTCGGTGTGTTCAAGCCGCATCCGCGCGTGTACCGACATGCCGTCGACGAACTTGGGGTTCCGGCGGAGGCCATCGCATTCGTCTCGTCGAACGCCTGGGACGCGCACGCTGCCGCGGCTTTTGGCATGCAGGCGGTATGGTGCAATCGATATGCCCAGAAAGCCGAACGGCTTCCGGGGGTGCCGCGGTTCCAGATTCGGAGCCTCGACGCTTTGGCGGACCGTTTGCAGCTTGCGTGAAGCCAATCCCAGGCATTCGTAACCGAAGGCACCTTCGCCCGCAGACGCTGGGCTGCTGCCAACGCCGCGCGCTCGCCGTGCAGAAGCTGGCTTAAGATTAGCGCGTGGCGGCTGCGTGTTAGCCAGAACGGTCGCTGCGGCATAACGCCATCTAGCAACTCCGCGGGACCCCAAGCGCATTTGCCGCCCAGCCGTGCAAGCGCGTCGTAACGTGACTGACTCACACGGTCTCTCTGTGCTTGAAAGCAATGGCCGTGTGCGAGCATCCGTTGCGGCACTCTGCTAGGCGATCGGACACTTGATCGCTTGACGCGGTCCGGCTCGGCAGACCATCCGATGTCCGACCGTTTCCCGCCTTCAGTTGCGCTGCCCGAACGAAGCCGCATAGGCTGGCTGACGAGCCGTGAAAAGCGGGTCGTTCGTTGGCCCTGCCACCCCATCGGCAAGGTTAAGCGGGTCGAAAATTCGCTCGTCGCACGTTTCGTTTTTCTCGAGCGCCGTTATCGCAAGGCGGCCAAGCCGGGTCGTCGGGCGCTGGTCTTCGTCCGGCCATTGCTGGGTAGCATTGGTGGCCTCGTCCCCCGGGCGGCCGAAAACGACGATCATGTCGAAAGCGGCGGTGCTGGCGCCTATCCGCGCCTTCATGTCGTCGACGAGGAAGTCGGCGGGTTTGCCTCTGGCCTCGTCGTCTGTCAGCCCGACCTCGCCGCCGACCGGCACCATCTTGAATTTCACCAGTCGAGTGACGCCCGCAGCATTGGTCAAGGTATAGCCATGGATGCCCCAATAGCTGACACCGACCCAAGACCCCGGTACCGGCTTGCCGGCAAGATAGCGGCCTTGCGCCGTGGTTTCCGGATTGGCATCGGTGAAAGCCTTGATCTTGTCTGCATCGGGACGGCCATCGGCACCCGGCAGGCGCGCTTGCAGGAAGGCCAGCATCTGATCCGGCGACTTCACGAAATTTATCGGTGCGTTCACCATCACAAACTCGGTTTCGGCACTGCCGCCGTTGTCGATCCGGAAGGAGAGTCCGCGATTGACCGCCTTTGTCGCATCGGCAACTTTCGGATTGCCGCCGCCGACCGACAGCCGCGCGAGGACCCGCGAGGTCTTGGCGAATATGGCGGATTTGCTTAGTCCGACAGCCTCCGCCGCAGGCGTGAAAGTGCCCGTGAAACACTGGCCCTTAGCCCCGCTGGGCCGCGCCTTCTGATTTCCGGCGAGTGTGCGCTGCAATTCGGCGATCTTGCCTGGATCGGCCGATTGGGCAAAGGCAGGCGCACCCGTGACCGCGACTGTCAACGAAAGTGCAATGGTAGCGATCGAACGCTTCATGGCGACCCCATTCGATAAACGAGGAGTTTGTTGTCGCCATCGGTTCGCATGCTGTGGTGTGCGGGTTACGGTTGCGTGGTCTACTTTTCACCACTAACTCTTGGATGTTCTGTCCCGACTATGGGGCAGGATCATTTCCGCTCCGGCTGTCTAAGTCGGCTTGATTCACAAACGCTCCATCAAGCATATCGGTTCCACATCGTCCGGCTGCTGAATTGACGATTTTATAAGTGCATTTTGCGCTGTTGGGACAATGCGCCCGCCCTTTGGAACCACTAGTCATCGTTCGCAATGGCATCTTCTCTCCGGTCTTGCCCGCGTTTGTGCTCGGCAACTTCGCGCATGTCGTGCGCAGCGATCTGAGCTTTCCAAAATAGGTCTATTCAGCGATGTCGATCTACCTGTAGTTCGCCATCGGGCTGAAGGGCGGGGGGCATCCCTTCCCGCATCCTCGTGCAACTCGGTAAGCTCGATGCAGCCAACGCGCCGGCGATCGCGGCGCATTCCGGCTCTGTATCCGCCGTCACGTTCATTGCCACCACCGCCTACGTCCACTCGGTGGGGGGCGGTCACTGTCACGCTGGAACTGGCGGTCGATCACAGGAATGGTGATCCCTTGGTCGGCACGCGCACATTTCTTTGTCGATATAGCGACATGGCGGGGTAGGGACGAACTCGAAAATCGGGGAGCTTCAATGCCCTTGGTTTCCACTCCTTTCCCTTCGTTTCCGGAAATTATGGAAACTGCCATTGATATCATTTAATAACTGGAAATCTGGGGGACTGGGGGTCGCAGGTTCGAATCCTGTCGCTCCGACCAAATCGACTAGATAAAACAAGGCCCTGGCGAGTGATCGCCGGGGCCTTTCGTTTGGAAACTGAGGACGGGAAATTGACTGGGGGGCGTAGGTTCGAGCCCTGCGGCTCCGACAACATCTCTCCTGGGAGCCATTACTTCCGCGCGGGGGATCGCGCTCGCCACTCCCGCCAGAACGGCCAGACGAAACATGCGGCCGCGACGAGCAGCAGGCCGAGCGAGCCCGGACGGGTCACGAGTGGCCACATGGAACCGTCTGAAATCATAAGAGCCGAGCGCAGCTTCGCTTCTGCCATCGGTGCAAGCACGAACCCGATCACAAACGGGGCAAGCGGGAAGCGCGCCAGCTCCATCGCCAGCCCGACGAGCCCGAACAGCAGCATGATCCATACGTCCGAAACCTGTCCGTCGACCGCGAAGGCGCCGACGATGCAGAACACGACGACGATCGGGAACAGGATCGCACGGGGAACAAGCATCAGCCGAGCGAAGACGAGCACGCCGGCAGTCATCAGAACGTACATCGCGACATGCGCGACGAGATGTGTGGCCATGATCGTGTTGACGATCTCGGGATTCGTCGAAAACAGCAGCGGGCCCGGTCGCAGGTTGTGCATGACTAGGGCCGCAAGCAAGATCGCGTCCGCGATCCCGCCTGGAATCCCGAGAGCCAGAAGGGGGATCAGGGAGCCGCCGGTCGTCGCGTTGTTGGCGCTCTCGGCGGCGACGATCGCCTCTTCGCTGCCGGTGCCGAACTCCTCGGGTGTTTTCGAAACGTTTTTTGCGACCGTGTAGGCGACGATCGACGAGACGGCCGAACCAACGCCAGGGTGGATTCCGATCCATACCCCGATCAGCGACGAGCGCAGCATGTTCCAGCCGTGCACGACATAGTCGCCGAGCCGCAGGAAAACGCCGCGCATCGACGCTCGGATATGCTCGTTTCCTTGTTCGATATGCATTGTGTCGGCAACGAGCTGGGACATCGCGAACAAGCCGATGACAACGGGTAGGAGCTGGAAGCCGTTGGTCAGTGCTTCGATACCGAAGGTCAGGCGAACAATGCCGGAAGTCTGGTCGACGCCCGGCATGGCGACGAGCACACCGAGCAGTGCAGAGATCATTCCTTTAAGGAATGAACCGCGGCTGAGGGAGGAAATGAGCACGAGTGCTGTAAGCACGAGCGCAAAGTTTTCCCACGGGCCCAGCAGCACGGCGAGATCGGCGACAGGCCGAGTCAGCAGAACGAGGAAGAGCCAGCCTACAAATCCGCCGACGATCGAACCGGCATTGCCTAGACCGAGAGCCCGCCCGGGAAAGCCTTTCTTTGCGAGTGGGTAGCCGTCGAGCGTGGTCATGACCGCGTTCGGTTCACCGGGAATGCGCATCAGCGTCGCGGTCACGAGCCCGCCCGAGATGCCGCCCACGAACATAGAAATCAGCAGCACGATCGCGTTGGTTGGTGCCATCGAGTAGGTGAAGGGCAGAGTCAATGCCATCAGCATGCCGGCGGTGATGCCTGGCATGACCCCGACGGCGATGCCGATCGTCACGCCGACCATCATGATCAGGAACGGCAGTGGCGTGGCGAGATTGAGGAACGCGTCCGCGAGCGTCATGGAAGTGCGACCAGCAGGACCTTGCGGAAGACGTACTCGATCGAGACTGTCGCTGCCGCCGCAGTGCCGACGACCCAGTAGGCCAACGGGCGACGCATGCGCGCCATCGCAAGCCCGAGGACGGCGAGAAATGCGAATGTCGAAATAAAGAACGGGATGTTCAGCCAGATCGCGGCAACATAGGCCGCGGTTGCAGCGAACGCGAACGCTGCAAGCCCCGGCCGGAGAGGATAGTCAACCTCATCGGCCGTTGCATCCAGCCCCCCGATGAGGGATTGCGCCGCCTGCCCAATATGCAATCCCAGAAGTGCACGCACGAGAAGAGCCAGACCCAGTGAGAGCAACGCAGCGGAAGCAGCCATGGGGACCGCGCCAGGCCCCAGTGGATCGTAGACTGCCGGCGGTTCACGCCAGCCGGCGACGAACGCGACGCCTGCGACAACGATCACGGCGACCGCCGCAAGCGCGTCGGTTCGCCGCTCGCCCTCCGGCTTGTTTCCGTCGGCCAAGCCCTTCGCGCCTCAGCGCGCCGGTGCGGCGGTCTTCGCGACGGGTTCGATCATCTTGAACACGTCGTCGAGACGTTTCGCGAACGCGGCGCCGCGCATGAACTGCGCCGTCTGCGCCTGCTTCTGGAAGAACTCCTTCATGTCGGGCGAGCCGTTCGCTTTCTCGAGTGCGTCCGCCATGCCGTCGATCGCCTCGCGCGACGTTCCCTTGGGGGCGAACCAGAAATTCTCGGCGCAGTAGTCGAAACCGAGACCGAGTTCGCGCGCGGTCGGGATGCCGGGTTCGAGAGCCAGCCGCTCCGGCCCCGAGTAGGCGAGAGCCCGGATGCCGTTTGCCTTGTACGTCTGGTACTCGGAGCTCGACAGGACCGTCAGCTGCGTGTGGCCGCCCATGATCGCCGCGAAATTCTCGCCGCCGCCGCCGATCTGCGCGTAGCGGAACTTCGCGCCGGGGAAACCCTGCTCCATGAACAGCGCCATCATGTGGTTGAGTGCGCCGATATTGACGCCGGCGACGATCGTGTTCGGCTGCGCCTTCGCCGTGTCGAGCAGGTCCTTGAGCGTCGTGAACTTCGAATCCGCACGTACGATCGGGTGGAAGCAGAAGCCGCCCGTCAGCGCGACGGGCTCGAAGTTGCGGTATGAAACTCCACGCGCTGGATCGACGACTTCGCCCGACAGGAGGGCGAGATGGATGGCGAGGAACGTGTGGCCATCGGGCTGAGCCGTCATTACCTGTCGCGCACCGACAGAAAAATGGCCGCCGACATTCTGGATCGCGACCGGCTGCGAGACGATCTTGCGTTCATCCAGTACCTTCTGGAGCGTGCGTGCGAGGATGTCCGTCGTGCCGCCGGGCCCGAACGGCACGACGATGCGGATCGGCTTTTCTGGCCAGGCCGCCATCGCCGGTGCCGCGGCGACAAAGGCGGCGACGATCGCGGTGGCGATTCGGAGCAGCATCGGACTTCCCCCCTTTATGGATTTGATGGTGAGTATTGGGTTTCGGCGGCAGTCGGTCAAGCAAGCCGCGATACGCGGCCGATCGCATCGAGCTTCGCGTCGGCGAGATATCCATACCTGTTGACCCAGATCTGCCCGCCGGAAGCGTTCCACGCGATCCGGCAGCGTTCCTCGAAATCGGCAACCGGCCCATAGCCGTGCGCCAACGCGTAGACCGGAACGCGGCCGGCCGCGTGGCGGGCAGCCTCGATCTTCGCGGTTTGCGCCATGGCGCCGACGGGATGCATTTCCTCCGGTTCCGGATAGCGCCAGTCGGCAAGCCGTGCCGGCCCCGGCCCGTCGCCAATGCCGAACAGGCGCGCGATGCCACGGCCAAGATTGGGGTCGCTCGCCAGATTCGGGTTCGCCGCCGCGATGGTGTCAGCCCAGGCTCGAACCATCATCGGCCAGTGCATGGTGTAGAGCTTGACCGACACGCCGTCGCAAACCCCGTCGAGCGCGTCGAAATCCAGTCCGCTGAGATGCGTCCACGGCGGCGGAAAGGCGTTTGGAACCAGCTTCATGTGGCCCGCACCGGCGTCGTCGAGCGCCTCGCGGAACGTCCGGATGATCTCGTTCGAAAGTACTGCCTTGAACCTCAGCCATGCGGCAAGTCCCGGCGTGTCGCCGAAAAGCATTTCGACCGGAAGCTTGCCGCTCGCCCACGCAGCGAGATCGCCGGCGGTGAGGCCGCCCAGAAGGTGCGTGCGAAGTTCTGCCGCCGCAGCCCGCATCGCGCCGAAGTCGAACTCCAGTCGCGCCGCCGCTGCTTCGGCGTGCGTGCCGAAATCGAAAAAGGCGCCGTCGAGCGAATAAGGCGGATATTCGGGCCAGTCGACGCGCAGCCCGTCGATCTCCGGATAGGTTCCGACGAGGTCGCGGACAAGTGCACGCGCGTAGGCGCGGATATGAGGGCTCGCGAGTGACGCGTTGTTGTCGACGCGGACGGCCGGCGACGAGCCGTCCGGCAAGCGCGGCCGGTCGTCCTCCTCCGGTCCACCGAACTGGACGCGGTAACCAGGCGGGATGGCCGCCTGTATCTGGAGATAGACCTCAAGGCCACGTGCCTTCGCGGCGCGGATGCTGTCCGCGATGACGGGTCCCTGCGCGGCCGTCAGCTCGTCGGCAGAAGGCGGCCGATAGCGCAGTCCTTTGTAGAGTGCGGCGTCCGGCACGAAGCTCGGCGAGGTTCGAACGAAAAGTTCGCGACGGCCCCAGAGCGGACGATCCAGCAGGCGGACCTTTCCGGCACCGGCGTCGGCCGGCGGCTCGCGCGACCCGGTTCCATCTGGTGCCGGCATCATCACATAAGGGGACGTCGCGATCGCAGTTGCGCCGGCCCGGTCGACGAGATTGTCGAGCGCCGCTTCGACGCCTTCGTTCTGAAAGAACTCGGGGAAAATCGTGATACCGACGAAGCGTGTCATGCCTGTTCCTTGTCCAGCCTGTTCTGTTCGGGTTTCAGATCCCACCGATGGTGATCAGCCGGCCGGACGCTGCGCGCCCAGGCGCCGATGACGTCCTTGTCAGCCCGGCGTGCGCGCATACGCGCATCGACGGCGACGGGATCCCAGTCGGCGAGCAGGCGGCGTTCGAGGTCGTCGCGGATCGTGCGATGGGTGGCGCTTTCAGCGAGATCCCGCATTTCGTTCGGATCGGCGACGAGATCGAAGAGTTGCGGCCTATGGCCGTGATAGTAAATGAGCTTCCATCCATTTTTCCGGATCATGCGCTGTCGCACGGCATCTCCGCCGGTCCACAGCGGAATCTCATCCGTGCAGTACTCCGAGAAGGTTTCGTCGACCCACCTGGCGGCGGGATCGCGCGCCACGCCAAGGAAGCTGTGCCCCTGTCCGTTCGGCAGCGGCGTGCAGGCCATCGCGTCGAGCATCGTTGCGGTCACGTCTATCAAATTGACCACCTGCCGTCGGCGCTGTCCGGCTGGAATGCTATTCGGCCAACGCAGGATGAGCGGCACCGCTACGGATTCCTCGTAGAACGTGTGCTTCCACCAGAGCCCGCGTTCGCCCAGCTGGTCGCCGTGGTCGGAGCTGTAGACCACGAGTGTATCGTTGGCGAGACCGAGCCGCTCGAGCCGATCGAGGATCTGGCCGATCAGAATATCGAGACGCGTCACCAGCCCGTAATAGGCGGTTCGGGCACGCAGCTCCTCGGCCGGATCCGGGTTGGCGATCCCACGATCCTTGCGCCACCACGCAAGCCACGGATGTTCGTCTTGCGGCACGGGCAGCTTCGCTGGCCGGACTTTGCCCTCGTACGGGAGATAGTCTTCGCGCCACGCGACATAGGGCGGATGCGGCAGAATGAATCCTACACTCAGGCAGAAGGGGGCTTCGTCGCCGTTGCGCCTGCGGGTGGCGATCGCGTCGAGCTCGTCGAGGGCCGCCGCCGCCGCGTCGATGTCCTTCAGCTGGTAGGCACTCTGCCCGATGCCCGAGGCCGTCAGGCTCGCGCGGAACGGATCATTGGCGTTTTCGAGAACGCCCATACCGTGGCGCGCGACGCCGGCCCAGTTCGGGCTGTGGTCGCCGACCGTGCGGTCGGCAAAGCCGTGCATCTGGTCCGGCCCCATCGCGTGCAGACGCCCGACGAGAACCGGCCTATATCCGGCGGCACCCATCGCGTGCGGCCATGTCGCGCGATCCGAGGCGAGGAAATCGTCGTTCGTCCAGCAGTCCTGTGCCGAGGGATGGCGTGCGGTCAGCATCGACATGCGGCTGGGAACGCAGATCGGGGACGGGCAATAAGCGTTGTCGAAGATAACGCCACCCGCTGCGAGCCCGTCGAGGGCAGGCGTGCGAACGACCGGATCGCCATAGCATCCGGCGACCGACCTTGCATGCTGGTCGGAGAACAGGAAGAGCAGGTTCGGGCGTTTCACACGAGTCATCGCTGACCAGCCGGGCCAAGCGGTTTCAGGAACGACATGTCAAGCGAGATGCCGAGGCCCACCTCGACGGGTAACTCGCTTTTACCCAGCCGCGGCTTCGATAGGGTTCCGGCAGCCATCGCGAAGAATGCCGGGCTTTCGTCGTACTGATGCTCGAGGATCGTGAAGCCCGGCAGTCCTGCGCAAAGATGCAGGCTCGCCACATGCGAGACCGGCCCCGTCGGATTGTGCGGCGCTACCTGCACACCACTTTCGGCGGCGTAGGCGGCGATCCGCCGGAATTCCGAAAGGCCTCCGGCGTACTTAACGTCGGGCATTAGCACGTCGTAGAGGTTAGCGTCGATATAAGGGCGGAAGCTCTCTAAGCCAGTTCCCGTCTCGCATCCAGCCAGCATGGCGCCGGCGGCGTTCGCGTGCGCCTTCAACCGGCTCAACGCGGCATATGATGCCGGTACTTCCGGTATGGGACATTCGAACCAGTCAAGGCCGAGCGCCGAGAGCGCATCGATCGCCCGCTTCGCACCCGCCTCGTCGAACCGCCAGTGGCAATCGACATAGAGCTTGCGCGACGGACCGATCTCGTCGCGCACGGCCCTCGTACGCGCGACGCCGACGGTGATCTCTGCGGGGCCACCGGGATTCACCTCGTCGAACGGCGCTATCTTGACTGTATCGTAGCCGTCGGCGACGGCCTTGCGGGCACTCGCCGCGAAGGATTGCGGGCTCCGGTCGACCGTTCGCCGGTTGATGTTCGCGTAGATCGCCACCTCGGACCGGTCGGCGTTCCCAAGTATCGCATGGAGCGGGACGCCTGCGCGGCGAGCAGCGATGTCCCAAAGCGCCTGATCGATAGCGCTGACGATTGCGGCGCCGGGCTTGTCGTCGTGTGACACACCGGAATTGGCAAGCGGCCGATCGACGGGAAGGGCGGGGCGACCGACCAGCGCGTTGCCGATCCGCGCGGCGGCCAGCGAAAGGCCGGCTTCTTGTCCGGAAAGCGTGGCCTCGCCCCAACCTTCGATTCCATCGGCGTCGACGACGCGCAGGAAAACCCAGATGGTCTTCGGACTGATGGTTGCGGCGAACGCGTCAACGCTC
This sequence comes from Rhodospirillales bacterium, assembly GCA_016794005.1. GTDB lineage: Bacteria > Pseudomonadota > Alphaproteobacteria > CACIAM-22H2 > CACIAM-22H2 > Tagaea. The sequence continues at coordinate 34,489 of JAEUKY010000383.1, forward strand.
CGGATCGCCGCGCTCATTCGTGGTTCCTCGCCATCGACCGGCCGATGTTCCGTCAGATCGCATCGGCTCTCGTCCGAAAACAATGGCACACGACGCCCTGTGCGAGTCAATAATTGTGCCGATGCGGCAGTGGACCGCTGGAGAGCGACATGGTGGCTCGTGGATCGGTGACGTTCAGGGGGTTCGTTCGGGCGGATGGTTCCGTCGGTACGCGCAACCACGTTCTTGTCGTCTCGATACTCGGGCTGACGAACCGGATCGCCGAGCGAATCACGCAATGCGTCCCGGGCGCGCTGTTGGTTACGACTCCTTATGGTCGCGGCCACTATGGTGTCGACAAGGTTATCCATCGCGACCAACTGGTCGGTCTCTGTCTCAATCCGAATGTCGGGGGCGTCTTGGTGATCGGCGCCGACCGCAAGATGGTCGATGACATCGCCACAGCCGCTGCCCGCGGAGGGCGACCCGTCCGGAGCGTGGCGCTGGACGATGTGCATGAAGACGCGCTCGAGGCGACAGCGCGCGGCGTCCGGGCCGCCGGCGAACTCGTCCACGCCTCGTCGCGCGTGCGTCGAACCGAGCAGCCGGCATCCGCCCTGTTTCTCGGTGTCGAATGTGGCCATTCCGACGCGACATCGGGCATCGTCGCGAATCCTGTTGCGGGTAACTGCGTCGATCGTATCGTCGATGCCGGCGGGACGGCGGTCGTCGGGGAAACCGTCGAATGGCTAGGTGCAGAGCACATCGTCTCCCGGCGTGCCGTGAACGCTGCAGTCGCCGACGCGATCGTCGCAGCTGTGCTGCGACGAGAAGCCGAAGTGTCGGCTGGCGGCCACGACCTGACCGGCAACAATCCGGGCGCGGAGAACATCCGCGGCGGTCTGTCGTCGATCGAGGAGAAGTCGCTCGGTGCGATCGCCAAGACCGGAACGAAGCCGATTCAGGGCGTCCTCCGGGTCGCCGAGCAGCCGAAGCGGAACGGACTTTTCCTGATGGACGGGCCAAGCTTTTCGCCGGAATCCCTGTCCGGATTTGCGGCATCGGGAGCGCAGATCATGCTTTTCACGACGGGGGCGGGGAACAGCTTCTGCAATTCTATCGCGCCGACTGTGAAGCTGTCGGGGCGGCCGGACACCGTGGCGCGGCTCAAGGACCAGATCGATTTCGACGCCAGCCCGGTCTTCGAGGGACGCGAGGATATCGAGGCCGCTGGCGGCCGGCTTTTCGATCTCGTGCTGGAGATCGCGTCCGGTGCCGCGACCTGGGGCGAGGTCCATGGCGAAGGCGCCGAGGCGCTCTACCGTGCGAACGGCTCGATGTAGGGGGAAGGAATGGCCGGTTGGAACGCATTGGCCGTCGATCCGCGCGACAATGTCGCTGTACTGCTGCGCGACGTCGCTGCTGGCGACGAAGTTCGGATTCGCATCGGTGCGGCGGACGAGCGGCTGGTTGCGGCGGAGGCCGTTCCGCTCGGCCACAAGATCGCTCGTCGGCAGATCGAGAACGGGGCGCAAATCGTGAAGTACGGCGAAGTCATCGCCAGCGCCACGACCGGAATTTCGGCCGGACAGCACGTGCATGTGCACAATGTCGCCAGCAACCGCGCAAAGGTCCGTCAGACCAACCCGTGATGGTCCACGAGCTTGCCGGATGGCCGGCCTGCTTTAAGTACCGTCGCCCCCCGGATCCCCGGGAAGCGTTCCGCGCAGACCTTGCGAAGTTCGCCGAGCAGGCGTCGACAGGCCGGCGACAGCACGCCGCTGCGGCGTAGCGTGAGGCCGACCGGGCGGTCCCAATCAAGCCAGCCGATACCTGCCGGCACGACGCCGGCGCACTCGCGACCCGGCGCCATGGTGACCGATGGAAGAAATCCGAGGCAGTCGGTCTCGAGGATCATCGCGCGCATGAAGGCCAGCGCATTCGTTTCAACGGCGAGGCGAGGGGCGGAAAGCCCGTGCGAATTCAGCGCGATCTCGAGGTGTTGGCGCGTCACGATCGTCGTCGCCGGCAGCACCCAGCGATAGCGCTCGATTTCCTTTTTCGAAGGATTGCGGCGGTCGAGAAGCGGGTGGCCAGGGCGGCAGGCGACCACGACGCGGTCGACAAACAGGGTTTCCTGCACGAGATCGGATTCGTCGGGCTGGTCGACCAGATTTGAGATCACGACGTCGATCTCGCCCGCGCGCAGCCATTCGAACAGGCGGTCGTGTAGGCCGCCGATTACGGTGAGTTTCAGGTCGTTGCGGCCTTTGAGCAGGCGCGCGGTGGCGATCGGCAGGACGCTCGCGATGACGCTGGGGGCCGAACCGATCACGATGCGGCCTTCCCGGCCCTCACGGATCGCGCCTACCGCGCGCTCCGCCTCGCTGACCTCGACGGCGATCGTGCGCGCGTGCTGCGCGAATTCGCGCCCGAACTCCGTCGCCAGTACGCCGCGCGGCGTGCGTTCGAAAAGCTTGACGCCGAGATAGGCCTCGAGCCGGCGGAGGCTCTTGCTGAGCGCGGGCTGCGAGATGCCGAGCGACTTGGCCGCCCGGACGAGACTGCGGTGCTCGACCAGTGCCACGACGTGCCGGAGTTGCTGCAACTGCATAGGTATACCCGAATGTTATGGATTGGAGACCAGATGGTAGTTGTTCCATCCGGAAGGAAGTGTCAAGTTTTTGGGTAATCCGGACCGTAGCGGCACAACGCGCGGCCGGCGGAGGAGACGCGAACTTGAGCGATCAAGACGATTCCGGCGGCATGGCGAAAAGAGATGTCGTCTTCGCGGTATCGATGATCGCCGCCGCCGGACTCACCATCTGGGGCCTGCGCAATCAACCCAAGGCGCCGTACGATCCGGTCGGTGCCGCGGCTGTGCCGTTCTGGACCGCAATAATCGTACTGGCGCTTGCCGTACTGCTGCTCGCCAGAGTGCTGCTGAAGCATTCCACGCGCGGAAACGCCATCTCCATGTTCACCATGTCCGAGGCTGTCGACGACGGCTACGCCGTACGCCCGTGGCTTTCAGTGCATGCGATCGTGCTTTCGTTCGCCTACACGGCCGCCATTCCGATCGCCGGATTCATGTACGCGTCGATCGGGTTCATGCTGCTCCTCGGCTGGCTGCTCAGCGACAGGACGCCCCGCGCTATAGCTCTTGTCGTGATCGTCGCTCTCGTCGGCGCCGTCGGTCTCGATCAGGGTTTCCGCACGCTCCTGATCGATTTGCCGTAGGGCCACCGGAATGGATCTGACCCAAGGCTTCCTCCATCTTCTGACGCCCGGGCCGTTCGGGCTGCTGATGCTCGGCACGCTGCTCGGCATCATCGTCGGAGCGCTTCCAGGATTGACCGGCGGCGCGCTGCTGGCGCTTTCGCTGCCGTTCACCTACCGGATGCCGAGCGTCGACGGCGTGATCCTGATGACAGCAATGTATGTGGGCGGGATCTCGGGTGGTCTCATTACGGCGACGCTTATGCGTATCCCAGGCGAGCCGTCGGCCGTCGTAACGACGCTCGACGGATTTCCGATGGCCCGCGCAGGACAACCGGGCCGCGCACTCGGCCTCGGGATTTCCGCGTCGCTGATCGGCGGAGCCCTGTCGTGGGTAGCGCTCGTCACGCTGTCGCCGACAATGGCGCGGCTAGCACTCGTGTTTGGCCCATTCGAGAATTTCGCACTCGTCCTCATGGCGCTCGTGCTGATCGCCGCCCTCAGCCAGGGCTCGGTCGTCAAAGGGTTGCTATCCGGCCTGTTCGGAATGCTCGTGTCCTTTCCTGGTATCGATGAAACTTCCGGGCAGAAGCGCCTGACCTTCGGCGTCACCGAGCTCGACGGCGGATTCAGCAGCCTTGCGGTTATCCTCGGCGTCTTCGCGATCAGCCAGGTCCTCGCCGACGCCATGCACGCCAACCAGCGCTTCGAGAGGCTGGATGCGAATGTGAAGGGGATTTTTCTGTCTCCGCGTGAGTATGTGCATCAGGCCTGGAACATCATCCGCTCGGCGGTCATCGGCGTGTGGATCGGCATCCTGCCGGGGGTGGGTGCGAGCATCAGCTCGATTGTCGCCTATTCGACGGCAAAGAACATGTCGAAGACGCCGGAGAAGTTCGGAACAGGCTTTGCCGACGGAATCGTTGCTGCGGAAACTGCAAACAACGCAAACACGGGCGGCGCGCTGATTCCGATGATCACGCTGGGAATTCCAGGAAGCCCCGCCGCGTCGATCCTGCTCGCGGCCCTATTGATGCACAACATCCAGCCGGGGCCGACCCTATTCACGAACTCGCCCGAGGTCGTCAGCGCTCTGATGGCGACGCATCTGTTCTCGCACATCGTAATGTACGTGATGATGGTGGCGGGCTGCATGATGATCGCGCGCCTCATGTACATCCAGCGCGCCTACATCCTGCCGATCATCATCGTGCTCTGCGTGGTCGGCGCGCTCGCCGAGAACGGCCGCATGTTCGACATCTGGACGATGATCGGATTCGGCGTGATCGGCTTCGCACTCGAGATGGCCGCCGTTCCACTCGGTCCGTTCGTCATTGGGCTCATTCTTGCGCCGCTGGCCGAAGGCCAGCTGCGCGCCGGTCTTATGGCGTCGAACGGCTCGCTCCTGCCGCTGATCGAGCGACCGGTGACCCTAAGCTTCCTGCTGGTTTCCCTTCTGATGTTCGTCTGGCCGTTCTGGCGCGACCGGCGCCGGAGCCGGCGGACAGCGGCAATCGTCTGAAAATCCCATCCACGGAGGACCTCCCATGCGTCGCAGAGAGTTTGTCGCCGGCACCCTCGCCGCAACGATGGCCGCACCGGCGCTCGCGCAGTCCTATCCGGACAAGCCGATCCGGATCATCGTCCCGAATCCGCCGGGCGGCAGTGCGGATTACATCGCTCGGTTCTTCCAGGCGCCGTTGCAGCGCGTCCTCGGCCAACCGCTCGCCGTCGCGAACGTGGTTGGTGCAGGCACGGCCGTCGGAAACCGACAGGTGCGGGATTCTGCACCTGACGGGCACACGGTCCTCGCCGTCCATCAGGCGCTGCTGACCGCCGCGACGCTGAAGGTCATGGATTTTGGCCCCGAGGCGTTCGCGCAGGTAGCACAGGTCGCGACCGAGTACGTCGCCGTCATTGTCAACCGCAAGGCGCCCTATCAGGACCTTCCGTCGTTCCTTGCCGCGGCGAAGAGCGGCGAGTTGAAGGCCGGTGTCCAGATCGGCGCCATCAATCACTTCCTCTTCCTCTCGCTGGGCGATGCGACTGGCGTCAAGTTCCGCTACGTCAACACCGGTGGTGGCGGACCGACGCGCACGGCGCTGGCAGGCGGCCATGTCGACTGCGCCTTCCTGACGGTGAACGAGGCCAAGCCGCTGGTCGACTCCGGCGACCTGACGATCGCCGGCATCTTCGCGCCGCAGCGCCTGCCCAGCTGGCCAAACCTGAAGACGGCTCGCGAGCAGGGAACGAACCTGCTTTTGAATCTGAACTACTGGTGGTGGATGCCCAAGGCGACGCCGCGCGATCGCGTGGATCGCTTTGCCGAGGCGTTGCGCGCATCGATGTCCGATAGCGAAGTCGTCCAGAAGTTCGCGGAGTTCAACATGAGCCCCGCGTTCCTGAAAGGACCAGAGCTCGAAGCCGAGATTGCCCGGCAGTACGAGGCGATGAAGAAGCTTGCGGAACGCAACAACGTCACTGCCGGTTGATCCGGAAAAACAGAGCAGGGAGAATCAGATGGCAGACAAGGATCCTGGCCGCCGCGATGTCTTCGCCGGTGCGGCTGCACTGGGGGCTCTCGGGACTCTCTCCTGGGTTCCCCGGACTCGCGCCCAGACGCCGAAGGTGGGCCCGTTCACGATCGTCATCAACAACTCGCCGTGGTTCGACGGCTTCCGCGGCGCCGTCGAAGCTTACGAGAAGGAGTCCGGAAACAAGGTCAATCTCGACGTCAACCCGTTCGGCGGAAGTCTCGAGAAGCAGCGCGCCTCGGTCCGCGCGCGCGACGGCCTCTTCGATCTGCTGATCATGAACGGCCTCTACTATCAGGAAATGTACCATGGGGGATTCCTGACGCCGATCAGCGACATCGATCCGTCGTTCAAGCTCGATCCCCAGATGATCCGGTACGACAACACCGTATACTGGGACGAGGCAACCAAGACCCACGATCCGAAGGGCAAGCTGATGTCGGTGCCGGTCAACGGCAACATCCCGCTGCTCCTCTATCGGGCCGACCTCTACGAGCAGAACAAACTCAAGGTTCCCGAGACGTGGGACGAACTCCTCGACAACGCGAAGAAGCTCCACAACCCGCCGCGCATCTACGGGATCGTCCAGCGCGGGGCGCGCGGGTCTCCGAACGACATCTCGTACGACTGGTGGCCCTATCTGTACAGCCACGGCGGCAAGCTTTTCCGCGACGAGCCGAAGAGCGACTACACCGTCACGATCAACAGTCCGGAAGGCAAGGCCGCCCTAGATTTCTACATCCGCATGGCGAAGGAAGCGGGGCATCCGCAGACGGGTGGGCTCGCGCAAGCGCAGATCATCCAGAATCTGGCGACGGGGCGGGCGGCACATGCCCTGCTCGTGATCGCCGCATGGTCGCAGCTTGACGATCCGACAAAGTCGGCGGTCGTAGGCAAGATCAACGCTGCTCGCGTGCCCGGATCGGCCAAGGGCAAGCCGGCGCCCGTTCTGGGCCACTGGCTTGCGGGCGTTCCGAAGAACGTGCCGAAGGAACGGCAGCAGGCTGCATTGACCTTCCTCAACTGGTTCCAGACGCGGGATGCCCAGATGAGGTACATGGCCGCCGGTGCGCCACCGGTCCGGCAGGACGTCCTTTCCGACCAGAATCTCTGGAAGGACCCGAAGAATCGCTGGATGCCGGCGATGGCGCAGAGCTCGGACTTCGTCCAGCTTATGTGGAGTGTGCCCGAGGGGGCGCAGATCGGTGACGTACTCGAGCTGCGGCTCAACCAGGCCGTCATCGGCGAACTGACGAGCGACAAGGCGCTCAACATGATCGCGGACGAGACGCACGCGATCATGCAACGCGCCGGCTACAAGACCGGCAAGATCGCGCCGCTCTGACGAAAGTGCGGGACGGCGAGGGGCAATGCCCCTCGCCGTCCCGCCGGGATCTGAAATGGCCAGCCGAGACATCAAGACCGACCGAACATGGCGCGCGATCGCGCTGTCGCCCACGATCGCGATATTCGTGCTGATGTCCGTGCTGCCGGTACTGAACCTGCTGGCGATGAGCGTTAACGAAATCAGCTGGGTTGCCGGGCATTCGGTCTGGAAGTACGTGGGTGACGCGCATTACGGCCGCCTCGCCGCCGACGCACTTCTGCACAAGGGTGCGGTCAATACGATGGTGTTTGCCGTAGGGGGCGTCACGGTGCAGGTCGTGCTCGGCTTCCTGCTGGCCTGGGTGGTCAGTCGGATGACTCGCTCGCGGCTGATCTACCGCACGATCTTCATCCTGCCGATCCTGGTGCCAGGCATCCTGATCGGCGCCATCTGGAAGCTGATGCTGAATTACGATTTCGGCCTGCTGAACGGCGCACTGGAGGTGTTCGGCGTCAATCCGATCGACTGGCTGGGTACGCCGTCGTTGGCGTTGCCGGCCGTGATCGTCGTCGATATCTGGCACTGGACGCCGTTCTGCTTCCTGCTACTGCTCGCGGGTTTCGAATCGCTGCCGCAGGACGTGCAGGAGGCCGCGCGCGTCGACGGGGCAGGTACGTGGAACGAACTGCGATTTGTGCTGATCCCGATGATGATGCCGGTCATCGTCGTGACGTTCCTTTTCCGCTTCGTGACCTCGCTGAAGGTGTTCGATGAAATCTACCTGTTGACTGCCGGCGGACCCGGTTCGGCGACAGAAGTCATCAGCTACACGATCTACCGCACCTTCTTCGCGCAGGACCGGATGGGCTACGGCTCGGCGATGTCTGTCGCCGTCCTGTTCGGCATCGCGCTGCTGATCGTTGTTGCCCTGTCGGCCGCCCATCGCCAGCGGGGGAGCACATGATCCCGACTTCGCGCAACGCATCGCTCGTTTTCCACCTGTTCCTGATCGGCGTGGCGTTGTTCGTGCTCGTGCCGTTCGTATGGATCGTTGCGGCCGGCTTCAAGACGCAGATCTCGCTTCTCCAGGGTGAAGTGTTCTTCACGCCAACGCTCGCCAGTTTCCGGGAAGTGCTGTTCTCGAAGACGACGGAGTTTCTCGCGAACACGACAAACAGCTTCATCGTCGCAACCGCGAGCACGCTGGTGATCCTCGTCGCCGCCACTCTCGGCGGCTATGCGATCGAACGCATGAACGTACCGCGCTGGCTGGTCCATACGCTGCTCGGCTGGGCCGTCGTGTTCCACATGGTTCCGCCGATCACTCTGGTCGCAGCCTGGTTCCCGATCTATCGCGAGCTCGGGCTCGACAACACGTATATCGGTCTCACGCTCGGGCACGTCGCCGTCCATCTGCCGATGGCGCTCTGGCTGATGACGAATTTCGTGCGTGACGTTCCGATCGAGCTCGAAGAGGCTGCCCGCATCGACGGCTGCTCGACGCCGTTCCTGATCTGGCGGATCGTCGTGCCGCTCGTCGCACCCGGGCTCGCGGCGACGGCGATCCTGATGTTCATCTTCAGCTGGAACGAGTTCGCCGTAGCGCTGAACCTGACGGCGAAACAGACGGCGACCATCCCGGTGGCAATCGCGAAATTCGCCCAAGGTTATGAGATCAAGTACGGCGAAATGGCGGCGACGGCTGCACTCGCCCTGGTGCCCGCGCTTGCATTCCTTCTGTTCGGGCAGCGCTACATCGTGAAGGGACTGACGACGGGGGCCGTGAAGTAGGGATGCCGACGATCTACGGACAGAAACTGACACGCCGCGAGTTCGAACGTCGCGTGGGCGCCATGCGGCAGATCGCGGGCATCGAATTGGTGACGCTTGCCGACGGTTCCGAGCGCGGTGTGCGCGCCTTGGAGTTCCGGACAGGGGCTGGGCTCGATTTCTCGATCCTGATTGACCGGACGATGGATATCGGCCGGTTTGATTATCGCGGGGTTCCGTTCGCCTGGCAGTCGGGTACGGGATTCCGGAATCCGGCCTACATGGATCCGATGGGCGACGGCGGTAACGGCTTCATGCGCGGCTTCTCCGGCCTGCTGTGCACGTGCGGCTTCGACCATGTACGCCAGCCGGACAAAGGCGACGCCGACCACTACGATCTGCCGCTGCGCAAGGAGATCGCTTATCCGATGCACGGCCGCGGCGCTTTCCAGCCGGCGCGCCTCGATGGCTATGGCGAGATCTGGGACGGCGACGAGTGCACGCTGTGGTGCGAAGGCACGGTCGGGCAGGTGCAGGTCATGGGCGAGAACCTGACGTTCGTCCGGCGGGTAGAGGTCCGGGTCGGCATGGTGGATGTCCGCGTCGTCGATACCGTGACGAACCGGGGCTTTTCGCGCACGCCACACATGCTTCTCTATCACATCAATGTCGGCTGGCCGCTGCTCGAAGAAGGTGCACGGTTCGTGGCGCCCGTGCGCGGAACCTTCGCCGCCAACATTCCGCGTGAAAGCCAGCAGACCGGGTGGCGGACGCAGTCGGACCCGATGAAGCGCTTCATCCAGCAGGTCTTCGACCATGATGCTGTCGCGGATCGGAACGGCCGGATACCGGCCGCTCTGGTCAACGACCGGATCGGCCTCGGCTTCCTCGTCGATTACGACGCGCGACAGTTCCGCTGCCTCCAGCAATGGCAGGCGTTCGGCGAGGGTGTCTTCGGCTTCGGCATCGAACCTGCGACAGCCCATTGGGGAAACCGGGCGGACGCTGCCCGGCGCGACGAGATCGTCTGGCTTGAGTACGGCGAGTCACGCAGCTACGCGACGACACTTTCGGTGCTCCACGGAGCCGCCGACATCGCCGCTCTCGATGCGCGCGTCGAGAGCATCCATCCCGTATCGACCGACGAATTCCCGCAGCGGACCGACCAGCCGCCGGGTGGTCCCTTCGTCTCGACGCTTCCGAGGATCCGATGAGTCAGAAGCCGTCCAACGTCCTGTTCATCCTGTCCGACGAGCATACGCGCGACGTTTCCGGATGCTATGGCCACAAGATCGTCAAGACGCCGAACATCGACCGGCTTGCAGCACGCGGGACGAAATTCACATCCGCCTACACGAACTGCCCGATCTGCGTGCCGGCGCGTGCATCCCTGCACACGGGCACCTACGTGGCGGAGAATGCGTGCTGGGACAACGCGCATCCGTACGACGGGACGATCCGCAGTTGGGCACATCGGTTGAAGTCTGCTGGGCATTTTTCGATGTCGATCGGCAAGCTGCATTTCCGCTCGACGAAGGACGACAACGGCTTCGACGAAGAGATCATTCCGCTGCATGTGGTCGACGGCGAGGGCGACCTGCTCGGCCTGATCCGGCGGCCCAAGGCGGCCACGCGCGGCGGCATGCCGGATCTGGCGAAGGCCGCAGGTTCCGGCGAATCGACATATGCGAAGTACGACCGGAATATCCGCGACGGCGCGATCGAGTGGCTGACGAAGCACGCGAAGGCCCAGGCGAAGCCCTGGTGCCTGTTCGTTTCGTTCGTGAAGCCGCATTTCCCGCTAATCGCACCGCCGGAGTTCTACAAGATGTATCCGCCTGAGAGCCTGCCGATGCCGCGGCTCTACGGGCCGGACGACTATCCCAAGCACCCGTCGGTGGCCGCGCTGCGCAGCTGCATGAGCTACGACGATTTCTTCACGCCCGAGAAGGTGCGCGTGGCGCTGGCCGCCTATTACGGCATGGTGAGCTTCCTCGACGACAATATCGGCCGAGTGCTGGCCGCACTCGAGCAGGCGGGGCTCGCCGACACGACGCGCGTCATCTACTCGACCGATCACGGCGACAATCTCGGGACCCGGCACATGTGGGGCAAGTCGATCCACTACGAGGAGTCTTCGGCCGTTCCGCTCATCGTCGCCGGCCCCGGCGTCCCTGCCGGAAAGGCGTGCCCGACGCCGGTCACGCTCGTCGATGTCTATCCGACAATCATCGAGAGCGTCGGTCTCGTGCCGGACGCGGTCGAGAAGAAGCTGCCCGGGCGTTCGCTGGTTGATCTTGCCAACTTGCCGCCGGTGGATCGCGTGGCGTTTGGCGAGTATCACGCCGCCGGTTCGATCACGGCGATGTACATGGTGCGCAAGGGGCGCTGGAAATACATCCATCATGTCGGCTACCGAGCCGAGCTGTTCGATCTTGAAACCGATCCGGGCGAGACGAAGGACCTGGGCGAGAGCCCTGCATATCGGGAAACGCTCAAGATGATGGAAGCCGAACTGCGAAAGCTCGTCGATCCGGAGGCCGTGAACGCGCGCGCCTTCGCCGATCAGGAGGCGAAGATCGCCAAGTTCGGCGGTGTCGACGCGCTGATCAAGCGCGGCGACTTCGGATACTCGCCCGCCCCCGGCGAGAAGCCGGTCTTCGCGACCCGTATCGAGGCCTGACACGATGTCCCGCAAACCGAACATCCTGCTCATCACGTCCGACCAGCAGCGCGGCGACTGCTATGGGTTCGAAGGGCGCAAGGTCCGCACGCCGCATCTCGACATGATGGCGGGCGAGGGGACGCGCTTCTCCGCCTGCATCACGCCGAACGTCGTCTGCCAGCCGTCGCGCGCCTCGATCCTGACAGGTCTGCTGCCACGCACGCACGGCGTCTGGGACAATGGCATCGATCTCGACGAGGAAGTCGGCAATGCCGGATTCGCTGGGACATTCGCGAAGGCAGGGTACCAGACTGGATTCATCGGCAAGGCGCATTTCTCGACTTTTCACACGTTCAAGCCGACCGGACGGCCGGAGTGCCGGTCGAGTTCGCACGAGTATGGTGGCGACTGGTCAGGCCCATATATGGGGTTCCAGCATGTCGACATGATGATCGCCGGCCACAACATGTTTCTGCCGCAGAAGCCGCCGGAAGGTCTGCAGTACGAAGCCTGGTACCACAAGGGCGGGCGCGGTGAGGCGCTCAACAAGCTGTTCTCGACCAAGCTTCCGCCGGATGTCGGTGCGGCGCAGACATGGAATTCGGCACTTCCACCGGCTTTCCACAATTCGACGTGGATTGGCGACCGCACGATTGACTTCATGCGCGACAACAAGGACCGACCGTGGATCGCGTGGGCGTCGTTCCCCGATCCGCATCATCCGTTCGATGCGCCGGCGCCTTGGTGCTACATGCATCATCCTGACGACGTCGACCTGCCGGCACATCGGACAAAAGACCTGGAGCGGCGGCCGTGGTGGCACAAGGCTAGCCTCGAGGGCATCCCGAAGCTCGACGATCCGGAATTGCGCGCCTTCCGTGCCAAGCAGTCGCGCACGCCGGTGCAGACCGACGAGCAGCTACGCCACCTGATCGCTAACTACTACGGGATGATCTCGCTGATTGACCACAATGTCGGCCGCATCCTGCTGGCGCTCGAACACTACGGCCTCGATCGCGACACGCTGGTCATCTACACGACTGATCACGGCGACTGGCTGGGCGATCACGGGCTGCTGCTCAAGGGGCCGATCCATTACGAAGGGCTGCTGCGGATCGGATTCATCGTGCGCGGGCCGGGCGTGCCAAAGGGCAAGGTCGTGCCGCATCCGATTTCGACGCTCGATCTCGCCTCGACCTTCTACGACTACGCGAATCTGTCGCCGAACCGAAACCTCCATTCGCGCAGTCTGCGTCCGCTGATCGAGGGCGAAGGGACGCGCGATTTCGCCTACAACGAATGGGATCTGCATCCGTCGCGCTGCGGCGTGGCGCTGAAGCTGCGCACGGTGCGCACACGCACGCACAAGCTGACGCTCGAACTCGATTCCGGGGCCGGCGAACTCTATGACCTCGCGAACGATCCGACGGAGATGGACAACCGGTTCGGCGACCCTGCCGTGGCGGCGGCCCAGCGCGAGATGACGGACATGATCCGCAGTCGGCCGGCTGATGTCCGGGATCCTTTGCCCCAGCCGGTCGGCATGGCCTGAGCGGGAGGGCCTAGCGAAAATGTTTGACCGTCTTGTCCAAATGTTTATACATTTGGACAAATAATCGGGGATGCACCGATGAACGATGCGACGGGTACGGGCCGGCAGATGGAAACGGCGAGGGCCACGGAAGGCCCGGGCGGTCCAGGTCCGGTCATCCTTTCGCCGTTCGTGCGCGTCGCGCGCATCCCGATGCATCATCAGATCCGCGAGGATCTCGTCCTCAATCTAAATTCCGGGCGTTTCCAGCCGGGCGCGGAACTTCCTGGCGAGGCGGCATTGTGTGCGCACTACGGTGCGAGCCGCGGCACGATCCGCCACGCGCTTGCCGACCTCGCGCGCGATGGGCTGATCGACCGCCAGGCGGGGCGAGGCTCGTTCCTGCGCCATCCCAAGATCGAGGGCAGCGTCGTCGGCTCCTATCGTCAATTCCGGATCGAGGGGCCGCCGCTCGATGCTGGCGGCAGCGTGCTGTCGCTGACCCGCCGCAAGGCTGACGCCAATGTCGCGGAGATCCTGGGGCTTGGGGTCGACCGGGCGATCTACTTCCTGCGCCGGCTGCGTTTCGCCGCCGGCGTGCCCGTCACATTGCAGACCAGCTATCTGCCCGTGGCCCTGTGCCCGGACCTGCAGAAGCACAATCTCGACGAACGCCACTTGATTGACATCCTCCTGCAGGAGTACGGGGTCGCGATGGCACGTGCCGAGGAGCTGATCGAGCCAGCGATCGCCGACGAGCACGACGCGAAACATCTAGGCATCAAGATAGGCGCGCCGGTCTTCCAAATAGAGCGTCGGACATATCTTGCCGACGGTCGCATCGGCGAATTCCGACGCGCCGTGATGCGCGGCGATGTCTATCGTTACCGGCTGGACCTGCGATGAGTGGCCTTGCGATCCGCACCGATTCGAGTGGCCGGTCGGGTTCTGCGGCGCTCGCCGGCCCAAATCCGGTCGTCGCTGGCATGGACGGCACGTGGACGGCGACGTTCCGCGCCGGGTCCACCGAGCTGCCTGCGGGAAGCGCCATCGCATTCGTCCGCCGCTGGCCCAGCGACTGGGACATCTCGCAGTGTCATTCGCCCGGCCAGCCCGGCTACACCGTGCTTTCCTTCAGCTACCCGTGCCGCCATCGCTGGCGTACCCGCCGGTCGATCGAGTGGCATCCGTTCGACCACGTGTTCGAGATCGACCTGCTCGATGCGCTGCCACCCGGCGCGGAAGTGACGATGCGCTTCAACTCGCGCGCGCAGACCTTCATCGAGGAGGCCTCGCCGATGGCCGTGCGTGTGCGCGCTGGCGACGGCGAATGGACGGAAGTGGAGCAACTCGTCGTCGAAGTCGTGGGGGCCGCCGCGCATCGCGGCGTACTGATCGCGCCAAGCGACGCCGTTTGCGGCGAGGGCTTCGAGCTTGCCTACCGTGTCGAGGACGAGTGGGGGAATCCTGCTTCGCCGCCGGCCCGGCCGGCGATCGAGGGGGCGTCGGTCGAACCGTTGCCCGATCTGCCAGGCGTGTTGCGCTGGACTGCACGGATCGACAAGGCCGGGATCGTGCGACTTGTCGCAGGCGGTGGGCTGCCCGCGATTTCAAATCCGATAAGCGTTCATCCGACCCCGCCCGCCCGCCGCATCCGTTGGGGCGATATCCACGCGCAGTGCCTGATCGGTTGCGGTGCGCGGACTATCGACGCGTTCTTCCGCCATGCGCGCGATTTCGCGCGGCTCGATTTTTCCAGCCATCAGGCGAACTGCTTCCTTGTCTCTGGCCCCGAATGGAAAGAGACCGAGGAGGTGACGGCGCGCCACGATGCGCCGGGTAAGTTCGTGGCCCTGCTCGGTCTCGAATGGTCGGCCGACACGGCCAATGGCGGCGACCGGAACCTCTATTTTCCCGGAGATACGGCCCAAATCACCCGCTGCAGCCACGAGTACGTGGACGACAAGTCGGACGTGTCGTCGGACTTGCCGCAGGCCGAGGACCTTCACGCCAAATACCGGGGAACGAACACGCTGATTGGGCTGCATGTCGGTGGACGTACGACCGATCTGCGTCGGCACGAGCCGACGCTCGAACGCCTGATCGAAGTTCATTCGACACACGCGACGTCGGAGTGGTTCATTTTCGAGGCGCTTGACCGGGGATACCGGATGGGCGTGACGGCTGGCAGCGACGGCGTGGATGGTCGGCCGGGTGCAAGCCATCCAGGCCATCAGGCTGTCCGCAATGTGCGCGGCGGACTCGTCGCGGCACCTCTGACGGCGTTGTCCCGCGAAGGGCTATGGGAAGCGTTGATGGCGCGCAACTGCTACGCCACCAACGGCGAACGCATCCGCCTCGAGTTCACGGCCGACGGCAAGCCGATGGGCAGCGAGTACGATGCGCCGATTCCACCGGCGCTGTCGATCGCGATCGAGGGGACAGGCCCCTTGGAATCCGTCGAGATTTTCCGTGGCTCGAAGCCGATCCATTCGATTCTTCTGCGCGAAGTTGGTTCGCTGCTGTCCGACCGCGTGCGCATCGCCTGGAAGGGGGCGACGGCGCCGGGGAATTTCTCACGGGCGCGCATGCGATGGGACGGCAGCGCGACGCTGTCGGCCGGATCCTTCGTGGATGCCGAAGGCTATGCCTTCGATACGCCCGATGAAGGCCTGACACTCGTCGATAAGCGTCGCCTCGAATGGCGTTCGGCGACCGGCGGCGACTGGGATGGCGTGATCGCGCGCGTCTCGGCACCGCTCGACGCGGTGCTGACGGTGCAGACGGCCCAGATATCGGCGACGGTGCCGGTCGGCTCGCTTGCCGACGGACCGACGCGTCTTGCCGACGACGTACCGCTGCGCGAGCTCGAGATAAGCCGTCTGCCTGTCGACCTTGGCCCACAGTCTTGGATCGGACAGTTCCGCGACCCGGCCGGTCGCCCCGGATGGAACGCCTATTGGGTGCGAGTGCGCCAGTGGAACGGTGCGTTTGCCTGGTCGAGCCCGATCTTCGTGCGCCTGCCGGAAAAGGTGCCGCGATGATCGAGAACAACCTCGCGCTCGCGACGGCCGATGGCCAGATACCGGTTTTCGTGGTGTGCCCGGACGAGGGCGGACCGCATCCGGTCGTCCTGTTCTACATGGATGCGCTCGGAATCCGCGAGGAGCTGCGCGACATGGCGCGACGCTTCGCGTCCGCCGGCTATTACGTGATGCTGCCCAACCTTTTCTATCGTTGGGGCGGGCCTAGCTTCGATCCGAGGCCGTTGGCGCAGGGAATCCTCGATCCGAAGATGGTGGAACTAAACGGCGCGCTGAGCATGGCGATGACGGCACGGGATACCGGTGTGCTGCTCTCGCACGCTGCTTCAGACCCGGCCGCCCGGCTCCCGGCTGCCGCGGTCGGCTACTGCATGGGCGGGCGCCACGCGATCGGTGCGGCAGCCGCATATCCGGGGAAGGTACGCGCCTTCGCGTCGCTGCATGGCGGGCGACTGGTGAACGACACGCCGGACTCCCCGCATCTTTCCCTCGCGAAGACAGTGGCGGCGGAAGCCTATTTCGGCTGGGCTGACAACGATCCGACGGCACCGCCCGAACACATGCGCGCCGTCGAGGTCGCCCTTGCGGCGCGCGGCGGTCGTCATCGCATCGAGCTTCACTCGGGTGCAGAGCACGGATTCACGTTCCCCGAACGCTACTGCTACCACAAGACCGCGGCCGAACGAGTCTGGGCGCGGCTCTTCGCGCTGTTCGGCCGCAACCTGCACAAGAACGACGCTTAGGGAAGGACGCACGAGGATGACGACACGTTTCGCGATGATTGGCTGCGGTGGTTTCTCACGCCGTTACCACGTGCCCACGCTGCTGGCCGATGCGGGCGTCAAGCTCGTCGGTATCTTCGATCCGGTCCCGGCGCAAGCGGTGACCGACCTTGCCGGCAAGACCGGCGCCAAACTTGTCCGGAGGATTGATGAGCTTCCGGACGCAGATGCGGTCTTGGTCACAACGCCTCACGCGCTGCATGCCGGACACGGCGAATACGCTCTCTCGCGCGGCTGGGCGACGCTCGTCGACAAGCCATTCGTGATGAAAACGGACGACGCGCGCCGACTGATCGTGACGGCTGCCTCGAAGAAATTGCTGAATGCCGTTGCCTTCAATCGACGGCTCGATGCCGGCTGCCGACGCGCACGCGAGATCATCCGTGCAGGCGGTATCGGAGCCGTGCAGTTCGTCCAGACAATCCAGCTCGGCTACGAGAAGGCCGGCTGGTTCCTCGACCCGGCGCTCGGTGGCGGCGGGGCCTATACCGGGCGCGGCACGCACATGGCCGATATCGTGCCGTGGCTGATCGGCGCCAAGCCCACGCAGGTGCGCAGCCGCCTTCGCGCCGGTCCCGCCGGTCGTGCCGATCTCGGCGGCTTCATCGAGATCTCGTTCTCCGGAATCGAATGCCAGATCTCCTGCATCGAGGAGGGCTGGCACATGTGGGACGAGGTCCGGATCTTTGGCGAGGACGGCATGATCGAGTTGCGCCGGCCGCTGAACATGCCGACCGGGTGGCACATGGTCTGGCAGAGCAAGCGCGGCTCGGCGCGCGAGGAATTGGCCGCCGCTCCGAACGAAGGCATGATCACGGCAGAGTTCCTCGCCGCAATACGAACCGGTTCGCCGGTTTCTTGCAGCTTTGCTGACGCGCTGACATCCGTGCAGATCGTCGAAGCGGCGTTCGAATCGGCCGCTTCCGGCTCCAAGACAATCTCGATCTCGTGACGGGCGGGCGATGGCGGCTGCAATCGAAATCGGCGGACTGGCGAAAAATTTCGTGAACGATGCGGGGCCGCCCGTGCTCGGTGCGGTCGATCTGACGATCGCGGAGAACGAGTTCGTTGTGCTGCTCGGCCGATCCGGATGCGGCAAGACGACCCTGCTCAACATCGTCGCCGGCCTCGAACAACCAAGTGCGGGCATCGTGCGCGTCGATGGTGCGCCGGTAACGGGGCCAGGTGCGGGTAAGGGCATGGTCTTCCAGCAGGGAGCCCTGTTTCCTTGGCTCACCGCGCGGCGGAATATCGAGTTCGCGGCCGTCAATCGTGGTGTGGCATCCGAAGCGGCGGGAAAGCTCGCGGACGAGCTGCTAGCGCTCGTCGGGCTCGCGGGTTCGGAACACAAATTCCCGTTCGAGCTTTCCGGTGGCATGCAGCAGCGCGTGGCAATCGCACGCGCGCTGGCGCTCGATCCCAAGATCCTGCTGATGGACGAGCCGTTCGGCGCACTCGACGAGATCACCCGCAACGAGATGCAGGACGAGTTGCTCCGTGTCTGGGCGCAGCGACGCAAGACGGTAGTGTTCGTTACGCACTCTATCTGGGAAGGCTTGATCCTTGCCGATCGCGTGCTCGTCATGGCACCGCGGCCGGGCCGTTTCGTACTGGAGAGGCGCATCGACTTGCCGCGTCCGCGCCGGCGCAGCGATCCCACGCTCGTGGCGCTCTACGACGAGATCTGGACCTGCCTGCGGGGCGAACCGTGAGGAGCCGCCTCGCCGAATGGCTGGTGCCGATCGGCGCGCTGGCGCTGTTCCTGGCGCTGTGGGAGTTCGCTGCGGCGGCCGGCTGGCTGCGCCCGATCCAGTTTCCGCCGCCGAGCAAGCTTGCGCGTACGGCCGTCACGCTTGCTTTCGACGGCTTCCCCGAAGGCATCACGCTGTGGGTGCATGCCGGTATCACGATCCAGCGCATCCTCGCCGGACATATCCTCGCCGTGGCGCTTGCCGTCCCGCTTGGCCTACTGACCGGCAGCCGGCCGCTGCTCGACCAAATGACCGCACCTATCGTCGCCTTTTGCCGTTCGGTCGCCACGCTGAGCCTTCTGCCGCTGGCCATCGTCTGGTTCGGTACGGGTGAGGGAGCGAAGATCTTCCTTATCGGTTATGGCTGCTTCTGGGTCATGTTTTCGTCGAGCATCGCAGCAGTCAAGCTCGTCGATCCGGTCCTGATCCGCGCCGCGCGCACGATGGACGCCGACGAGAAGACCATCTTCCGGCAGGTGATCCTGCCCGCTTCGCTGCCGCGCCTGCTTTCGGGTGCACGCGTTGCGCTGGGCGTGGGCTTCATGGTGATCGTGGGCGCCGAGATGATCGGTACGATCCGTGGCCTTGGCTCGCTGATCATGGAGGCGCGCACTTTCTATCGGACCGACATCACGATGGTCGGCATGCTGTGCATCGGCGCATTCGGCCTTTGCGTCATGTTCGCGCTCGCTCGGATCGAGGCATGGCTGGTCCCTTGGCAGGCGAAGCAGGAGGCGCAGCAGCAATGAAGTTCGCCGAGCGCTTTGCCGGCCTGATCGGCGTCGTCCTTTTCCTCGGGCTATGGGAGATCGCCGCACGCTTTGGCTGGCGCAATCCCGCGATCATGCCTGCCCCCAGCCAAGCCGTGTGGATGGCGCTCGCGACCATCCCGCCTTTGACGCTGATCGAACATGTCGCGATCAGCTTGTGGCGCATCCTGGCGGGGTTCGCGCTGGGCGCGTCGGCCGGAGTGGCGCTCGGGATCGCCGCCGGCTGGTATCGGCCGGTGGCGCTGATCAGCCGGCCGTTCGTCGAGATCCTTCGGCCGATCCCGCCGCTCGCCTGGATCCCGATCGCCATCGTCTGGTTCGGTCTCGGCGAACCTTCCAAGATTTTCGTCATCTTCCTGGGAACGTTCTTTCCGGTCTTCACCAGTGCGACGCGCGGCATGGCCTCAATCCATCCGTCGATCCTGCGCGCCGCGCGCACGATGGATGTCGATGGTGTGCGCCTGCTGGCCAAGGTTGCCGTCCCTGCCGCAATGCCCGACATCGCTACGGGGCTGCGTATCGGCTTCGGCCTAGGTTTCGGCGTTCTTGTCGCTGCCGAACTCATCGCGGCCGGACGCGGCATGGGTCATCTCGTCATGGAGGCGCGCCAGCTCGGGCAGCTGGGTATCTCCGTGTTCGGCATATTCCTGATCGGACTTGTCAATCTCGTCGCAGACCAGCAGCTCGCTGCAGCCATACGCCGGACCGTCGGGCGCTGGCACCGTTTCTGAAAACAGTGAAAGAAGGAGGCTAAAATGCGTCGTCGTACGTTCCTTTCGGCCACCGCAGCCGTCGCGCTGGCGCCTGCCATCGTCCGCGCGCAGGCGCGGCCGGAAATCTCCAGGCTGGGGCTTGGTTTCGGCCTCGATCCGGTCTTCGCACCCCATATCGTCGCGATGCAGAAAGGCTGGTTGCGCGATGCCGGCTTCACCGAGATCACCACGCCGAGCTTCACCAGCGGCGCGCTTGCGGGCGAGGCGCTGATCGCAGGGCAAATCCACCTGTGGACGCCGGGCAACCTGCCGCCGATCTCGATGGCAAATTCTGGCGTGCCGGCCGTCGTGCTCGGTACCAACTGCATCGCCGCCAAGGCCGAACAGCTGATCGTGCGCAACGACGCAAACGTGACCAAGCCCGAGGATCTCTACCGCATCAAGATCGGCTTGCTTGCCGGTTCGACGGCAAGCGCCACGCTGCACAACCTCGCCAAGCGCTATAGCCTCGACGAATCGAAGCTGCAGGTCGTCAACATGCCGCCTCCCGAGCAGCTTGCGGGCCTGACGAGCAACAACATCCAGGCGCTGCTGTGCTGGCAGCCCTGGGCGCATAACGCGCTGAAGCTCGGCAGTACCACGATGCTGCACTCGGGTACCAACAGCGGCTTCGCCGCCAACAAGGGTGCTGCGGCGGCTGTCTCGGCGACGCGTTCGATCTTCGTGTCGAGCGAGGAATTCGTGCGCAAGAACCCGAACGCAACACGCATCCTTATGGCCGTGCTCGTGCGCGGGCAAAAGTACGTTGCCGATCCGGCGAACCGGACGGAAGTGCTCGATCTCGTTTCGGCGCAAACCAAACAGGATCGTGCTCTCGTCGAAGCGATTTGGGGCGACTACGCGTTCAACCCAGCATTCGACGACGGCTATGTTGCCGACATGGAATCGATGAGTGGATATCTCGTCGCGTCCGGCCGCCTCAAGTCGCCCAAGCACCCGCTCGACTATACGTTCTCCGATCCGGTCGCTGCGGCAGATCCCGCTCTTGTGAGGCTGCCGGGCCGCTGGAAGGCCTAAGAATGGACCGCGTCGGGATCGCGTTCGTCGGCACGGGCTTCATCGCCGACTATCATCTGGCAGGATTGAACGCGGTCCCGCGCGCGGACGTGCGTATGGTGGTCGGGCGCGACGCTGCAAAAGCGGCGGCGGTCGCAGCCCGTTTCGGCATACCGGAGTCAAACACGGATTTCGCTGCAACGCTCGAAAGGCGGGATATTCATGCGGTCGTTATCGCCACGCCCGATGACATGCATGAGGAGATGGCCGCTCTGGCGGCGGCTGCCGGCAAGGCAATTTTGTTGCAAAAGCCGATGGCGGCTGACAGTGCGGCTTGCCGGCGCATTATTGCAGCCGCTAAGGTCGCGAAGATCGACCTGCAGATCAGTTTCATGCACCGGTATTTCGAGGAGTTCCGGATGGCGAAGGAACTCGTCGCCACTGGTGCGATCGGCGACGTGACGAGCCTGCGCATCCGCAACGCCACGCCGGGGCCTGATTGGGCGGATTGGTTCTTTAAGAAGTCGCGCGTTGCCGGCGGCGTTGTGTTGCAACTCGGCGTACATGGCATCGATCTGCTGCTGCAGATGGGTGGCGCGGTAGCACAGGTGTCGGCAACGGCGGCGATCCTGAGACCGGAACGGACGCTCGCTGACGGGCGCCGGGTGAAAGTCGAGAATCCAGACAGCGCTTGGGCGGTTTACTCGCTGGCGAACGGAACAGCAGCTTCGCACGAAATGTCAATGATCGAAGCAAAAGGCTGCGACCGGTTCCGATTCGAGATCTACGGGACCAAGGGTACGATCTGGCTGCGCAGCGAACTTGGTCCACTTGCCGTCAGCCGGAGCGGCCGCCCGGGATGGGAGATGCCTGAAGTTCCAATGTTGCCGTTCGGCAAGCGCCAGCATCAGGCATGGATCGACGGGATCGTCGGTGCGGCCTCGCCGGAGCGAACCGCGCAAGACGCGCTCGACGGTATCTTGATCGCCGAGGCGATCGGCCGGTCGAGTGTCTCGGGCGGGGCACGCGTCGCCGTGGAGGCGACATGATCCGGATCGCGATCCTCAGCTTCGCGCACTACCATGCGAATTTCTGGGTCGAGGCGTTCCAGTCACTCCCTGAAATCGAGGTCGTAGCGATCTGGGACGACAACGTCGTGCGAGGTCGCGAGGCGGCCGGGCGCTTCAAGGTGCGGTTCGCCCCAGATCTCGACGCGGCGATTGACGCGGCCGACGCTGTTGCGATTTGCAGCGAGACGATCAATCACGCTCCGCTGATCGAACGAGCGCTCGCCGCCAAGCGGGCTGTGCTGTGCGAGAAGCCGCTCGCCGCCAACCTCGCCGAGGCCGCTCGCATCGAGAAGGCCGTGCGCGCTGCCGGCATGCCGTTCATGCAGAGCTTCCCCAAGCGGTTCGACCCTGTGTCGCACGAGCTCAAGCGTCTGGTCGATACAGGCGAACTCGGAAAGATCCGGCTAGTGCGCATCCGGCACGGGCACTTCTATGGGCTCGATCCCGATTTCCGCGAACGGTGGTACGTCGACCCGGCGTTGTCGGGTGGCGGCGCGCTGCTTGATGAAGGCGTACATGCTGCCGACCTGCTGTGCTGGCTGTTCGGCTTGCCGGCCGGCGTCACGGCGAACGCTTCGTCGTCACTGGGCCTGAAGGTCGAGGATCAGGCAATCGCTATCTTCGACTACGTCGGCGGCATGCTGGCGGAGGTGACGTCGAGCTTCACTTTCGCGGCTGCTGACGCGTCGATCGAGATCTATGGATCAGAAGGGACGGCGATCGTCAGCGGCGTCGACCTTGCGTCGCGCGACATTACACCGTCGGGTCATTTGAAGATATTCCATCGCACCCAGAGCGAGCGCGTATGGAATATTTCGCCTATCGTGCCACGCTTCAAGCTCGGCCAGTTCCACCACCAGAATGCCATCGCGTTTGCCGATTCTTTGCAACGGAAAGTGCAGCCACCGGTCACGTTGGATGATGGCCTGCGCTCGGTGAAGTTGATCTTTAGGGCCTATGAGGCCATCCGGAGTGGAGTCCGGACCCAAATTTGAACTGCCCGATCGGAAGATACTCTCGGCCCTTAGTTTCCATTGGGTTCCCTTAATTGCCGAAAATTATGGAAACTGACATTGAAATCATTGAGTTTCACAAAGTCTGGGGAACTGGGGGGCGCAGGTTCGAATCCTGTCGCTCCGACCAATTCGACTAACCAACAAGGCCCTGGCGAGCGATCACCAGGGCCTTTTCCTAGTGTCCCGGTAAAGTCCGACCATACGGAGCGACGGAATAGGTAGCGGAACGTTATTGCAGGCCGTCGACGCCCGCGAACGCCCGCAGCCTTGCTACATCCTCGATCTCTATTCGTCGACCAGCGGACCGGACGCCGACCGTCTCCAGTTGCCGGATCGACCGCGACCAGGATTCCGGCGTCATGCCGAGTTTCGCTGCAATGGATCGGAATTCCTGGTCCAGATTGAGTACGGCCGGGCCGGCGGCGGTTTGACGACACATCGTGCTGAGATGCGCCGCGACACGTTCGTGCGCCGAACGCAGCTTCAGGTCCTTGATCTGCTGAACGAGGATCCGCCAGTAGCGGGCGAGGTCGAAAGCCGCCGCACGCATCAGATGCGGTTCCTGGTCGAGCGCGCGCCGCAAAGGACCCGCAGGGATCATGGCGATACGCGACGTTTCGAGTACGCGCGCCGACATGAGATACGGTGCTTCGAGCAAGATCGCCGGCAGGATGAAGGCGGAACCGGCGTGCATGATCTCGACGACGCACTCTTCACCATCCGATCTGGCCCCCACAAGGCCGCACCGGCCCTCCAGCAGCACATGGAGGAACTCTGCCTCTCCACCCTGCTCGAAGAGGAGAGCGCCCTTCGGAAGGGTCTGCACGAAAGCGCCGATCGCAAGCCGGTCGCAGATCTCGGGCGGCACGTCGCGGAACATGGGGGTCCGGCCCAGTGTCGCTCGATCCGACGCCTTCATCTGACGCTCCCTACGGTCGGTTGACGGTCGTCACCCGGCAAATTGACCGCGATCAGGTTGCCGGCTGGCGGATATCAAGAGACGATAAAGCTATTTCACATGACCTCCATCTGCCTTGACCTAGATCAACCGTCTGGCAGACGTCCGCCTGCATCGTCTTCGCTATCCACCCTGCGGAGTGACGAAATGTGCAGCGGATGCCGGCGCGGAGCCGCAATGGAAGAACTTCTGTCGGGCTACCGCAGCTTCCGTACCGACTATTTCGAAACGAACCACACGCTCTTCGAGGAGCTTGCGATCAATGGCCAGTCCCCGCGCGTGCTGATCATTGCCTGCTCGGATTCTCGGACCGACCCGGCGATCATCACCGAGGCCGTTCCCGGCGATCTGTTCGTAATCCGGAATGTCGCGGCGCTGGTCCCGCCCTACGAGCCCGATGGACGGGCGCACGGTACGGCCTCTGCGCTCGAATTTGCAGTTCTCGGCCTGTCGGTCGAGCATGTCGTGGTGCTCGGCCATCGGCTGTGCGGCGGTATACGTGCGCTCATGCAGGGCGCCCATCGCGACGGCCGGCGGTTCGACTTCCTCGCCGACTGGGTCGAGATTGCGGCTGAGGCGCGCGACTCGGCGCTCAGTGCCGTAACCGAAGTACCGATCGAGATGCGCGAGCGCCTGGTCGAGCAGCGGTCCATCTGCATCTCGGTGCGCAATCTGGTCACATATCCGTGGATCGCCGAGCGGATCGTGTCCGGCCACATCTCGATACACGGCTGGCACTTCGACATCGCAAGCGGGGGCATCGATACGCTCGATCCGGTGACGGGCATTTTCTCTCCTCTCGATGCCGGCATCGAGTCCGCTCGTGCGGGACGCGTCGCTTGATATTCGTCAAGGCCATGTTTGATCTTGGCCACGCTGATCCGGTGCAAGGGTCAAGAAACGCGCGAATAGTCTGATCACCGTCTGGACAGATTGACTTGAATCAAGATGGCAGTGTCGGCATCGCGTGCATCGTCGTCCCTGTCAGTCGAACCTGATTCAGGGAGTGACGAACGTGACCGACATCAAGCCGGCAGGTCAGCAGGCAGCCCTTTGGATGAGCACGATCGCCTTCACAGCGTGCTTTGCCGTCTGGACCATCTTCGCGATCATCGGGATCCAAATCAAAAAGGATCTGGGCCTGTCAGATACGCAGTTCGGACTCCTCGTTGGCACGCCGATCCTGACCGGCTCGCTCATCCGCCTGCTTCTGGGCATCTGGTCCGACCAGTATGGCGGCCGCGTCGTTTACACGCTGACGATGCTGAGTGCGGCGGTCATGACGGCACTCCTTACCTACGCCTATGATTATCTGACCTTCTTGCTTGCGGCACTCGGCGTGGGAATTGCCGGCGGATCGTTCTCGGTCGGCGTCGCCTATGTCGCCAAGTGGTATCCGAAATCCCAACAAGGCACGGCGTTGGGAATATTCGGGGCCGGCAATGTCGGTGCGGCGGTCACCAAGTTCGTCGCTCCCACGATCATGGTCGCTTATGGCTGGAAGACAGTCGCGATCGTCTGGGCGATCGGACTTGCGGTCACTGCCATCGCCTTCTTCCTCACCACCAAGGATGATCCCGACCTCGCACGTCGGCGCCAGTCGGGCCAGAAGCCGGAGCCGCTCTCCGCGATGCTCGAGCCGCTCAAGAACATCCAGGTCTGGCGGTTTGCCGTCTACTACTTCTTCGTCTTCGGGGCCTTCGTGGCGCTTGCACTGTGGCTGCCGCGCTACCTGATCGGCGTCTACGGGCTCGACATCACGACGGCGGGCATGATTGGGGCCGCCTACTCGATCCCGGCCTCCGTTTTCCGCGCCTATGGCGGCCACCTTTCCGACAAGTACGGCGCACGCCGCATCATGTACTGGACCTTCGTGGTGTCGGTCGCCTGCACGTTCATCCTATCGTATCCGCCGACCCAGTACGTGATCGAAGGTATCGCCGGGCCTGTCGCGTTCTCGACGCGCATGGGTCTGATCGGCTTCATCGTCGTCGCCTTCGTGCTCGGCTTCTTCATGAGCCTCGGCAAGGCGGCGGTCTACAAGCACATACCGGTCTACTATCCGGAACGCGTGGGCGCCGTAGGCGGGGTTGTCGGCCTCGTCGGGGGCCTCGGCGGCTTCGTCCTGCCCATTGCGTTCGGCGCGCTCAACGATCTGACCGGCATCTGGCAGAGCTGCTTCTGGCTGCTGTTCGCGCTCGTCAGCGTGTCGCTGGTGTGGATGCACATCGCCGTGCGCCAGATGGAGCGGGAGGCTTCGGCGCGCGGCGTCGCCATCAGCACGCTTCCGGAACTGCCCGAGATGCAACTCATCCATGGCAAGGCCCAGGAAGGCGCGCTTTCCGGCACGGGCGCCATCGCCGACTGGCGCCCCGAAGACCGAGTTTTCTGGGAGGAGAAGGGTCGCGCGATCGCGCGCCGGAATCTCTGGATTTCGATCCCGGCGCTGCTGCTGTCGTTCGCCGTATGGATGGTCTGGTCGGTCGTCGTCGCCAAGCTGCCGACGGTCGGGTTCAGGTTCGACAACGAGCAGCTGTTCTGGCTGGCCGCGCTGCCGGGCCTCTCGGGCGCCACACTGCGGATCTTCTACAGCTTCATGCCGGCGATCTTCGGCGGCCGGCTGTGGACGACGCTGTCGACCTGGTCGTTGCTGCTGCCTGCCGTCGGGATCGGCATGCTCGTGCAGAACCCGGCGACACCCTACTGGATCTTCCTCGGCCTCGCTCTGCTGTGCGGATTCGGCGGCGGGAACTTCGCCTCGTCGATGGCGAACATCTCGTTCTTCTTCCCGAAGGCCGAGAAGGGGAACGCGCTTGCCCTCAACGCCGGGCTCGGGAACCTCGGGGTCAGTGTCGTCCAGTTCGTCGTCCCACTTGCCATCACGGTCGGCGTGTTTGGCGCGCTGGGCGGCGACCCGCAGAACTCGCTCCAGGGCGGTACGGCTTCTCCTCTCTGGCTGCAGAACGCCGGCTATGTCTTCGTGCCGTTCATCGTCGCCAGCGCCTTCGCGGCGTGGTTCGGCATGAACGACATCGCGACGATGAAGGCTTCGTTCGCCGACCAGGCCGTGATCTTCCGTCGCCGGCACAACTGGATCATGTGCTGGCTCTACACGGGTACGTTCGGTTCGTTCATCGGCTTCTCGGCGGCATTTCCTCTGCTGTCGAAGATCCTGTTCCCCGACGTGAACACGCTCAAGTACGCGTTCCTCGGACCACTCGTCGGTGCCCTTTCTCGGGCGGCAGCCGGAACGCCGAGCGACCGGTTCGGCGGCGGGCGGGTGACGCTATGGGTCTTCGTCGCGATGAGCCTCGGTGTCCTCGGCGTTCTCTACGCGATCGGCATGAAGGGCGAGGCGATGGCCTTTCCGGTGTTCATGGGAAGCTTCCTCTTCCTGTTCGCCGCATCGGGTGTGGGCAACGCGTCCACGTTCCAGATGATCCCGGCTATCATGCGCCGGGAGGTTTCGCGCCTCGAACCTCACCTGTCTCCGGCGGATCGCATCCGCCAGTCGGATAAGGAAGCGGCCGCGATAATCGGCTTCACGTCGGCGATTGCGGCCTACGGCGCGTTCTTCATCCCGAAGAGCTTCGGCACGTCCATCGCGATGACGGGCGGTGCCGAGCTGGCACTCGTCGGATTCCTGATCTTCTACCTGAGCTGCATCGCGATCACATGGGGCATCTATACGCGCCGCGATGGACTTCTCTACGACATCGAGCGTGCACCCCGCGCCGCCGCTTCCGGCACCGCCGCGTAATCCAGAAAATGACCCTGAGGACCCGACCATGAGCCAGTTCCTTGACCGTCTCAACTTTCTTGCACGCAACGTCGAGAGCTTCTCCGGCGGGCATGGCACCGTCACCAACGAGAAGCGCGACTGGGAAGAGGGCTATCGCAGCCGCTGGGCGCACGACAAGATCGTCCGCTCGACGCACGGCGTGAACTGCACGGGATCCTGCTCGTGGAAGATCTACGTCAAGGGCGGGATCGTGACGTGGGAGACCCAGCAGACCGACTATCCGCGCACTCGCCCCGACATGCCGAACCACGAACCTCGCGGTTGCGCGCGCGGGGCTTCCTACTCCTGGTATCTCTACAGCGCGAACCGCGTGAAATATCCGCTGATTCGCGGTCGGCTGATCCGCATGTGGCGCGAGGCCAAGGCGCTGCACAAGGATCCGGTCGTCGCCTGGAAGTCGATCGTCAACGACCCGTCGAAGCGTTCGACGATCCACAAGAGCCGCGGAAAGGGCGGCTTCGTCCGCGCCAGTTGGGCGGAGGCGAACGAGATCGTAGCGGCGGCCAACGTGCACACGATCAAGCAGCACGGGCCGGACCGCATCATCGGCTTCTCGCCCATCCCGGCGATGTCGATGGTCTCCTATGCGGCGGGCTCGCGCTACCTCTCGCTGATCGGCGGCGTGTGCATGAGTTTCTACGACTGGTACTGCGATCTTCCGCCCGCCTCGCCGCAGACATGGGGCGAGCAGACAGACGTTCCGGAAAGCGCCGACTGGTACAATTCCGGCTACCTCATTCTTTGGGGGTCGAACGTTCCCCAGACACGCACGCCGGACGCTCACTTCTTCACCGAGGCCCGCTACAAGGGCGCCAAAGCCGTCGTCATCACGCCGGACTACAGTGAAGCGTCGAAGTTCGCCGACATCTGGCTGCATCCTAAGCAGGGGACAGATGCGGCACTCGGCATGGCGTTCGGGCACGTCATCCTGAAGGAGTTCCACCTCGATCGGAAAGTTCCGTACTTCGAGGACTATGTCCGCCGCTATTCCGACATGCCGATGCTCGTCCGGCTGGTCGAGCAGGACGGGAAGCTGGTCGCCGACCGCTTCGTACGTTCGTCCGATTTCGCCGACGGTCTTGGAGAGACGAACAATCCGGACTGGAAGCCCGTGGCCATCGACGAGGCGACGGGCGCGCCTTATGCACCGACCGGAACGATCGGCTTCCGCTGGGGCGAAAAGGGCAAGTGGAACCTCGAAGGCCGCAATGCCGCTACGGGCAAGGAGACGTCGCCGGCCCTCAGCCTGATCGGATCGCGCGACTCGGTCGCAGCCGTCTCTTTCCCGTTCTTCGCGGCCGAAGATGCCCCCCGCTCGGCGCACTTCAAGGGTTCCGCGCACGCGCGGACGATCGTGCGCAACGTGCCGGCGCGCAAGCTGCGCCTCAAGGACGGCGAAACGCTGGTGGCGACCGTCTACGACCTGTTCATGGCGAACTACGGCATCGATCGCGGTCTTGGTGGCGATGCGGCGAGAAGCTACGACGACGACCATCCCTACACGCCGGCATGGGCGGAGAAGATCTGCGGCGTGCCGCGCGACCGGATTGTTGCCGTCGCACGCGGCTTCGCCGACAACGCCGAGAAGACGAAGGGCCGTTCGATGGTCATCGTCGGCGCGGCGATGAACCACTGGTACCACGCCGACATGAACTACCGCGCGCTCATCAACATGCTCGTGATGTGCGGGTGCGTCGGGCAGCCGGGCGGCGGCTGGTCGCACTATGTCGGCCAGGAGAAGCTGCGCCCGCAATCGGGCTGGACGCCGCTGGCGTTCGCGCTGGACTGGCATCGTCCGCCGCGCCACATGAACTCGACGTCGTTCTTCTACGCGCACACCGACCAGTGGCGCTACGAGAAGCTCCGGCTGGACGAGATACTCTCGCCGCTGGCGCCCAAGGGCTTCGAAGGTTCGCTTGTCGACTTCAACGTGCGCGCCGAGCGCATGGGGTGGCTGCCGTCCGCCCCCCAGCTCAAGCGCAATCCGATCGACGTGACCAAGGATGCGGCGACCGCGGGTTCTGAAGTTCCGGCCCATGTCGCAGGCGCCCTCAAGAAGGGAAGTCTCGCGATGTCGTGCGAGGATCCCGACGATCCGGCGAACTGGCCGCGGAACATGTTCGTGTGGCGTTCGAACATCCTCGGGTCGAGCGGAAAGGGGCACGAATACTTCCTCAAGCATCTGCTCGGCACGCAGCACGGCGTGCTCGGCAAGGATCTGGGCGAGGAAGGCGAAAGCAAGCCGCAGGACGTCGTCTGGCACGACAAGGCCCCGGAAGGAAAACTCGATCTGCTCGTCACGCTCGACTTCCGCATGTCGACGACCTGCATGTACTCGGACATCGTGCTGCCGACGGCCACCTGGTACGAGAA
>JAEUKY010000393.1 GCA_016794005.1 Rhodospirillales bacterium
CCGGTCGAGCAGGTCGGTCGACAGCACCTCGAAGCCGGTCACGCGCAGGCTCGACGGATCCCACGTGGGTTTCACGCCCATCAGCGCCAGCCCCTGCGCGATGTCGTCGCCGCCGGTGCGCATGTTGGCGGTTCCCCAGGCAGACAGCGCCACGGCCTTGGGCCAGTCGCCGTGGTCCTGCAGGTGGCGCTCCAGCAGCAGGCAGGCCGATTTCCAGCCCAGCGCCCAGGCCGACGGCGTGGGAACCGCGCGCAGATCGACCGAATGGAAATTCCGCCCGGTGGGCAGCACGTCGGGCCGGCCGCGCGACGGTGCGCCCGACGGGCCGGGTGCCACGCGCCGTCCGGCAAGCCCGGCGAGCAGGGCTTCGATCTCGCGCGTGCCGCTCGCGTCGAAGGCGGGGGCGAGCGTGGCGGCGATCCAGCCGCACACGGCCGCACTTGCGGGGCCCGGTGCGGTTTCGCCGTCGACGAGGCGAGCGGCATGTTCCTCGATCCGTTCGACCGCGTCGCCGTGCACGGCCATGTCGCAGTCGAGCGGATCGAAGACGAGGCCGAGATCGCGCGCGATCGCGCGCTGGAGGGATTCGTCCTGCGGCCTTCCGCCGAGGCGCGGGCTGCGCGCGATCGCAACGAGCGTGTCGCGGCGCTGCGTGCCGCCGGGCGACGTGCCGAACACGTGCAGCCCGTCGCGGATCTGATGTTCCTTCAGTTCGCACAGCAGCCCGTCGAGCTTGGGCAATGCCGCACCCGGCGCATCGCTTTCGGCAATACCGCATTCGGCCGCAAGGCC
Organism: Rhodospirillales bacterium; assembly: GCA_016794005.1. Taxonomy (GTDB): domain Bacteria; phylum Pseudomonadota; class Alphaproteobacteria; order CACIAM-22H2; family CACIAM-22H2; genus Tagaea. The sequence goes on from JAEUKY010000393.1 coordinate 793, forward strand.
GGTGCGCCGCGCGATGTCGAGGATTTCGGCGGCAAGTGCCGGCATGCGGCGCGGATCGAGGCGGCTCGCCTCGTCGTATTCGTCGATCAGCCGCTCGAGTGCGGCCTGCGGGCCGTAGGCGCCGGCGCGCGTCAGCGGCGGCGTGAGATGGTCGACCGTCACGGCGGCCGCGCGGCGCTTGGCCTGGGTGCCTTCGCCCGGATCGTTGACGATGAAGGGATAGAGATTGGGCAGGGGCCCGAGGGCCGCCTCGGGGAAGCATTCGTCGGAAAGGGCGATGCCCTTGCCCGGCAGCCATTCGAGATTGCCGTGCTTGCCGACGTGCACTGCGGCATCGAGCCCGCGCAGCCACGCGTGGAACGCAAGATAGCCGTGCGGCGGGACGAGGGCGGGATCGTGATAGGTCGCGGCCGGGTCGATCTCGTAGCCGCGCGCGGGCTGGATCGCGACCGCGACGTTGCCGAAGAGATGGACCGGCAGCACGAACGCGTCGCCGTCGATTCGCGGATCGGCTTCGGCGGCACCCCAGCGCGCGTCGACCGCCGCGCGGACGGCATCGGGAAGCTTCGCGAGAAACGCGCGATACGCGTCGAGCGGGAAGCGCACGCCGCCCGTCGCGCGCTTGCGCAGGTTCGTCGGCCCGTCGAGCAGCAGGCGCATCAACGCGGCCGAATCCGCCGGCGCGCCCGCGACCGAATAACCTTCGCGCGCGAGGGCGGCGAGAATCGCGCAGGCGGCGGCCGGCGTGTCGAGCCCCACGCCGTTGGCAAGCCGCCCGTCCTTGCCCGGATAGTTGGCGAGCACGAGGGCGACGCGCCGTGCGCCCGCCGCCTTGCGGCGC
>JAEUKY010000055.1 GCA_016794005.1 Rhodospirillales bacterium
GCGCCGAAGTTCCTGTCGTGGTTCGACAGCCAGATCGGCGATACGCAGAACCGCGACCGGCTGGTCGAGATCCTGTGGAAGCTCGTCGCCGTGCTCGCGGCCGGCTGGATCGCCGAATGGATCGCGTCGCGCGCCCTCGACCCCCTGCGCCGGAAGCTGGAAGCCCGCGCGGTCGAGCCGGGCTGGAAGCGCGCCTTCCCGATCGGCGCCGACGCGGCGGTCGGCCTGGTCCCGATCGCGATCTTCGCGGCCGTCGCCATCGGCACGCTGGGCCTGACGCAACCCTCGCGCACGGCGAGTCTGGTCGCGATCTCGTTCGTCAACGCCAACGTGCTGGCGCGCGCCGTGGCACTCGCGGCGAACACCGCGTTCGCGCCCCGCCATCCGGGCCGCCGGCCGCTCCCGCTCGACGACGAGACGTCGGTCTACGTGTTCCTGTGGATCCGGCGCGTGACGAACATCGCCGTCTACTGGTACTTCGCCGCCGAAGCGGCACTCCTGATCGGCATGCCGGGGCCGGCGCACAACTTCATCGTCAAGCTGCTGGGCGTGGTCGTCGCGATGATGTTCGTCGCGGTCGTCCTGCAGAACCGCCAGCCGGTCGCCGACGCGCTGGTCCGTTCGTCGCGCGGCGACGGCTGGATCGCGCGCGGGCGGGCGGGCTTCCTCGGGCCGGGCCTCGCCAAGTACTGGCACGTGGCGGCACTCGCCTACGTCATCGTGGCGCTGTTCGCCTGGCTGATCCGGCCGGACGGCTTCGCCTTCATCGTGCAGGCGAGCGTGCTGACGCTGGTCATCGCGGGGATCGCGCGCGCGGCGGTGCTGCTGGCGGGCTACGGCATCGACAGGGCGTTCGTCATCGCGCCGGAGTTCCGCGAGAAGTTCCCCGCACTCGAACAGCGGGCCAACCGCTATGTCAGCGCGGGCCGGCGGCTGATCGTCGCCGCGATCAGCGGGCTTGCCCTGCTGGCGATCATGCAGGCCTGGGGGATCCGCACGCTCGAATACGCGGCCACGCCGCAGGGCCAGCGCGTGGCCGGCGGCCTGTTCGCGATCGCGTTCGCCGTGATCGTCTCGCTCGCGATCTGGGAGTTCGCGAACGCGGGCCTCGAACGCTACCTGACGCGCAAGGGCGAGAACGAGGCGCCGACCGAGCGCACCTCTGCCCGCGTGCGCACGCTGCTGCCGCTGATGCAGCGCGCCCTGTTCCTGATCCTCGTCGTGTTCGTGCTGCTCGTCACGCTCAACGAGATCGGCGTCAACGTCACGCCGCTGCTGGCCGGCGCCGGCGTGCTCGGCCTCGCCGTGGGCCTCGGCGCCCAGAACATGGTGCGCGATCTCATCACCGGCGTGTCGATGATCATGGAGGACGTGCTGGCGGTCGGCGACGTGGTGCAGCTCGGCGACAAGGCGGGCACCGTCGAAGCGCTGGGCCTGCGCGCCATCAAGCTGCGCTCGTCCGACGGCACGCTCCACACCATTCCGTTCGGCACGCTGACCATCATCTCGAACCAGACGAAGGATTTCGCCTACGCGACGTTCGAGGCCGCCGTCGGCTACGCCGCCGATCCGGCCGCCGCCGCGCGCGCCATGCGCGGCGCGTTCGACGCCATCGTCGCCGATCCCGAGATCGCGTCGCTGGTGATCGGCGAGTACGAGGACCAGGGCCTGGCGGCCTATTCCGACATCGGCCAGACGCTGAAAGCCCGCGTCAAGACGCTGCCGGGCAAGCAGTGGCGCGTGCGCCGCGCGTTCGACGAGCGCATCCGGCGCGATTTCGCGGCCGTCGGGCTCAAGCTCGCCTGGGACAAGGGTTAGGGGCGGGCCGAGTCGCCGATCGGCAGGCTGCAGACCATGAACCGCGTCGCGCGCCCGGATTCCGCCGGATCGACCGGCAGGATCAGCCGGTGCCAGTGGCCGACCGCGTCGAGCGGCGACGCGTGCCGGGTGGCGAACGGCATCGGATGCTTGATCGCGAGCTGGTAGACGCTGAGGAACACCTTCGAGATCGGCGTGGGCAGGTCGCTCGTGCGCGTTCCGGTCACGTCGCGTCCGAACGCGGCCGCCACCGCGCGGCCGCAATGGACGTATTTCAGGTCGCCGTCGGGCAGAACCTCCAGCTCCATCAGGTTCGCCGAAAGGTCCTCGACCAGGACGTCGCCGAGATCCCTGCGCCGCGGAATGCGGCCGCCCTTGAAATTCGCCTTGCGCCACGTCTTCAGCGCGTAGCGTTCGCGCGCGTCGATCAGGTCGTCTTCGACCGGGCTGGAGATGACCCGCATCGGCTCGTCGAGACCGTCGACACGGATGTCGAAGATTCGGCGCATGGTCAGGCTCCCGCCTCTGCCGGCGAGCCGACGAACGTGAATCCGCCGGGACCGAGATGGACCTCGAACGCGCCCGGCATGCCGGGCGCTTCGATGCGGCCGACGCGCGAGCCGGCCGCGACCATCGCCGCCGGCGACCAGACTTCCTCGGGGAGCCCGAGTGCCGCGTTGAAAGGCTTTCCGATCGGGTCGCCGGCCGCGCACAGCAGCGAAAAGGCGGCGTTGCAGGTCTCGATCCGGCCGCTGCGGTCGGCAAACGCGATCGGCGAACCCAGCGCGTGCCAGAGCGCCGAATGCCGGTCGATCGCCACGCGCCCGCGCGCGATCTCCGCGCGCGCGGTGCGCAGCTCGATCGCGTCGAGGACGAGTCCGCCCAACAGCTGCATCTTCCGCCGGCCGGCCGCATCGAACTCCTCGCGCGCGACGGGCGACAGCGCGCACAGCGTGCCGATCCGGTGGCCGCTCGGCAGCCGCAGGGGAAAGCCCGCGTAGAAGCGGATGTGCGGCTCGCCGGCGACGAGGGGGTTGTCGTGGAAACGCGGATCGAACGACGCGTCCGGCACGACGAAAACGTCGTCCTCGTGGATGGCATGCGCGCAGAACGAGACCGACCGGGACGTCTCGCACACGCCCACGCCGGCCGCCGCCTTGAACCACTGCCGGTCGGAATCGACCAGCGAGACCAGCGCCATCGGCACGTCGAGCAGCAGGCGGGTCAGTTCGACGATCTCGTCGAATGCCTTATCCGCGGGGCTGTCGAGCAGGCCGAGCGCGCGCAGCGCCGCAAGCCGCTTTTCTTCGTCGCGCGGGATGGCGGGTTCGATCATTCGGCTGCTCCGGCACCGGGGGATGTGCTGCGGTCAAGCTAGCATGGGGTCGGGATTGCGCGCCATGCGCAGCGACGCGTCAGTCTTCCGCCAGATCGTCGGGATCGGCGGCATCGACGATCCGGCGCGCGAGTTCGCCGGAGAAGCCGGCACGCGCCATCGCGGCAAGGTGCTTCATACGCGCGGCCGCACGGCGGGCGGGATCGGCGAAGGGCCCGAGCCGCTTGCGCCGCGCGAAGATCACCGCCGCCTTGAAGTCGTTCTCGCCCGCTTCGTCAAGACTGCCGAGCGCATGCTCGATGTCCTCGCCGTCGACGCCGGCGATCTTCAGGCGCTGCGCGATGCGCCCGCGCGGCAGGCCGCGGCGCGCAAGGCTTGCGGCCCGGCCTTCGGCGAAGCGCGAATCGTCGAGAAGTTTTCCGGCTACAAGCTTGGCAACGACGGCATCGACGTCCGATGCGCCCTGCGCGCGGTCGGCGACCCCCGCATGCGCCGCGCGCGCGACCTTGCGCAGCAGCACCCGGCGCAGCCCCTCGGCCGAGGCGGCATAGCGCTCCAGATAGTGCAGCGCCGATTTTTCGAGGCGCTCGCGCGTCGGGGGCTTGGGCGGCTTGCGGGGCGGCATCGGGCGCCTGTTTGCCATGCCGAAGCGGCAATTGCGAGGCCGCGGTGCGCCCTCTATTGTGCGCCCTCCATGAACGATCTCGCCCGCTCCCCCTCCCCGCCCCGCCGTTTCGGCGCCGTCAACTGGCTCGGCCTGTACACGCTCGTGATGCGCGAGGTGCGCCGTTTCACGAAGGTGCATACGCAGACGATCGCCGCCCCGGTCGTCACGACGCTGCTGTTCCTCGCCGTCTTCGTGCTCGCCCTCGGGCCCGGTGCGGCGGCCGGCAGCGGCGGCGGGCTCACCTTCGCCGAGTTCCTCGCCCCCGGCCTCATCATGATGGCGATGACGCAGAACGCCTTCGCCAACACGTCGAGCTCGATCGTCATCGCGAAGGTCCAGGGCAACATCGTCGACTCGCTGATGCCGCCCTTGTCGCCGGGCGAGCTCGTCGTCGGCTTCGCGGCCGGCGGCGTGGTGCGCGGGATCGTCGTGGGCGGGGTGACGGCGGCTTGCCTCGCCCCGTTCGTGTCGCTGCACATCCACAATTTCGGCTGGATCGCGTTCAACGGCGTCATGGCGTCGCTGCTGCTGTCGCTGATCGGCGTGGCCGGCGGCGTGTGGTCGGAGAAGTTCGACCACATCGCGGCCGTGACGAACTTCGTCGTCACGCCGCTCGCCTTCCTGTCGGGCACCTTCTATACGGTCGACCGGCTGCCGGAGCCCTGGCACCTGATCGCGCTGGTCAATCCGTTCTTCTACATGATCGACGGGTTCCGCTTCGGCTTCATCGGGCATGCCGACGCGCATCCGTGGATCGGGGCGGCGATCCTGCTGGTGGCCAACGCGGCTCTCGGCGCGCTGTGCTTCCGGATGTTCCGGACCGGCTACAAGCTGCGGGCGTGAACCGGCTTAAGCATCTGTAAGAAAAGCGCGATTCCCGGCTGTATTTGACATTTCCGGGGCACCCCCGGATACTGGTCGTTTCCCGGACCGTCAGCCTGACGGGCCCGAAAGAGGGGGTTGTTGCCGTGTCGACTGCATTTCCCGCCGTGATGCCGACCTATGCGCGCGCCGAAGTGGGCTTCGAGCGCGGCGAAGGCCCGTATCTGTGGGGAACCGACGGCCGACGTTACCTCGATTTCGCCTGCGGCATCGCCGTGACCGGCCTCGGCCACGCGCACCCGCACCTCGTGAAAGAGGTGGGGGCCCAGATGCACAAGGTCTGGCACACCTCCAACATCTTCCCGATCCCCCAGCAGCAGAAGCTGGCCGAGCGGCTGGTCGCGTCGACCTTCGCCGACACGGTCTTCTTCGGCAATTCGGGCGCGGAAGCCAACGAGTGCTGCATCAAGCTCGTGCGCAAGTACCACGCGCATCACGGCCATCCCGAGCGCTACCGCATCGTGACGTTCGAGGGCGCGTTCCACGGGCGCACGCTCGCCACGCTCGCGGCCGGTGGCCAGCAGAAATATCTGGAAGGCTTCGGTCCGAAGGCCGAAGGCTTCGACCAGGTTCCGTTCGGCGACCGCAAGGCGCTCGAAGCCGCGATCGGCCCGGAGACGGCCGGCATCATGATCGAGCCGATCCAGGGCGAAGGCGGCATCCGGCCCGTTCCGGAAGCCGATCTCAAGTACCTGCGCGAGCTTTGCGACCGGCACGGCCTGCTGCTCGTGTTCGACGAGATCCAGACCGGCATGGGCCGCACGGGCAGGCTCTTCGCCCACGAATGGTCCGGCGTGACGCCCGACGTGATGTCGGTCGCCAAGGCGCTGGGCAACGGCTTCCCGGTCGGCGCGTGCCTTGCCACGGCGAAGGCCGCGGCCGGCATGACGGCCGGCACGCACGGGTCGACCTACGGCGGCAACCCGCTGGCGATGTCGGCCGGCAACGCCGTGCTCGACGTGATGCTCGCCCCCGGCTTCTTCGAGCATGTCGAACGGATCGGCGCGCACCTCAAGCAGCAGCTTGCGGGCCTCGTCCAGCGCAACCCCGACATGTTCGAGGACGCGCGCGGATCGGGCCTGCTGCTCGGCCTCAAGTGCAAGGTGCCGAACCAGGACATGATCGGGGCCGTGCGCAAGCAGGGCCTGCTGACGGCGGGTGCCGGCGACAACGTCATGCGCCTCCTGCCCCCGCTGATCGCCGAGGCCGCCCAGGTGGCCGAGGCGATCGAGAAGATCGACGCCGCCTGCGCCGACCTGCGCGCGCGCCAGCCCGCCCGCAAGGCGGGATGACGGAGACCGACATGAACGCGACACCCCGCCACTTCCTCGACCTCGACGTGCTCGAAACGGGCACGCTGCGGCGCATCCTCGATCTGGGTGCGGCCTACAAGGCCAAGCGCCCGCCCGGCGGCATGGAAAAGCCGCTCGCCGGCAAGACGCTGGCGATGATCTTCGAGAAGCCTTCGACGCGCACGCGCGTGTCGTTCGAGGTGGGCATCCGCCAGCTCGGCGGCGAAGCCGTGATCCTGACGCACCACGACACGCAGCTCGGCCGCGGCGAGACCATCGCCGACACCGCGCGCGTGCTGTCGCGCTATTGCGACGCGATCATGCTGCGCACCAACAAGATCGCCAACCTCGCCGAGCTCGTCCGCCACGCGACCGTGCCCGTCATCAACGGCCTGACCGACCGTTCGCATCCCTGCCAGGTGATGGCCGACGTGATGACGATCGAGGAGCGCAAGGGCGGCATCGCCGGCAAGGTGATCGCGTGGACCGGCGACGGCAACAACGTCGCCGCCTCGTGGATCCATGCGGCCCAGCGCTTCGCGTTCGAGCTGCGCCTCGCCTGCCCGGAACATCTGCGCCCGTCGGGCGACGTGCTGGCCTGGGCCAAGCGCGAGGGTGCGCGCATCCAGCTGCTGACCGATCCGGAAGCCGCCGTGGCCGGCGCCGACGCCGTCGTCACCGACACGTGGGTGTCGATGGACCAGGAAAGCGGCAGCCGCGAAAGCCGCGAGAAGCGCCACAACCTCCTCGCCCCCTACCGGGTCGACGAGCGGCTGATGGACCGGGCCAAGTCCGACGCGATCTTCCTGCACTGCCTGCCCGCCCATCGCGGCGAGGAAGTGACCGAGGGCGTCATCGACGGTCCGCGCTCGGCCGTGTGGGACGAGGCCGAGAACCGCCTGCACGTGCAGAAGGGCATCCTCGCCTGGTGCATGGCTTGAAGCCGGAGATCGCGGACGACGACGTCGTCCTTCCGTTCAAGATCGACCCCTACGCGCTGCGCGGCCGGCTCGTCCGGCTGGGGCCCGCACTCGACGCGATCCTGCACCGCCACGCCTATCCGCGGCTGGTGGCCGCCGCCCTCGCCGAGGCGATCGCGATGGGGGCCGCCCTTGCGGCCACGCTGAAATACGACGGCGTCTTCACGATCCAGACCAAGGGCGACGGCCCGCTGCGCATGCTGGTGGCCGACGTGACATCGGCGGGCGCGATCCGCGGCTACGCGCAGTTCGACGCGGCGCGCATCGCCGCCCTCGGCGACGGCCCGGTATCGGTGCCCAAGCTGTTCGGGGCGGGCTATCTCGCCTTCACGGTCGACCAGGGTGCCGAGATGGAACGCTACCAGGGCATCGTCGAGCTGACCGGCGCCACGCTCGCCGAATGCGCGCACCACTATTTCCACCAGTCGGAGCAGTTCGAGGCCGGCCTCAACGTCGCCGTCTCGAGCGTGGCCGACGCCGACGGCCGGCTGCACTGGCGCGCCGGGGCGATCATGATCCAGCGCCTGCCGCCCGAGGACGCGCAAGGTTCGGCCGAAGGCCGCGTGCCGGTCGCGCGCGATCCGGCGGTGCGCGAAGCCGAGGAGGAAGGCTGGCGGCGCGCGATGATCCTGATGGGATCGGCCAAGTCGCGCGAGCTGGTCGACCCGGAACTGCCGCCGTGGAAGCTGGTCGACCGGCTGTTCCTGGCCGAGGGCGTGGAGATCTACCGACCGATCGAGCTCGTCCATCGCTGCCGCTGCGATCCCGCGCGCATGCGCGGCGTGCTGCGCACGATCGCGCGCGAGGAGCTGGAGACGATGCGCGAGGCCGACGGCGCCGTCCGCATCACCTGCGAGTTCTGCAACACCGCGCACGCCTTCGCCGATCTCGACGCGATCTACGGCGAAGCTTGAAGTGCCGACGTTCCCGCGCCACATTTCCACCGCCTTTTCGCGCTAGACGTTTCCCTTCCCCCGAGTTCTTCACGGAGCTGAGCCGGATGATTTCCTCCCGTCGCGATTTCCTGAAGATTGCAGGGCTGGCCGTGCCGGCCGCAGCGCTCGCGTCCTGCGCGGACGCGCCGCCGGTCCCGCAGTTCCCGCCTCTGACCTATTCCGCGCTCGGCCGCTTCACGTTCGAGGCCGAGCGCATGGAAGTGGCGATCGACTACCGTCCGCCGCTCGCCCCGCCGAACGTCGAGCACCTGTTCGTCCAGCCGCCGGTCGACGTGCTGCGCCGCTGGGCGGGCGACCGGCTTGCCGTGTCGGGGCGCGGCGACCGCTATCTGCGCTTCGTCGTCGTCGACGCGCACGTCACCGAAACCCAGCTTCCCCGCCAGTCCGGCGTTCGCGCGACCTTCACCAACGAGCAGGCGCAGCGCTACGACGGCCGCATCGAGGCGGCCCTCGAGGTCCGCCAGCTTCGCGGGAATTTCCGCGACGGCTTCGCGACGGCCGCCGCCACGCGCACGCGTTCGGTCGCGGAGAACATCTCGCTCAACGACCGGGAACGCGTCTGGTACGAGATGGTCGAGCAGATGATGGGCGACATCAACGCCGAGCTCGACCGGCAGATCCGCGCGAACATGCAGCGCTTCATGCAGGTCTGACCGGCCTCAGGCCGGGTGCTGTGCCCATTCGGCGACCTTGCCGATGAAGCGGTCGCATTGGGCGAGCTGGTCGCGCGTCGTGTATTCGTCGGTCTTGTGGGCGACCGCGATGTCGCCCGGCCCGCAGATGACGGTCGATATCCCCGCCTGCTGGAACTGGCCGGCCTCGGTGCCGAACGCGACGGTGACCGGCGTGTTCGCCCCGGTGATCGACATCGCGAGCTTCGCCGCCGGCCCGTCGAGATCGGGGGCCATCGGCGGGATGTTCGCGTAGCGGCGCAGCGTGACGCCGGCTTCCGCCGCCTCGCGCTTGATGGCGGCGTCCAGCTCGTCGATCTTCGCCTGCGCGCCGGCATGGATGGCCTCGCGGTCGACGCCGGGCAACGCGCGGAACTCCCATGTCAGGCTGCATTCGCGCGGCACGATGTTGGCGGCGGTACCGCCCGAGATCTTGCCGATGCCGACGGTCGTCCAGGGCGGATCGAAATCGACGCCGGGGACCGCATCGGCCTGGCCGCGCGCGCGCAGCGACTGCTGGAGTTCGTCGAGATAGACGAGGAAGCGGCCCATGTAGACGATCGCGTTCGCACCCAGATGCGGCGCGCTCGAATGCGCCTCGCGCCCGACGATGCGCGTCTCGTTCACCCAGCTTCCCTTGTGCGCGACGACCGGGCGCATCATCGTCGGCTCGCCGACCACGCACAGCGCCGGACGCGGCAGTTCGGCGCCGAAAAGCGCTATGGCGTGGGGTGCGCCGAAGCAGCCGATCTCCTCGTCGTAGGAAAGGCACAGATGGATCGGCCGCGCAAGTTTCGCCGCGACGAGATGCGGGACCGCCGCCAGCGCGCAGGCGATGAAGCCCTTCATGTCGGACGAGCCGCGGCCGTAGAGCCGGCCGTCGCGCTCGACGAGCGCGAAGGGATCGCTCGACCAGGGCTGGCCTTCGACCGGCACGACGTCGGTGTGCCCCGACAGCACCGCGCCGCCCGGCACGTTCGGGCCGATCGTCGCGACGAGATTGGCCTTGGTGCCGTCGTCGTTGGGGACGAGCCGGCTTTCCACGCCGTGGCCGGCGAGATAGGCGCGCACGTCGGAGATGAGTGCGAGATTCGAATCGGAGCTGACCGTGCGGTGCGCCACCAGGCGCGCCAGCAGGGCGACCGATTCCTTGGCGAGGGACGTCACGCGCGCGTCAGCCCGGCTGGACCGGCGGATTGCCGACGATCGCGAGGAACTCGCGCCGCGTCGCCTCGTTGTCGCGGAAGGCGCCCAGCATGCGCGACGTGACCATCGTCACGCCGGTCTTGTGCACGCCCCGCGTGCTCATGCACTGGTGCTGGCCGCGCACGACGACGGCGACCCCCTTGGGCTGCAGCACGTGCTCGATCGTGTTGGCGATCTGCGCGGTGAGCTTCTCCTGGATCTGCATGCGCTTGGCAAAGACGTCGATCACGCGCGCGATCTTCGAGATGCCGACGACCCGTCGTTGCGGCAGGTAGGCGACGTCGACCGCACCCAGGATGGGTGCCAGGTGGTGCTCGCAGAAGCTTTCGAAGCGCACGTCGCGCAGCACGACCATCTCGTCGTAGCCGTCGGTCTCCTCGAAGGTGCGCGCGAGGATCTCGACCGGATCTTCCTTGTAGCCGGAGAACCATTCCTCGTAGGCGCGCGTGACGCGCTTGGGCGTGTCGAGCAGGCCTTCGCGGTCCGGATCGTCGCCGGCCCAGCGGATGAGCGTGCGCACGGCCTCCTCGGCGGCCTCGCGGTCGGGCCGGAACGATGCTGCGACGATCGGCTTGAGAGGAGATTTCACGAGCGATGCACTTTCCTTGGTGGTCCGGAGACGTCAGTTCAGTCGGATCGGCTGGCTCGGCGAGTCCAGCGAGAACGCCGGCACCCTGATGTCGAACTTCTCGCCGCTGCCGGTTTCCATCTGGTAACTGCCCATCATGATCCCGGACGGCGTGCCCAGCGGCGTCCCGGACGTGTACTCGAAACTTTCGCCCGGCTTCAAGACCGGCTGCTCGCCGACGACGCCGGCCCCCCGCACTTCCTGCAGGCGGCCGTTCGCGTCGGTGATGCGCCAGTGCCGGGCACGCAGCTGCACGGTCTGCCCGCCGAGATTCTCGATCCGGACATGGTAGGCCCAGACGAAGTGGTTCTCGTGCGGGGAAGACTGGTCTTCGAGATAGACCGGTTTGACCGTCACCTTGATCTCGCGGGTCGTCTCGCTGTACATCGCGGCACTTGGGGCTGGGGGCGGGTTTGCGACATGGAGTATAGGCCGCGCCCCGGGCCCGGCCAACCCCCGGTCCCGGGCGGGCGGTCAAAGCCCTTAGAAAAACAAAGGCGATTCCGGCCCGCGTGGCGGGGCGAGACTAGCGCCCCGCCTTGGCCGCCGCGGCAAGACCGCGCGCCAGATCCTCGATCAGGTCGGCCGGATCCTCGATGCCGACCGACAGTCGCAGGCTGCCCGGGCCGATCGCAAGGCGCTTCTTCTCGTCCGCCGGCAGGCGCTGGTGCGTCGTCGTCGCCGGATGGCAGATCAGGCTCTTCGCGTCGCCCAGATTGTTCGAGATGCGGATCAGCTTCAGCGCGTCGACGAACGCGAACGCCGCCTTCTTCCCGCCCACGAGGTCGAAGGCCACGAGCGGCCCGCCGCCCTTCATCTGCTTGCGCGCGAGCGCGTGCTGGGGATGCGACTTGAGGCCCGGATAGAGCACCCGCGCGACGGGCTTCGCCTTCTCGAGGAACTTCGCGACGGCGAGGGCGCCGCGCGCATGCGCCTCGACGCGCAGCGGCAGCGTCTCCAGCCCCTTCAGCAGCACCCACGCGTTGAACGCCGACAGCGTCGGGCCGGTGTGGCGGATGAACGGGACGAGCGTGCCGTCGATCCATTCGCGCGAACCCAGCACGGCCCCGCCCAGCACGCGGCCCTGGCCGTCGATATGCTTGGTCGCCGAATAGACGACGACGTCGGCGCCCAGCTGCAGCGGCTTCTGCAGCAGCGGCGTGGCGAACACGTTGTCGACGACGACGCGCGCACCCGCCTTCTTCGCGAGTTTCGCGACCGCGCGGATGTCGACCAGATCGAGCATCGGGTTCGACGGCGATTCGAGGAACACGACGTCGGTCTTGACCGACAGCGCCTTCTTCCACGCCGAAAGGTCGGGACCGTCGACGAGCACGCTTTCCACGCCCCAGCGCGGCAGAAGTTCGGTGACGATGTAGTGGCACGAGCCGAACAGCGCGCGGGACGAGACGATGCGCATGCCGGCCCTGAGCTGGCAGGCGAGGGCCGCGAACACCGCGGCCATGCCGCTCGCGGTTCCCTTGCAGGCTTCCGCACCCTCGAGAGCCGCAAGGCGCGCCTCGAACATCGCGACCGTCGGATTGCCGAAGCGCGAATAGACGAAGCGCTGGTCTTCCAGCTTCGTCGGCGTGGCGAAAGCGCGCTCGGCCTCGTCCGCCGAGCCGTAGACGAAGCCCGACGTCAGGAACATCGCCTCGCCGGTCTCGGACCACTGCGAACGCTCGCCGCCGCCATGCACGAGAGCCGTGCGCGCGCGCCAGTCCGGATTGGTGGAAAACTCGTTCTTCTTCGCCATGTCGCTACCCCGAATGCAAAAGCCCCGGCCTTTGGCTCGGGGCTCTTCGACGGGCATGCGCTCGCGAAACGCTCCGACCTTTTAGCGGCTTCTTTTACGTGGTCCGCAAGCCGGCCGGCTCAAATCACCACGGAATGGGCAGGAAGCTATGCGATCCGGTCGCCGCCTGTCAAGCGCGCGACTTGCCCGGACCCCCGGACTGTTCCTATATTGCGCCGTCGCGTCGGCGATGCGGGTGTAGCTCAATGGTAGAGCCGGAGCTTCCCAAGCTCAAGACGAGGGTTCGATTCCCTTCACCCGCTCCAGCGACCTCTACCCCTTCGAGAATTCCGGCACCAGGCGCGCGACGGCATAGACGCCGATCGCGGTCGCCACGCCGATCGCGTCGGTCACGGCACCGGGCACGATGAGGAGGAGCGCGCCCGCGGCAAGCGGCGCGCGAAGGGCCCAGCCGATCCGCCGGCCGAACCAGCCTTCGGTCGAGCAGGCCAGCAGGACGACGCCGACGGCCGCCGTCGCAAGCACGGGCGCGATCTCCGCCGCCGTGCCCTGCCCCAGCAGCAGCGGCGAATAGAAGAACATGAACGGCACGATGAAGACGGCAAGCCCCATCTTCACCGACACGAACGCCGTCTTCCACGGATCGGCCTGCGCGATCGCCGCGGCGGCGAACGAGGCGAGCGCCACCGGCGGCGTGATCGCCGACACGACCGCGTAATAGAAGATGAACATGTGCGCGATCAGCGGCGGCACGCCGAGCCGCTGGAGGCCGGGCGCGATGACCGCGGCGGCGATCGCGTAGGCCGCCGTCGTCGGCATGCCCATGCCCAGCACGAGGGCCACGACCATCGCGAAGACCATCGCGAAGAGCGGATCGCCGCCGGCGAACTGCAGCAGAAGCTGCGCGAAACGGCCGCCGATCCCCGTCAGCGCGATCACACCGACGATGATGCCGGCGGCCGCGCAGACCGAGACGAGCTGCAGGGAATCCCGCGCCGCCTGGTTGAGCGCCTCCATCGCGCGACGGGGCCCGATCGCGTGCTGGCGGTCGAGCCAGCTCACGACGACCGCAGCGAGGATCGCGAGCGAGCCGGCGCGGAACGCCGAATAGCCCGCGACCAGCAGCCAGACCATGATCGCGACCGGCGCGAACAGATAGAACTTGCGCGCGAGGGCGGGCAGCGGCGGAAGCTCGCTTCGGGGCAGACCGTCGAGCCTGTGGATGCGCGCGTGCAGTTCGACGTGCGCATAGCACGCGATATAGAAGAGCACGCACGGGATGATCGCGGCATAGGCGATGTCGGAATACGGGATGCCGGTGATCTCGGCCATCAGGAAGGCGCCGGCGCCCAGCACGGGCGGCGTGATCTGTCCGCCCGTCGACGACGTCGCCTCGACGGCCCCGGCGGTCACGCGGTCGTAGCCGACGCGCCGCATCATCGGGATCGTCACGGCGCCCGACGCCACGACGTTGGCGACCGACGAGCCCGAGATCGACCCGAACAGGACGCCCGAAGCGACCGTCGCCTTCGCCGGCCCGCCGCGCAGGCCGCCGAACAGCGAAAGCGAAAGGTCGTTGAAATAGTCGCCGACCTTCGATGTCTGGAGGAACGCGCCGAACGCCACGAACAGCACGATGAAATTCGACGACGCCTCGGTTGTCGTGCCGAAGATTCCGAGGTCGGAATAGATGTAGGCGAAGAAGCGCTGCCAGTCGAAGCCCTTGTGGTAGAGCACGCCGGGCAGCCACGGGCCGACGAAGACGTAGACGATGAACACGCCCGCGATGATCGGCAAAGCGAGGCCCGCCGTGCGGCGCGCGAATTCGAGCACCAGCAGCGTGCCGACCAGCCCGCTCCAGATGTCGAGCGGATCGGGAATCGCGCCGGCGCGGAACAGCAGCCCGTCGAGCTCGACGTACATGTACGCGGCGCAGCCGACGGCCAGCGCCATGAGGCCCCAGTCGTACCAGGGGATCCGGTCCGCGGGCGCGTCGCGGTACGGACGGTAGAGCGCGAAGCCGAGCACCGAGCCGATGGCGACGTGCGTGACCCGGAACAGCAGCGCTTCCTGCGGGAAGAAGTTGAGGACGGCGATGTGATAGGCCGTGAAGACGACGCCGATCGCGAAGATCAGCCGGGCTTCCGCGCCGGCGAGCGCGCGCTTCAGGCCGGCAAACTCCTCTTCCGGCGTTTCGATCGCGGCATCGTCGGCCGCAGCCGCGCCCGGTCCGGAATCTCTGTTCATTTGTGGTCGGTCCGTCCCTGTCCGGCGCGTCGGTCGGGTCCCCCTCCGGAACCCGACCGCGCGTCATTCCCTACCCGACGAGATTGGCCGGGATGTTGTGGCCCTTCTCGCGATAGTACCGCGCCGCACCCGGATGGAAGGGCAGGAAGGTGTTCTTCGCGAGGTTGGCGGGCACCGTTTCCTTCGCCGCCGCGTGTCCCTTGATCATCGCGTCGTGGTTCTCGTGCACGGCCTTGACGATCGCGTAGGCGAGGGAGTCCGGCACCGTCCGGTGCGCGATGGCGAAATTGAACAGGCCGACGGTCAGGTCGTCCTTCGTCATCTGCTTGTAGAGCCCGGCCGGGATCGTGGCCGGCGACAGTTCGGGCATCGCCTGGCGGAGCTTGTCGACCTCGGCCTGCGTGTAGCCGAAGAAGACGACGTCCTGGCTGGCCGAAAGTTCGGAGAAGTTCGGGATCGGCAGGCCGGCCGCGAAGGCGAAGCAGTCGATCAGCCCGTCGCCGAGCTGCGAGCCCATGTCGGCGGCCTGGCCGTTGCGGACCGTCACGTTCTGGAGGCCGAGCGCCTGGAACATCAGCGGGAAATAGGTGCCCGGCGTGCCCGCGCGCGGGCCCACGCCGACGCGCTTGCCGGCGAGCTGGGCCACGCTCGTGATGCCCGACTTGCGCAGGGCGACGAAGTGGAAGGGCGTGTCGTACATCGGGAACAGCGCGCGCACGTCGCGCATCTGCTGGCCCTTGGTCCATTCGCCCTGCCCGTTCCACGCCTGCAGCGCCACGCCCATCGTGACCATGCCGAGCTCGATCTGCTTGCCCTGGACGAGCAGCAGGTTCTGGTTCGGGCCCTGCGTCTGCTGGGTGTTGATGTTGAGGCCGATCTTCTCGCCCACGAGGCTGGCCCAAGCCTGCCCGTAGACGAAGTAGGTGCCGCCGACCGAGGCGGTGCCGAGCGTCACGTTGGCGGGCCAGCTCGGATCGCGGACCTGCGCGCGGGCAAGTGCGGGAACGAACGGTGCTGCGGCGGCTCCGGCGAGCAGAAGGCGTCGGGAAATCGTCATCGGTGTCGTACCTCCCTGGGGGATTGGTGGAACGGCCAGTTGGCCCGATGCCGCTTCGCGCGGCATTCGCTGGCGCCAGCATATCGCGCCGGTTCGCCGGATATAAAGCCGGAAGTTACGCGTCCGGATCGAGTTCGGCGCGAAGTTCGTCGAAACTGACCGAGAAACCGGTCGCCGCCGCCATCGAGGCGCGCTCGGCGTCGCCGAGCGCCTCGATCGGCGCCAGCCACGCCCGGAGCATCAGGCGCACCTGCGCGGGGCCGACGATGTCGGCCGCGAGCGCCCTGCCGGTCTTGACCACGACGTTCGCCGACAGGCTGACCTGCCCGGTCTTGGTGTTGAGAATGCCGAGCAGGTGGTTGAGCCGCGCGTCGAAATGCCGGAACGCGGAAGGCAGGCGGACGGCGAACTGCCAGTAGATCGGCTGGGCGAGGCGGTAGAAATGGTCCCAGTCCACGCCGTCGCGCCCGGTGCAGGCCGCGACGAGCCTGTCGCATTCCTTCTCCAGCGCGCGCTCGAGCTCCTCGCCCAGCACCAGCCGCGCGAAATGCCGCACGCCGTGATGCACGCTGCGCGGCACCTTGCCTTCCTCGAACAGCGTGGCCAGCGGCTTGCAGAGCAGGCGGCCGAACGCGTCCTTGCGCAGGAGCCGCGCCCAGCGATGGCGCAGGCCCTGGCCGATCCCGCTGAGCGCGACTTCGGCGATCTTCGCGATCCGGCCGCTGTTGATCATCTCGGCCATCGCGGCGTTGAGGTCGGAAAGCTGGACCGGGTCCGCGTCGCTCTTCTGGCGCGCCTGCACGGTTTCGACGAAACCGCAGAGCACCTCGACGGCGAGTATCTCGAGCTTCTTCTGCTCTTCCGATCCTGCGACCGGGACGGCGTCACCGTCGGCCATGTGCGGATCTCCTTCTTGCCCGACAGGATTGGCGCGCGTCGCTTCGGCGTCAAGTGATGCCGCACTGCAACATCGCGGATCCGCCGGATTTCAGGCGTCGCGCAGGCACCAGCGGCGCCACAACGCGCGATAGAGCCGTCCGTAGTCGCGCGCGTGGCGGCCGAGATCGCAGAGCGCGGAACCCTGCACCCGGGCGCGCAGGGCGGCACGGTCCTGCCCGGCCGCTTCGGCTGCAAGCCCTGCCGCAATTCGGGCGTAACCGGCCTCGTCGTCGGCCGCCCATTCCGGTCGGCCGATGCGGGCCAGCACTGATGCCGCCCAGCGCGACATCACCGTGCGTCCGGCCAGCGCCACGACCGGCACGCCCATCCACAGCGATTCGAACGTCGTCGTCGCCCCGTTGAACGGCGTGGTGTCGAGCGAGACGTCGATGCGTCCGTAGAACGACAGATGCGCCGCCATCCCAAGATCGCCGCGATCGAAGACCAGCCGCTCGGGCGCCACGCCGAGTGCGGCGAAGCGGCGCGCCAGCTCCTCGCGCATCGCCGGATCGTCGTAGCGGCGCGCGGACTTGAGCCGCAGGCGCGAGTCCGGAACCGCGCGCAGGGCCGCGGCCCACAGCGCGAACGTGCGCCGCGAGAATTTCGAGGGATGGTTGGCCGAGCCGAACGTGACGTAGCCGTTCGCGGCGGCCGGCGGCGGCGAGACCGGCGGGGCCAGTTCCAGCGGCGGATGCACGTACATGCTGCGCAGGCGGAACGGGCGTTCGGCGAAATGGTCGTCGCCGCCCGCCGCCATCACCGGATCGAGGACGAACGCGTCGAACGCGTCCGATCCGGTCGACGACGAATCGTAGATCGAGACCTGCACGGGTGCCGGCCGATGCAGCGCGATGCCCAGCCGGTTCTCGTCGAAATGCGCCGCCGACAGCACCAGCACGTCGATCCGGTCGTCGCGGATGCGCCGCGCCACGGCCGCGTCGTCCAGCCCGACGGTCGAGAACCAGCCGTCCGCCATCCCCTGGAAGCGCTGCGTGACGGAGTCCGTGCGGCGATCCTCGGCATAGACGAACAGCTCGAACCGCGTGCGGTCGGCGAAGGCGAACAGCGCCTCGATCGTGCGGGCCACCGAATGGAAGCGGAAATCGGACGACACGTAGCCGATGCGCAGGCGCCGCTCGGGGTCGCGCGCGTTGGCGTAACGCAGGTCGACCGACGGCGGCGAAAGCTCGGCCACGCGCCGCCGGTTCTCGTCGCGCACCAGCAGCGGATCGATGCCGTCGGCATAGGCCATCGCCAGCAGATAGGCCTTCCAGCACAGGTCGCGCCCCGCACCGACGCTGTTGGCGAGCGCCTGGCGGAAGGCCGGCACCGCCTCCTCCGGCCGCGCGAGGCCCAGCAGCGACTGGCCCAGCTCGTAGAAGGGCTGGGGCTGGTCCGGCATCAGCGTGGAAAGCGGGCGCCAGATGCTTTCGGCCAGCCCGTAGCGGTCGGTCGAGCGCAGCGCATGCCCCAGGGCCGAAGCGATCTTCAGGTTCGAGGGATCGCGGCCGAACGCGACGTTCAGCATCTGGCAGGCGCGCTCGCCCTCGCCCGACTCGCTGAGGAAGAGGCCGTAGTTGTAGAGCGTGTCCGGATCGTCCGGGCGCAGGCGCACGACGCGCTCGTAGAGCATGCCGGCATTCGCGAGGTCGCCCGCGTTGCGCGCGTCGTTCGCCGCGCGCAGAAGCGCCTGGAACGAGGCTTCGGCGTCAGACATCGCGTCCGTTCAAAGCCAGTCGGCCTTCTTGAAACGCCGGTAGAGATACACGCAGATCGCCACGATCGCGGCGACGACGACGTAGTAGCCGTACTCGGCCTTCAGCTCCGGCATGTTCTCGAAATTCATGCCGTAGATCCCGGCGATGGCCGTCGGCACGGCGAGGATGGCGGCCCACGCCGCGAGCTTCTTGGTGACCTCGTTCTGGCTCGCCGACGACAGCATCATCGCGGCGTCGAATGCGGAGGCCAGCGCTTCGCGCAGGTTGTCGATCGATTCGTTCACCTGCAGCACGTGGTCGTAGACGTCGTGGTAATAGGGCCGCATGTCGGCCTCGATGATCGGCAGGTTGTAGCGTTCGAGGCGCGCGCAGACTTCCAGCATCGGCGACACCGAGCGGCGGAAGCCGAGCAGCTCGCGCCGGAGCTGGTAGAGGCGGTTGACCTCCTCCGACGTGAAGGTCTTCGCGATGATGTGGCTTTCGATCTCGGCGACCTCCTCGGCGATCGTGTCGATGACCGGGAAGAAATTGTCCGCGACGAAATCCATGATCGCGTAGATCACGTAGCCCGCCCCGCGCGCGAACATCGCGGCCTCGCGCTCGCAGCGCGCGCGCACCTCGCCGTAGGAAGCCGAGGGGCCGTGGCGCACCGCGATGACGTAGCCGCGCCCGGCGAAGACGTGCGTCTCGCCGTAGACGATGCAGGCGTCCTTCACCTGCGCGGTGCGCAGGACCATGAACAGCGCGTCGCCGTAGAGGTCGATCTTCGGCCGCTGGTGCGAGCGGTTGGCGTCCTCGACCGCCAGCGGATGCAGGCCGAACCGCGCCTGAATGTGGGCAAGGATGTCCATCGACGGTTCGTGCAGGCCGATCCAGACGAACTCGCCCTCGGCGAGGGCGGCGGGCCCCACGTCCTCGATCGGGATGTCGCGCACGCGCGTACCGCCGCGGTAGACCGCACTGGCCACCACCATCGGCGTCTCGTACTCGTTGCGCAGATCCGCGAACGCCATCGGCCACCCCGTCCGCAGCCATCATGCCAACGGATCGCGCGTCCGTCGACACCCGCAAGCGGGGCGGGCTATAAGCGGGGCACGCGATGGAACTCTCGGACACCGAAATCGGGCGCTACCGCCGGGACGGCTACGTCGTCCCCGCGCTGCGCCTGCCTTCCGCGCGCGTGGATGCGCTGCGCGAAACGCTCGACCGGCTGATCGCGGCCAATCCCGGCGTCCGCCCGGAACGGCTCGTCAGCGTGCATATCGAGGGGAAGAACGCCGAGGGCGTTCGCGGCAGTTCCGACTTCCTCGATCTGGCGCGCGATCCGGCGATCGTCGCCGCCGTCGCCCGGCTGATCGGGCCCGACGTGATCCTGTGGGGCTGCCAGATCTTCTGCAAGCCGGGCGGCGACGGCATGGAAGTGCCGTGGCACCAGGACGGCCACTACTGGCCGATCCGCCCGCTCGCCACCTGCACGGTCTGGGTGGCGCTGGACGAATCGAAGATTTCCAACGGCTGCCTGCGCGTGATCCCCGGCTCGCACCGGACGCGCACGCTGCTCGACCACATGCGCGAGGACCGCACGGATCTGGTCCTCAACCAGCGCGCCATGCCCGGCTCGTTCGACGAGGGTGCTGCCGCCGACATCGAACTCGATCCGGGCCAGATGTCGATGCACGACGTCTACCTGATCCACGGCTCGAACCCGAACCGCTCGCCCCGCCGGCGCGCGGGCGTGGCGATCCGCTACATGCCCGCCACGTCGCTGTTCGACCGC
>JAEUKY010000076.1 GCA_016794005.1 Rhodospirillales bacterium
GGCGATGACGATCCACCATATCGGATCGGCCAACGAGATGGTCCAGGCGCTCGGCGACAAGGTCTCGGCCGTGCCCGTGCCGCGCGGGCCGGACGGCAAGGGCTGGACGTCGTTCGGCGACGAGTCGAACGCGGTCTTCGCGGCGAGCCGCAACAAGGCGGCGGCGTTCAAGTGGATCTCGTTCCTGTCGACGGGTGCGAACAACGTCGAGTTCAACAAGTTCACCGGCCAGCTCACCGTGACGAAGACCGGTGCCGCGAACTGGACGCTGCATCCCAAGCGCTTCGTCGACGCGACGTTCGACTCCGTGCCTTTCGCCGCCGCCCTGCCGAACGTCACGGCGACGGCGGATTTCGTGCGCACGGTGTGGCCCACGAACATGCAGCGCGCCCTTCTCGGCCAGATCGAGCCGGACGAGATGATGCGCAACATCGAGAAGCACTATCACGGCTGACCATGACGGAACGCCCGGCGGTGCGAACCGCCGGGCGGCTCCGGCCTCCGCAAGATGATCGTCCGTCCTTCCACGCCCTACCTGTTCCTCGCACCGGCCCTCATCGCGACGGCCGCGATCGTGCTCTATCCGGTCGCGTCCACGCTGTGGATGAGCCTCAACGACTACGTGCTCTACCGGCCGCACGACATCCGCTTCGTCGGCTTCGGCAACTTCGCGCGGCTGGCCGCCGACGAGGTGTTCTGGATCTCGCTGTGGAACTCGTTCGTCTGGGTCGGGCTCGCAGTCGGGCTGCAGTTCGCGCTCGGCCTCGGGGCCGCCCTGCTCCTCAACGAAAGCTTCTACTGGCGCAGCCTCGCGCGCGCCGCGATCGTGATCCCGTGGGCGCTGCCGTCGGTGATCATCGGGCTCATGTTCACGTGGGTCTACGACTACAACCTCGGCGTCCTCAACGACCTGCTGATGCGCCTCGGCTTCATCGACGGGCCGGTCGCGTGGCTGGCCCGGCCCGACAGCGCGCTGCTCGCCGTCGTCGCCGCCCTCGTCTGGCAGGGCTTCCCGTTCTTCGCCGTCGTGATCCTCGCAGGCCTCCAGGCGATCCCGGCCGACCTGCACGAGGCGGCCGAGATCGACGGCGCCAGCCGCTGGCAGCGCTTCCGCCACGTCGTGTGGCCGGGCCTCGCCGGCGTGATCCTGACCGCCCTGCTGCTGCGCACGATCTGGGTCGCAAACTCGCTCGACGTCATCCTCGTGATGACCGGCGGCGGGCCCGGCTACGCCACGCACACGCTGCCGCTCTACGCGTTCCTGCGCGCCTACAGCGGCATGGAGTTCGGCTACGGCTCGTCGCTGGCGGTCGTGCTGACGCTGTTCCTGATGGCGATCGCGGCCGTCTATGTGCGACGCACGATGCGCGAGGCGTTCCGATGATCGATCGCCGCTCCAAGCTGCGCCGCTTCGCCGAGATCGAGATTCCCGCCCTGCTGCTCGTCGCCGTGGCGCTGGCCCCCTACGCGTGGATGGTGCTGACCTCGATCAAGCCGACGGTCGAGATCGCGAGGTTCCCGGTCGTCTACTGGCCGGATGCGCCCACGCTCTCGCACTATGCCGACCTGTTCGCGCGCACGACGTTCCCGCAGAATCTCGCCGACAGCCTCGTCGTCGCGGTGTCGGCCTGCGCGCTCGGGCTCGGCATCAGCGTGCCGGCGGCCTACGCCTTCTCGCGCTTCGGCTTCGCCGGGCGCCGCTTCCTGATGACGCAGTTCCTGACCATCAACATGTTCCCCATCGTGCTGATGATCATCCCGCTGTTCGTGGCGTTCCGCTCGCTGGGGCTGCTCGACACGGTGCTCGGCGTCGTGCTCGGCCACGCGACCTTCGCGATCCCGTTCGCGATCTGGATGCTGACGAGCTACCTCAACGGCATCCCACGCGAGCTCGACGAGGCGGCGATGGTCGACGGCGCGAGCCGGCTTGCGACCATCCGCCTGATCCTGCTGCCGCTCGCCGCGCCCGGGATCGTGTCGACCGGCATCTACATCTTCGTCGCGTCCTGGAACGAATACCTGTTCGCGATGATGCTGTCGGGCCAGAACGTGCGCACCGTGACGGTGGCGCTGCAGCTCTTCATCGGCGAGTACACGATCCAGTGGGGGCTGCTGACGGCGGGCGGCACGCTCGTCGCCCTGCCCGTCACCGTCCTTTTCCTCTTCGTCCAGCGGCATCTCGTTGGCGGTCTTACGGCAGGAGCCGTGAAAGCATGAGCACCAATCCCATCGGCATCATCTCGATGTTCTACGCGCGCCCCTTCGGACGCGCGCATTTCGGCACGTTCGCGCGCGCGCGCGACGCCGGCATGAAGTTCGTCGAGCTGCTGGTTCCCGAACCGGGCGAGCTCGAGCCGGCCGAGACGAAGGCGGCCCTCAAGGACGCGGGCCTCGGCGTGGTGTTCGCCGCGCGCGTCAACCTGCAGCGCGACCTTGCCAGCCCCGACGAGGCGGCGCGCAAGGCCGGGCTCGACTACCTGCTCGGCTGCGTCGACACGGCGAAGGCCTACGGTGCCACCATCGTCGGCGGGCCGCTCTATGGGGCACCGCTGGTGTTCGCGGGCCGCCCGCCCGCCCCGGTCGATGCCGCCATGCGCGAACGGCGCATCGGCTGGGTCGTCGACGGGCTGAAGAAGGCAGCGAAGCGTGCTGCCGACAACGGCATCGTCTTCGGGCTCGAGCCGCTCAACCGCTTCGAGACCGACATCGCGAACACGACCGACCATGCCCTTGCCCTCGTCGATGCGGTCGGCTCGCCCGCCCTCGGCGCCATGCTCGACACGTTCCACATGAACATGGAGGACCGCGACATCGCCGCGGCGATCCGCAAGGCCGGCAAGCGCATGGTCCATTTCCAGGCGAACGAGAACCATCGCGGCTTCGTCGGCGACGGGCATATCGACTGGCCGGCGGTCGCGCGCGCGATCGTCGCCGTCGGCTACGACGGGCCGATCACGCTGGAACCGTTCCGGCGCGACGACGTGGCGCCGGGCATCTGCGTGGCGCAGTGGCGCGCCCCGCACCGAAACGAGGACAGGGAACTGGCCGCAAGCCGCGCCTTCCTCGAAGCGGCCCTCGATTCCGCGCGGAGGGCGGCATGAAGATCGGCTGGATCGGCTGCGGCACGCATGCCGGCGAGATGCTGCTGCCGCAGCTGGCACGCCTCGGCGTGAAGATCGCCGCCCTCGCCGACGTGAATGCCGAACGGCTGGCGACCATCGCCGGCCGGCACGGCGTGGCGGCGACGGACTGCCATTCGGACGCGACGGCGCTGATCGCGCGCAAGGACATCGACGCGGTCGGCATGGCGATCGGCCCGAAGCAGCATCTGGAACTGGGGATCGCCGCACTGGAACGCGGCCTGCCCGTGTTCATGGAAAAGCCGCCCGGCGCCAATGCCGCCGACGCGCGAAAGCTCGAAGCTGCCTCGGCAAAGTCCGGCAAGCCGCTCGTGCTCGGCTTTATGAAGCGCTATTCGACGGCCAACCGCATCGCGCTCAACATCGTGCGCGGCGGCGAGTTCGGGGCGCCGGCAAGCTTCCTCGGCGAGTACATGACCGCCCCCACCTATTTCAAGGGCGACCCGGACTATACCGGCTTCTACCTGCACCACTGCGTCCACTACATGGATCTCGTCCCGCGCCTGATGGGCAAGCCGGTCGAGCTGTTCGCGCGCCGGCACGAACTCGCCCCCGGCAAGCTGCTTCTGCACGTCGATTTCCGCTTCGCGGGCGGCGGGCTCGCCACGCTGGTGATGGGCACCAACCAGTCGCGCGCCACGCCGATGGAATGGTGGCAGGTCATGGGCGACCACCGCCGCGTGGAAGTGCGCAACGTCCACGAGGTGCGCTATTTCCGGGCGCCCAAGTTCAAGGTCGACGATCTCGCCGCCACGCTGTCGGACGACGTCGACACGCTGGTGTGGGAACCGAACCTGACCGTGGCCGCGAACGAGGACCACAAGGGCTACCACGCGCTGCTCGGCGATTTCGTCGCGCGCGTGGAAGGAAGGCCCAGCACCGCGCCCGAGATCGGCGATGGCGTCGCCGCCATGGCCGTTCTCGACGCGATGATCGCCTCGGCCGATTCCGGCCGGGCGATCCGGCTGGACTGACGCCTACTTCGCGAGGACGTAGGCGGTCTTGACGGTCGTGTAGAACTCCCGCGCGTACGCACCCTGCTCGCGCGGGCCGTAGCTGGAGCCCTTCCGGCCGCCGAACGGCACGTGATAGTCCACGCCCGCCGTCGGCAGGTTGACCATCACCATGCCCGCCTCGCTGTTGCGCTTGAAGTGCGTGGCGTGCTTGAGGCTGCCGGTGCAGATGCCCGCCGACAGGCCGAACTCGGTGTCGTTCGCCACCGCCAGCGCCTCGTCGTAGTCCTTGACGCGGATCACGTTGGCGACCGGGCCGAACACTTCCTCGCGCGAGATGCGCATGGCGTTCGTCGTCTCGGTGAACAGGGCCGGCTGCAGGTAGAAGCCCGGCGTCGAGCGGTTGAGAAGCTCGCCGCCCCACATCAGCTTGGCGCCTTCCGACTGCGCGACCTTGATGTATTCGAGATCGGTGTCGAGCTGCGACTTGTCGACGACCGGGCCGATATGCGTACCCGCCTTCAGCGCGTCGTCGATGACGAGGCCCTTCAGGCGCTCGACCGTCGCGGCGACGAACTTGTCGTGGATCCCCGCCTGCACGATCAGGCGCGAGGACGCCGTGCAGCGCTGGCCGGTCGAGAAATAGGCCCCCTGCACCGCGCATTCGACCGCGGTGGCGAGATCGGCGTCGTCGAGCACGACGAGCGGGTTCTTGCCGCCCATCTCGAGCTGCACCTTCTTCATCGGGTTCGACGCGATGCAGGCGGCCGCGACCTTGCGCCCCGTGCCGACCGAACCGGTGAAGCTGATCGCCGCGACGTCCTTGTGCTCGAGCAGCGCCTGGCCGACGACCGAGCCGCGTCCCATGACGAGGTTGAGCACGCCCTTGGGCAGGCCGGCGCGGTTGAAGATGTCGACCAGCGCCCAGGCGCAGGCCGGCGTCAGGTCGGCCGGCTTCATGACCACGCAGTTGCCGTAGGCGAGCGCGGGGGCCGCCTTCCAGGCCGGAATCGCGATGGGGAAGTTCCACGGCGTGATCAGGCCGACGACGCCGATGGGCTCGCGCGTGATCTCCACGCCCACGCCGGGGCGGATCGACGGGATCGCTTCGCCGCCGAGGCGCACGCACTCGCCCGCGAAGAAGGCCAGGATCTGGCCCGCGCGCGTGGCTTCGCCGATGCCCTCGGGCAGCGTCTTGCCTTCCTCGCGCGACAGGAGCTTGCCCAGCTCCTCGCGGCGGGCGAGCACTTCGTCCGACGCCTTCTTCAGGATCTCGTAGCGCTCCTGCCCGGTGGTGCGGCTCCAGGCCGGGAACGCGGCCTTGGCGGCGGCGACGGCGGCGTTGAGGTCGGCGACCGTGCCTTGCGCGTAGTCGTTCACGACGTCGTTCGTGTTCGACGGGTTGATGTCCTTGGAGGCGTTGGTACCCGCCTTCCACTCGCCGCCGATCAGGTTCTTGAGCATCTCGGTCATATAAACGTCTCCGAAGTTACTGTTTGAGAAGGCCGCGCTTGGCCAGGTTCCGGTAGAGATGGCTGACGCCGAAATTCCACGGCGGCGCCTTGTCCGACGTGGCGATGCGGTTGGTGAGCGAGCCCAGCTTGGCCGCCGAGATCGTCACGATATCGCCCACCTTGTGCGTGAAGCCCTGCCCCGGACCTTCGCGGTCCTGTACGGGGGCGAACATCGTGCCGAGGAACAGGACGAGCCCGTCGGGATACTGGTGGTTGGGGCCGATCGCCTGCCCGGCGATGTCGGCCGGATCGCGGCTGATGAGCTTGATCGACGACATGCCCTCCATCCGGAAATTGTCCTCGCCCGCGACGACGAGCTCGACGTCGGCCTGGCGCACGTCGTCGAGCGTGAAGGCGGCGTCGAACAGGCGCACGAACGGGCCGATGGCGCAGCTCGCGTTGTTGTCCTTGGCCTTGCCCAGCAGCAGGGCCGAACGCCCCTCGACGTCGCGCAGGTTGACGTCGTTGCCCAGCGTGGCGCCCACGATGCGCCCCGACGACGCGATCACCAGCACGACCTCCGGCTCGGGGTTGTTCCAGCGCGACACCGGATGGATGCCGGCGGTCGCGCCCGTTCCCACCGACGACATCGGCTGGGACTTCGTGAAGATCTCGGCGTCCGGGCCGATGCCCACTTCCAGATACTGGCTCCACGCGTTCTTCTTGATGAGCCAGTCCTTGAGCTTGGCGGCTTCCGCCGAACCCGGCTTCAGGCGCTGGAGGTCGCCGCCGATCAGGTCGAGCACTTCCTTGCGCGCCGCCGCCGCCAGTTCCGGAGCGCCGCGCGTGCGTTCCTCGATCACGCGTTCGAGCATCGAGGCGACGAACGTCACGCCCGCCGCCTTCACGGCCTGCAGGTCGATCGGGGCGATGAACCAGGGCTTCTTGGGATCGCGCTTGGCTTCGTCGCCGTTGGCCAGAAGGGCGTCGACCGTGCCGACCGTCTCGCCCTTGGCCTTGGCGAGGGCGGCGGCCGGGTCGGCCTGCTCGCACAGATCGCGCACGGTGGGAAAGCTTGCGGTCACGTCGACGACGTCGCCCCCGCGGATCGCGACCACGCTCGGGCCGTCGGCGTCCGGACGCCAGATGCGCCCGACGAGGGTCGCCTTGTCCGCATCGGCCGGCAAAGTTTTCGAAAAATCGATCGGTCTCATCCCTACGGGCCCCTTCTTTTCTTCGAGATGCACCGGGCCGGTGCATCCGCTACATACGACGGCCACACCGATCAAGCCACCCCGACTTGCCGGCATCCATTAACATGCTGTCGCATATGGGTGTTTTACTATTTTCGGCGGACACGTGCGGGAAGTTTTATGGGGTTATATTCTTGACTATTTCAGAGTGCAATCCTATATGGGAAGCAGCTTTCACTTGCCAGCCAAAGGCGCACAACGACCGCAAGTTTTCGTCAACAAAATGGAAAAACCCGTCAACGTCAACATGGAGATCGAGCGAAATCAGATAGATAAGGTGTTGACCGTCAACAGCCGTCAACAAACCTGTAGTCGGTCAGGTCCCGGTCCGCGCCGCAGAAATTTCCGCCGCCCCGATCGCGCGCATCACCGCATTCTCGGGGAAGCGCAGCGTGACCTGCGTGCCCACGCCGACCGTGCTGGCGATATCGAGGCTGCCGCCATGCGCCTCCATCAGCGAGCGCGAGATGTAAAGCCCCAGCCCCGTCCCGCCATGGCCGCGGCTGTAGGCGTTCGACACCTGGCGGAACGGCGTGGCGAGATCCTTCAGCGCCTCGGCCGGAATGCCGGGGCCGGTATCCTCGACGACGATGCGCAGGCCCGGCGGCGCCCAGTCGGCGCGCACGGTGATGCGGCCGTTGGCGGGCGTGAACTTGGCCGCGTTGCCGATGACGTTGAGCAGGATCTGCGCGAAGGCGCGCGAACCTGCCAGCAGGTCGGGGCAGTTCTCCATCGGCGCGATCTCGATCTGCGCCGCGTCGGGCACGGCGCGGCGCACGAGCTGGCGCTGCTCGGCGACGGCGATATGGACGTTGCAGCGGTCCTTCTCGATGTTCAGGCTCTTCGCCTCGATGCGCGTCACGTCGAGCAGGTCGTTGATCAGCGACAGCAGATGCTGGCCGCTGCGGTTGATGTCGCGCGCGTACTCGACCGACCGCACGGCGTTCTGCGGCCCGAACATCTGGCGCTCGATCATCTCGCTGAAGCCGAGGATGGCGTTGAGCGGCGTGCGCAGCTCGTGGCTCATGTTCGCGAGGAACTCCGACTTGGCGCGGCTGGCCTCCTGCGCGCGCTCCTTCTCGGCGACCAGCGCCTCGACGAGCAGGCTGCGCTGGATCGCGATCGCCGCCGACGCGGTCATGCGCGCCACGATGCTCCGGTCGGACTCGGTCGGGAAATGCGGAACGCGGTGGTAGATCGCGAACGTGCCGATGACCGTTCCGGTTCGCGAGAAGAGCGGCGTCGACCAGCAGGATCGGAGCCCGGCCTCGAGCGCGAACGCGCGGTAGTCGGCCCACAACGGGTCGCGCGCGATGTCGCCGGAGACGACCGGTGCGGCGCGGTACGCGGCCGTGCCGCACGAACCGACCGCGGGCCCGATCTCCGCCCCGTCGATCGCGGCGCAGAACTCGAGCGGCAGGCTCGGTGCCGCGGCGTGGCGCAGGCGGCGGCCGTCCGGCGTGACCAGCAGGACCGAACACATCGCCCCGTCCAGAAGCTGCTCGATCGCGCGGCACAGCAGATGCAGGATCTCCTCGACGGGCAGATCCTCGGTGATCCCCCGCAGCACGCGGTACTCGACGTCGCGCAGCAGGTCGTTGCGCATCCGGTCGGTCACGTCGCGGATCAGGATCACCTGCGCGTGCTCGCCGTCGTAGTCGATGCGGCGCGTCAGCAGCTCCGCGATGTGGAACCTGCCGCCGGCCGCCGAAAAGCCGACCCGTTCGGGCTCCTGCGTCTCGGCCCGCGTCGCGCGCCGGAACGCGTCGAGCGAGTCCGGCGCCACGAGGTCCTCGATCGGCCGGCCGAGCAGTTCGGACGGCGTGCGGCCGAGGAACGCGCACATCGCCGAGTTGGTATCGACGATCTTTCCGTCGCGGCACACGCAGATGCCCTCGAGCGACGCTTCGGTGAGCTGGCGGATGCGGCGCAGTTCGTGCTGCGTGCGCGATTCCAGATGCCGGTCGAACATCGCGCCGGCCAGGCCGCACAGCAGGATCGCGACCGCCACGCTGGCGACTGCCATCGCCATCGGCCCCGTGGCGAGGACGCCTTCGGGCAACCCGACCGCCGGATCGGGCACGACCGTCACGGCCGTCATCGCCGTGAAATGCAGCAGGAAGATCGCGAGCGACAGGATGGCGCCGCTCGCCAGGCGCCGGGCCGGCGTGTCGGCGGGCGACCGGACGAGCTGCGCCGCCGTCGACAGCCCGACCGAGAATGCGACGGCGAGCGCCACGTAGTCGGGATCGTAGGCGAGCCGTCCGGCGACGCGCACGCCGGTCATGCCGATGAAATGCATCGCCACGATCGACATGCCGGTCACCGCGCCGGCCGCCAGCGCGCTGCGCCACGAACCGTCGGGCCGCACGTAGAGCGACAGTCCGGCGACGCTCCCGGCGACCGCGATCAGGATCGACAGGACCGTCGTGGGCACGTCGTAGCCGATGTTCATTCCGGGCTGGTAGGCGAGCATGGCCACGAAATGCGTGGCCCACGTGCCGCCGCCCAGCGCGAACCCGGCGGCGACGAGCCACAGGACCGGACGGCCCTCGGCGCGCTGGGCGCGCGAAAGCAGCGTCATGCAGGTGTGGCACGCGATCGCGCATACCAGCACGGCAAGCACGACAAGGCGCAGGTCGTGCGCTTCGGTTATGCAGGCATAGATCGTCGACATCGCCGGGACGATCCCCATAAGAAGGCCGTATGGCCATCAAATGTAGGACATTCGGACCGTCGGCACCAGCCGGCGGTTTCGGGATACCGCCGGCTACAAGACCTGGTCGAGAAACGCCCGCGTGCGCTCGTGCCGCGCGTTCTTGAAGAACTCGGCCGGCGGCCCGTGCTCGACGATCGTGCCGCCGTCGGTGAAATAGATGTGGTCGGCGACCTCGGCCGCGAAGCCCATCTCGTGCGTGACGAGCATGCAGGTCATCCCTTCCGCCGCCAGCTCGCGGATGGTGACGAGTACTTCCTTCTTCGTCTCGGGGTCGAGCGCTGCGGTGACCTCGTCGAACAGCATCAGGGTCGGGTTCATCGCCAGCGAGCGCGCGATGGCCACGCGCTGCTGCTGGCCGCCGGAAAGCTCGCCCGGATAGGCGCCTTCCTTGTCCGAGAGGCGCACCTTCGCCAGTAGCCGGCGCGCGCGCGCCTCGACCTCGTCTTTCGGCTGCTTCAGCACGTGCAGCGGCGCCATCATGACGTTCTCCAGCGCCGTCTTGTGCGGGAACAGGTTGTACTGCTGGAACACGATCCCGACCTTGCGGCGCAGCGCCAGCTTGTCGAGATCGGGGTCGTTCACCTCGATGCCGTCGACCCGGATCGAGCCTTTCGACACCGGCACCAGCGCGTTGATCGCGCGCAGCAGCGTCGACTTGCCCGAGCCCGACGGCCCGATCACGCACACGCATTCGCCGCGGCGCACCGTCAGCGAGATGTCGCGCAGCACGACGAGCGCGCCGAACCGCTTCTCGATGGCGTCGATGACGACGATGGGAGCGCCGAGTTCGTGGGACATGGGGTTGCCTCAGATCCTGACCGCGAAACGCCGTTCCAGCGCCTGGGTCAGGCGCGCGATCGGGTAGCAGTAGACGAAGAAGAGCAGCAGCAGCATCGCGTAGAGCGGGAGATAGAGATCGGTGCGCGCCTCGGCGACGAGCGCGCCGCGCGTCAGCGTCATCGCGTCCTGGATGCCGACGACCGAGATCAGCGTCGTGGCCATCGTCAGGATCGCGTAGAGGTTCATCCAGGGCGGGATCATGCGCTTGACCGCCTGCGGCAGGATGATGCGCCACAGCGTCTGGAAGCGCGTGAAGGCGAGGCTTTCGGCCGACTCCCACTGGCCGACCGGGATCGACCTGATGCCGCCGCGCACGATCTCGGCGACGTTGGCCATCACCGGAAGCGCCAGCCCGATGATCGCCTTGAACCAGGCGGGCAGCGCGACGGTGACGCCGCCGATCTTCATCTCGAACGGCAGCAGGAACATCGCGAAGAACAGCAGCACAAGCCACGGCGAGTTCCTGAAGAACTGCGTGGCCGCCCACGAGATTCCGCGCACCGGCCGGAAGATCGAGATCTGGCCGAGGCCGAGCATCACGCCGGCCACGGTCCCTACCGCCATCGACGCGACGCTGACGGCGAGGTTGAACAGGAACCCCGTCGCGATCAGCGGCGTCCATTTGAGGACCGTGGCGAGGATCCCGGGGCGCGCGTTCGCGTCGGCCGCCTCGGCGACGGCGACCGACAGCACCGCGAACGCGACCAGTGCGGCAAGCACCTTGCGCGAGCCGAACACGGCCGACGCGTCGCTGAGGCCCCATTCGCCCGGCGTCGCGGGCGGGCGTGATGGCAGCAGCACGGGAAGATCGGTCTGCCCCGTCTTCATGCGTTGTATCCCGGGATGCGCAGCCGGCGTTCCCAGCGCTGCATGAACCAGACGAGGACCGCGACGATCGCGACGTAGGTCAGCAGCAGCACGACCATCATCTCGCGCACGTTGAACGTTTCCGACCAGACCTGCGCGGCCGCGTAGAGCAGCTCCGGCACGCCGATCGCGTAGGCGAGCGTCGTCGTCTTGACGAGATTGACGAGATTGTTGCCGAGGGCCGGCAGGCAGATGCGGAACGCCAGCGGGAAGACGACGTAGATGTAGCTCTGCAGGCGCGTGTAACCGAGCGCTTCGGCCGCTTCCGTCGTCGCCTGCGGCACGGCCTCGATGCCGGACCGGAAGATCTCGATGTTGAAGGCGCCTGCGAACAGCGAGAACGAGATGACCGCCCAGCCCACGTTGTTGACGAGCGGGACGCGCGCGCCGAACTGGTCGGTGACCATCGGCAGCGCCGCACTCACCGCGAAATAGAAGAACGCGAGCTGGACCAGCGGCGGCGTGTTGCGGAAGAACTGCACGAACCCGGCGACGGCGGCGCGGACCAGCGGCGAGCGGGCGCCCTGCAGCCACGCCCCGACAAGTCCGACGAGAATGCTGAGGACGATGCAGGCGACCGACAGCCAGACCGTTGTGGAAAGACCGGTGAGAAAGCGCGCGCGGTCGAACGCGTCGTACGCGATCGAAACGTTGATGCCGTGGGCACCCGCCAGCCACTTGAACCAGTCGGCGATCGCCTGCATCGAACCCATCGCGAACTCCAGGAGGGGCGCGAGGGCGGAATCCGCCCCCGCGCCCGGCCGGTCTCAGCTGCTCTTGAGCTTACGGTTCTGCTCGATCAGATACGGGCTCTGCTTGATGCCCCACTTGCGCTCGAGCTCGAGAAGGCGGCCCGACTTGTGCCACTCGACCGACATGTCCTTGATCAGCTTGCCGAACGGCGCGTTGAGATCGGAGAGACGCACGCCGATGGCCCAGAGCTGCGGGTCTTCCGAGACGAGCGGCATCTCGTAGTTCGCCCACTTCGCGTCGCCGCCCGAAAGCGTCGAGACGATCAGCGTGTCGTCGAACAGGAAGGCGATGCAGTTGCCGCCCTGCAGCGCGTTCAGCGCGTCGGGCACGGCCGGGAAGACGACCAGGTCCGGCGCGTACATCTCGCTGACGCGGCGGTTATAGTAGGCCCCCTGCACCGCGCAGACCTTGCGGCCCTTGAGGTCCGACCACTGCTTCAGGTTCGCGGACTTCGGCGCCAGCACGTTGGTGGCGCCGGCGTAGTAGTTCGGCTCGATCATGCCGACGACCTTGCGGCGCGCTTCGGTGTCGCCCATCGTGGCGACGATCATGTCGATGCGGCCCTGCTGGAGGAATTCCATGCGATTCGCGGCCGTCACCGGGATCATCTCGACCTTGACGCCGAGCTTCTTCGCGACGTCGTCGATCAGGTCGATCTCGAGCCCGACGATCTTGCCCGACGGATCGAGGAAGCCCCACGGCTTGTAGTCGTTCTTCACGCCGACGACGATCGTGCCCTTCTGCTTGATCTGGGCGATCGTGTCCTGCGCCGCGGCCGGTGCGGCCAGTCCCAACGCGACGACGGCGGTCGAAAGCGCGATCCTAAGCAACCGTTTCATGAGTACCTCCCTCGGGAAATCCGGCGATCATCTTCGAAATCCCGCACCCGGCAGACTTTACCCCGAACGACGCTTTTTAGCCTGAACGTGACGCAATCAGGCTGCCGGCCGCAGATTCGGCCTCGCATGCACGCGCAGCTCCGTCCGCGGCGGATGGCCGAAGCGGGCGCGATACGCGCGCGAGAAGTGGCTGGCGCTGACGAAGCCGCACGCGACCGCGACCTCCAGTACCGACAGCGCGCTCTGCCGGATCAGCAGGCGCGCGCGCCGCAGGCGCAGCTCCATGTAATGCGCCGATACCGTGCGGCCGAGATGGGATTTGAAAAGCCGTTCGAGCTGGCGCACCGAGACGCCGGCGAGCTTCGCGAGGCTCTCGCGCGAACTCAGATCCTCGAGCGTCGCCTCCATCTTCTCGAGCACGCGCACGAGCTTGGGATCGCCGACCGACAGGCGCTCGCGCACCGCCATGCGCTGCGGCCCGTCGCCCTGGCGCACGTGCGTGTGCAGGAACCATTCGACGACGTCGCTGGCCAGTTCGTGGCCGTGCTCGGCCTCGATGATCGCATGCAGCATGTCGAGTGCCGCGATGCCGCCCGAACACGAGATGCGGTCGCCGTCGATCTCGAACAGGCTGCGAGTCAGGTCCGCGTCGGGAAATTCCTCGACGAACGCGGGCACGTGCTCCCAGTGGATCGTGCAGCGCTTGCCGCGCAGCAGGCCCGCGCGCGCGATCACATAGGTGCCGCCGGAAACGCCGCCGACGATCGTGCCGCCGCGCGCCACCTGCCGCAGCCAGCCGAACGTGCGCGCGTCGTCGAACGTCGCCGGATTTCCGCCTGCGCAGACCAGCAGGAGGTCCGGCCGGATCGGATCGCCGACGGCGTTGTCGGGAAGGATCTGCACGCCGTTCGAAGCCTGCGCCGGCTTGCCGTCGATCGAGATGTGCTTCCACTCGTAGAGCTTGCGACCCGACAGCACGTTCGCCGCACGCAGCGGTTCCAGCGCGCACGCATACGACATCAGCGAATAGCCGGGCAGCAGCAGGACCCCGATCGAGCGGATCGGCCGGGGCGGCCAATGGCGGGCGGCGTCTCGTTCAAGCAATTTCATGTCGCACCGGGGCAGAAAACTAGCCGGACATCTGCGAAATTGCCAGTCATTGATGCAGCCGGACACGGCAGGCATCGCCACGGCTCGGGCGACCGATGAAGTACTCCGCTCTCTCCCTGCTGCGCAACGCGCTGTCCGGAAACCGCGATTGGAAGCCGGCCTGGCGCGACATGAGCCCGCGCGGGGACGAATACGACGTCGTCATCGTCGGCGGCGGCGGCCACGGTCTTGCGACCGCCCATTACCTCGCCAAGGTGCACGGTATTACCAACGTCGCCGTGATCGAGAAGGGCTATGTCGGTTCCGGCAATGTCGGCCGCAACACGACGATCATCCGCTCGAACTACCTGCTGCCGGGCAACACGCCCTTCTACGAATGGTCGCTGAAGCTCTGGGAAGGGCTCGAGCAGGACATCAACTACAACGCGATGGTCAGCCAGCGCGGCGTCCTCAACCTCTGCCATTCCGACGCGCAGCGCGACGCGTTCGCCCGGCGCGGCAACGCGATGCGCATGTGCGGCGTCGATGCCGAACTGCTCGACCAGGCGCAGGTCCGCGCGATGGTGCCGTACCTGGATTTCGACAACGCGCGCTTCCCGATCCGCGGCGGACTGCTGCAGCCGCGCGGCGGCACGGTGCGCCACGACGCCGTCGCGTGGGGCTACGCGCGCGCGGCCGACAGCCGCGGCGTGGACATCTGCCAGAACTGCGAGGTCACCGGCATCCGCGTCGAGAACGGCCGCACCGTCGGCGTCGAGACGACGAAGGGCTTCGTGCGCGCGAAGAAGGTGGCGCTCGCCGCCGCGGGCAACTCCTCGCGCGTCGCAGCGATGGCGGGGCTGCGCCTGCCGATCGAGACGCACGTGCTCCAGGCCTTCGTGAGCGAAGCCGTCAAGCCGCTGATCGACACGGTGATCACGTTCGGGGCGGGCCACTTCTACATCAGCCAGTCCGACAAGGGCGGGCTCGTCTTCGGCGGCGATCTCGACGGCTACAACTCCTACGCCCAGCGCGGCTCGCTGCCGCTGGTCGAGCACGTGATGGAGGAAGGCATGGCGCTTATGCCGATGCTCGGCCGCCTGCGCATCGTGCGCAGCTGGGGCGGGGTCATGGACATGTCGATGGACGGCTCGCCGATCATCGACCGCACGCCCGTCGACGGCCTCTATCTCAACGCCGGCTGGTGCTATGGCGGCTTCAAGGCGACGCCGGCGTCGGGCTGGTGCTTCGCGCACACCATCGCGCGCGACGAGCCGCACGAATTCAACGCGGCCTTCCGCCTCGACCGCTTCGCGACCGGCCACCTGATCGACGAGAAGGGCCAGGGCCCTACTCCGAACCTCCACTGACGGGACCGGCGGCGACATGCGCATCACCTGCCCCCATTGCGGCGAACGCTCGGTCGACGAATTCGCGACCATCGGCTCGGCGGAGCCGGTACGCCCGGAATCCTCGACCGAGATCGCCGACTGGGTCGACTACGTCTATGTCCGGTCGAACCCCGCCGGCCGGCATCGCGAATGGTTCCATCACGTGTCCGGCTGCCGCGCGTGGATCGTGGTGACGCGCGACACGCGCACGCACGCGATCGTCGAAGT
>JAEUKY010000086.1 GCA_016794005.1 Rhodospirillales bacterium
GGGAATTGGCGCGCCCGGCGCGACTCGAACGCGCGACCTTCAGCTTCGGAGGCTGACACTCTATCCAACTGAGCTACGGGCGCTCACCGGGCGGGAACCTAGCGGAAAGCCCCCGGGGACGCAATCGGGCCGGAATCAGGCCGCCAGCGTGGGGCCCTTGTCCTTGACCGTGATGCGCCACAGCGTGCGCGCCGTCGTCGGGTCGGGCAGCGGGGCCTGGTGCAGCAGGCAGCAATTGTCCCAGATGACCACGTCGCCGACCCGGTAGGGGCGCTGGTAGAGGTATTTCGGCTGCGTCGCGTGGACCTTGAGTTCGTCGAGCAGCCTGACGGCCTCGGCGTCGTCCATGCCCTCGATCCCGAACGAGCTGCCGGAGATCGAATAGAGCGTCTTGCGCCCGGTGCGCGGATGCGTGCGCACGACCGGATGGCGGACCCAGTCGAGCTTCGCCTTCTGGTCGCGGTTGAGCGGCGACGCCACCGTGCGCGTCGTCTCGTCGAGATTGTCGCGGTTGCCGTAATGGTGGCGGCCGACGAGGCCTTCGAGCCGCTTCTTCGTCGCCGGGTCGAGGTCTTCCCATGCCTTGCGCTGGTTGGCGAAGGTGGTGCCGAGATTGGCGCCGCTCGCCGGCATCTGGATCGCGTACAGCATCGTGCAGCGCGCCGGCACGTCGAGATAGGAATAGTCGGTGTGGAAATACGAGCCCGCGTCCTCCAGCCCGACCGGCTTCCCGCCGTGCTTCACGTTCGACAGGATCAGGATGTCGGCGCTTTCCGGGTGGTGGAACTGGTCGATCACGTGCGGCTCGGGCCGGCCCCAGCGGCGCGCGAAATCGGTGAAGGCGGCCGGGGTCAGCGTCTGGCCGGGCAGCACGACGACGAGATGGTCGTCCAGCGCGGTCTCGATCGCCGCGACGGTCGCGTCGTCGAGCGGCTTTCCGAGATCCACGCCGGTCACTTCGGCGCCGAGGACGGGGGAAAGGGGTTTCACGGTCGGCATCGCGTCCCTCCTAGAGTCCGTTGGCGAGGAAGCCGCCGTCGACGCGGACCGTCTCGCCCGTCACGTAGCCGGCGGCATCCGAGCAAAGATAGATCGCCGCCC
This sequence comes from Rhodospirillales bacterium, assembly GCA_016794005.1. GTDB lineage: Bacteria > Pseudomonadota > Alphaproteobacteria > CACIAM-22H2 > CACIAM-22H2 > Tagaea. Next base: position 1,102 of record JAEUKY010000086.1, read on the forward strand.
CGACCAGTTCGTCGACCTCGCCGAAGCGGCCCATCGGCGTGCGCGAAAGCGCCAGCGCCTTGCGCTCGGGCGCCATCTTGTCGCGGTTGAGCTCGGTCATGAAGAAGCCGGGCGCCAGCGCGTTGACGCGCACGCCCTTGGTGGCCCATTCCGAAGCGAGCGTTTCGGTCAGGCTGACGACCGCCGTCTTGGCGAGACCGTAGAGCGCGCTGCGCGGCCAGCCGCGATAGCTGGACAGCGACCCGATATTGAGGATGGCGCCGCGCCCGCGCCCGAGCATGTGCTGGCCGGCCTCCTGGCACGCGAAGAAGACCGAGCGCAGGTTGGTGCCCACCACCTCGTCCCAGTCCTCGGGCGTGAAGTCGGTCGCCGGCTTCAGCGTCGTCATGCCCTGGCAGTTGACCAGGATGTCGAGATGCCCGATGCGCGCGAGCGTGGCGCCGATCAGGCCGCGGATCGCCGCGTGCTCGCGCATGTCGGCCGCGATGCCCGAGGCATCGCCGTGCCGCTTCAGTTCGGCGACGGCGGCGGCGAGCTTCGTCTCGTTCTTGCCGGCGACGACGACCCTGGCACCCGACTGCAGGAAGCCCGTCGCGATCGCCTTGCCGATGCCGCTGGTCCCGCCGATGACGAGCGCGTGGCGGCCGGCAAGCGAGAAACGTTCGGCGGGGTTCATCGCAGGAACTCCGGGGAAATGAGCGACGGCAGGAAGAGCACGACCTTTGGCCACAGGATCACCAGGGCCAGCACGGCCAGCATCGGGACGAGCATGATCATCGTGTCCTTGATCGCGTCGACCATCCGGACGCCGGCGATCGAGCACGATATCATCAGGCAGAGTCCGTAAGGCGGCGTCACGAGCCCGAAGGCGAGCGACACGATGCCGATCATCGCGAAATGGACCGGATCCATCTGCACGGCCTGGGCGAGGGGCTGCAGGATGCTGCCCACGATGATGATCGCGGGGATCGCGTCGAGGAAGCAGCCCACCACGAGGAAGACGCCCGAGATGAAGAAGCCCGTCGCGATCGATCCCATGCCCCAGGTCGACACGCCGGCGAGGATCGCCTTCGGGATCTGGTAGTAGGCGAGCAGCCAGCCGAACGCGCTGGCCGTGCCGACGCAGAACAGCGCGATGCCGGCAAGCTTGCCCGTGTCGAGCAGCGCGCCGTAGAGGCCCTTGGCGTCCATTTCCCGATAGACGAACAGCGAGAGCGCGCCGGCATAGAGCACCGCGATGCAGGCGGATTCGGTCGCCGTGAACCAGCCGAAGATCTTCCCGCCGATGATGATGAAGGGCGTGGTCAGCGCCGGGATCGACACCATCAGCGCCGCCAGCATCTCGCCCCAGGTCGCGCGCGGATAGGTGGGATAGCCGCGGACCTTGGCATAGGCGTGCACAGTGCCCATCTGCGCCAGCCCGATCAGCAGCCCCGGCACGATGCCGGCAAGGAACAGCGCGCCGATCGACACGGTCAGCACGCCGCCCCAGACGATCATCAGGATCGACGGCGGAATGATGACCGCAAGCACGGCGGAAACCGCCGTGATCGCGACCGAGAAGCTGTCGTCGTAGCCTTCCTTGCGCTGCGCCTCGATGAAGATCTTGGACTGGCTTGCTGCGTCCGCGGTCGACGAACCGGAGATGCCGGCGAAGAAGATCGACAGCACGACGTTGATCTGGGCGAGGCCGCCGGGGAAGTGGCCGACAAGGGCCCGCGAAAGGCGCACGAGCCTGTCGGTGATGCCGCCCACGTTCATCAGGTTGGCCGTCAGCAGGAAGAAGGGAACGGCCAGCAGGATGAACGAGTTGTAGGCGTTGAACGTTTCCTGCACGAGCGTCATCGCCGACAGGCGCGGCTCGATCAGCAGGATCGGCAGGCAGGCGAGCCCGAGCGCGAAGGCGACCGGCACGCGCAGGAGCAGCCCGAGAAAGAAGAGCCCGAAAAGGATCCAGGACGCGTCGGTCGGGGTGAGGATCGAGCCGGTCATGCCGTCTCGCCTCCGGCGATCGTGCGCACGTCGTCGACGAGCTGCTCGCCCAGGAAGGCCACCCACGTGAAACCGGTGATCGGCCAGGCGATGTGGATGAGCCAGAGCGGAAGTTCCGCAAGTTCGGAGAAGCGGAACCACGCGAACCGGGTGAACTCGATGCCCGACCAGACGAAAACGAGCGCGAAGACGAGGACGCAGAGTCTGGACACGAGCTTGATGACGGCTTCGACGCGCCGCGACACCGACGGCCAGAGATCGACTTCGAAATGGGTCGATTCGCGCACGCCGATCATCGCGCCGATCATGATCGTCCAGACGAACAGGAAGCGCGCCATCTCCTCCGTCCAGATATACGACGGGATCAGCGCGGTGAAGCGCGAGAAGATCTGCAGCGTGACCGGGAAGATCAGGATCGCGACGGAGACGGCGAGCAGGAGCGAAAGCAGGCGGCTGTAGGCGTCGGTGATCCGGCGCCAGAGTCCCGGCGCGCCGGCTTGTTGTCCGTACATCGTCGTCCTCCGGAGAAAGAAGCGCCGCGACCGGCTTCCCGGTCGCGGCGCCGGTCGTCGTCGTTTCAGCGGATCGCGTTGATCTGCGCGAAGATCTTGTCCGCGTCGACTTCCTTGGCGTAGGCCGCGATCACCGGATCGACGAGCTTCTTGAGCTCGCCGCGGTCGGCGAACGGCACGCGCTTCAGCTTGCCGGCCTTCTCGAGCGCGTCGAGCTTCGCCGAATCTTCCGACGATTCGATCTGCCGGCCGTGCGCGCCGGCTTCCTTGCCGGCCCGCACGATCGCGGCCTGCAGGTCGGCGGGGAGACGTTTGAACGTCTTGGCCGAGAAGCAGAGCGGACGGATCGTGATCGCGTGCTCGGTGATCGCCAGATGCGGCGCCACCTCGAAGAACTTCATCTGCTCGACGCCGGCGGCTTCGTTCTCGCCCGCGGCGATGACGCCGTTCTGGATGGCGTTGTAGACCTCGTTGTAGGCGATGACCGTCGGTGCCATGCCCGCCGCCTGGAACGTGCGGCTCCAGATCGGCGCGCCCTGCACGCGCACCTTCAGGCCCTTGAGCTCGGCCATGTTGCGCACGGGCTTGTTGACGAAGATGTTGCGCGTGCCGCCGCCGGCATAGCCGATCAGCATAACTTCGGCCTTCTGCGCGACCTCGTCGGCGATCGGCTTCAGGAGGTCGGCGTCGAGCACCTTGTTCCAGTGCGCGAGGTCGCGGAAGATGAACGGCGCGTCGATGAACGGTGCCGCCTTCGAGAAGGTCGACATGTGCGCCGGCGAGACGATCGCGTAATCGACGGCACGGCCCTGCGCCATGTACTCGAAATACTGCTTCTCGAGGCCAAGCTCGCTGTTGCGGTGCAGCACGAAATTGATCGGCTTGCCGTAGTACTTCTTGACCAGCTCTTCGAACTTGAGCATCGACTTGTTGAAGGCGTGATCGTCGTTGAACTGCGACGCGCCGTGGAGCGTGATGGCCTGCTGCGCCGAGGCGGTGCCCATGGCCAGAGCCAGGCCTGCCGCGAAGCCGAAAAGAGCCGAAGTGAAACGTTTCATCTGTGGTTCCTCCCTGAAGATCGATGGCGTTCTTTGGGATGTTCTTTGCCGCACACCGTTTTCGGTTTTGCGGCGCCATTCAACCACCCCAACTTTCCCCCGGCCTCGCCGGAAGAGTCAACAATTGCGTCGACAATAGATGCACAACTTTGCTGCGATGCAGCGCGGTCTCAGCGCTGCTGCGGTGCCAGAGCCCGCCAGATTCGATGGGCGATCGCCGCGGCGATGGCGACGCCTTGCAGATACAGCTCCGTGCGGTCGAGACGCACCGCAAGCGCGTAGTGCCACCAGCCGATCGCCGCGGCGGGGAACACCAGCAGATGGAGCCGGCGCCAGACGGCCATGCCCAGGCGCTTTCGCGCCATGTCGTTCGACGTGGCGGCGAGCGGCACCATCAGCAGCGTGGCGACGGTGCCGAGGATCAGGAACAGGCGCAGGATCTCGTCGAGCAGATAGTCCCACTGGAACGCGTACTGGCGCATCCAGAACCACACGTGCGCGAACGCGTAGAGGGCCGCCGAAAGGCCGAGCGCGCGGCGCGACGGTTCCAGCGCGCGCAATCCGGTAAGCGCCACGAACGGGGACACGAGGAGCGCTATCGTCGTCAGCCGCAGCGACCAGAGCCCGCTTTCGTGGACCGCGAACCGCCACGGCGACGCGTCGTAGGCGCCCGACGCCAGACCGGCGAACAGGAACGCGGCCGGCAGGGCCACAAGGAACCACGCGACCGCTTCGACGCGGCCCGGATTCATCGCGTCCCCGCGCGCGCGAGGACCCAGTCGGCGACGTCGGCATGGACGCGCGCGCGTTGCCGGTCGCGCAGCAGCATGTGGAAGCCGGCCGGATAGGCGATGACCTGCCGGTCGGCGGGCGGTGCCGGCGGCAGGTTCGCGAGCATCGTCGCCATCGGCCCGCTCGGCACGACGGTGTCTTGCGCGCCCGTCAGGATCAGGACCGGCCGCCGGAGGCCGGGCGCCGACGCGAGGCTCTCGTCCATCAGGTCGATCAGGCCCTTGAGCATGTCGACGCGCGTGCGCTTGCGCACCAGCGGATCGGCGGAGAATTCGCGCAGCATCTCGTAGTTGTCCGACGGCACGAAGCCCGGCGCCTGCACCGTCGGCGCGAAGCCGGGGATCGTGTTGTAGAGCAGCCAGAGGCCGGCCCGCTCGAAGACGTTCAGCGACGCCCGGCCGCGAACGGCGGGTGCGACGAGGATCGTGCCGGTCGCCGCGTCGAGCCGGCCGCGCGACAACGCCACCATCGCGACGGCACCGCCCATGCTCTCGCCGGCGACGAACACCGGCGTTTCGGCATGGCGCGCGGCCACCAGGTCGAACGCCGAGGCGAGATCCTCGACCAGCGCGTCGGTGCCGGCCCAGATGCCGGGCGGCGCCGTGCGCCCGAAGCCGCGCTGGTCGTAGGCATAGGTCGCGATGCCGCGCGCGGCCCAGCTTTCCGCCGGCATCGTCCAGGCGCGCGAATGGTCGTTGAAGCCGTGCAGCGCCAGGACGACGGCCTTGGGCGCGCCCGCGGCCGGCTGCCAGACGCGGAAGGGCAGCCGCATGCCGTCGGGCATCTCGAAGGCTTCGCCGGACATGCGCGGCGTCTGGATGTCGGGCCCGCGCGGCGCATATGTCGGCGTACACGCACCCAGACCGAATGCCGTCAGGGCCACGAGCACTCGCCGCATCGGGTCAGGCCGCGGCCGGCGCGCTGCGCACGAGCTGCAGGAACAGGTCTTCGAGATCGCTTTCGCGCGTCGAGATGTCGACGATCGCGATGCCTTCGGCGCGGATCGCGGCGAGCAGGTCGTCGACGCGCGTGCGGCTCGGCCGGTAGTGCACGACCAGCGTGCGCGCGCCGTCGAGCGTGGCGCCGGCGGCGGCGAGGGAAGCAGGCACCTGGCCGAGATCGCAATCGATCGTCACGCGCATTTCCTTGGCGTCGAGGCGCGCCAGCAGCGCCGCCTTCGTGTCGCACGCGACGACCTTGCCGTGGTTGATGATCGCGATCCGGTCGCAGAGCTCCTCGGCCTCCTGCAGATAGTGCGTCGTCAGCACCACCGTCGTTCCGGCGGCGTTGAGTTCGCGCACGTACTTCCACAGGCTCTGGCGGAGCTCGATGTCGACGCCCGCCGTCGGCTCGTCGAGCACCAGGACGGGCGGAGCGTGGACCAGCGCCTTGGCGACGAGAAGCCGCCGGCGCATGCCGCCCGACAGCGTGCGCGAATAGGCGTCCGCCTTGTCGGCGAGGCCGACGGCGGCGAGGATTTCCGCCGTGCGCCGCTCGGCCTTGGGCACGCCGTAGAGACCGGCCTGCAGTTCCAGCAGTTCGCGCGGCGTGAAGAACGCGTCGAGATTGAGCTCCTGCGGCACGATGCCGATGGCGCCGCGGCTCGCGCGCGGGTCGGCGTCGATGTCGATGCCCCAGATCCGCGCGCGGCCGCCGGTCTTGTTGACGAGGCCGGCAAGGATGTTGATCAGCGTCGACTTGCCCGCCCCGTTGGGACCGAGCAGGCCGAAAATCTCGCCGCGAGGTACTGCGAGGTCGACCCGGTCCAGTGCGGTCTTCGGCGGCATCGGGCCGCGCGCGGCATAGATTTTCGTCAACCCCTCGATTTCGAGGGCGTTGGCGGGGGCGGGGGGCTGGGGAAGCTTCGCTGATTGCATCGGGGCGCGCATTGGGTATCATCCGCGCCTCGACAGGGTCAAACATTCCGGAAGCAGCGAAAATGGCAAGTTCCGCCCAGACCACCGCGCCCCCCGAAACGATCGCGGTCGAATCGACCACGGTCGCGTGCGACGGCGGCGGCGGTGCCCTCGGCCATCCGCGCGTCTATCTGACCATGGCCGACGGCGACTCGGTCGAATGCCCCTATTGCGACCGCAAATACGCGCTGAAGCCCGGCAGTCCGCGCGGCGGCCACTAGGCGCCGGCAGTTGAGCAAGCCGAAGTCCCGCGCCCGTGTCTGTCTGGTCGACGGATCGGGGTTCATCTTTCGCGCCTATCACGCCCTGCCGCCGCTGACGCGGCCCGACGGCACGCCGGTCGGCGCCGTCATGGGTTTCTGCAACATGGTCTCGCGCCTGATCGAGACGCATGCCGGCGACCGCATCGCGATCATCTTCGACACGTCGCGCATCAGCTTCCGCAACAAGATCTATCCGGACTACAAGGCGCATCGCCCGGATCCGCCGGAAGATCTCGTGCCGCAGTTCGCGCTGGTGCGCGATGCCACGCGCGCGTTCGACCTGCCGGCGATCGAGCTTGCGGGCTTCGAGGCCGACGACCTGATCGCGACCTACGCGAAGCTCGCGATCGAGGCGGGCGACGAGGTCGTCATCGTCAGTTCCGACAAGGACCTGATGCAGCTCGTGCGCCCCGGCGTGGCGATGCTCGACCCGATCAAGCAGAAGACCATCGGCGAAGCCGAGGTCGTCGAGAAATTCGGCGTCAAGCCCGACCGCGTGGTCGACGTGCAGTCGCTCGCCGGCGATTCGACCGACAACGTGCCCGGCGTGCCGGG
>JAEUKY010000239.1 GCA_016794005.1 Rhodospirillales bacterium
ATGGGCCCGAAGGTCCGCTATTTCGGCCCCGACGTGCCGAAGGAAGACCTGATCTGGCAGGATCCGGTTCCCGCCGGCCGCACGGGCTACGACGTCGCCGCCGTGAAGGCGAAGATCGCGGCGAGCGGCCTTTCGGTCGCCGAACTCGTCGCCACCGCATGGGACAGTGCGCGCACGTTCCGCGGCTCCGACATGCGCGGCGGGGCCAACGGGGCGCGCATCCGGCTTGCCCCGCAGAAGGACTGGGCCGGCAACGAGCCTGCGCGCCTCGCCAAGGTGCTGGCCGTGCTCGAACCCATCGCCGTTGCGGCGGGGGCGAGTGTCGCCGACATCATCGTGCTGGCCGGCAATGTCGGTGTGGAGAAGGCGGCCAAGGCCGCGGGCTTCGATGTGACAGTGCCGTTCCTGCCGGGTCGCGGCGACGCGACGGCCGAGTCGACTGACGCCGCCTCGTTCGAGGTGCTGGAGCCGGTCCATGACGGCTTCCGCAACTGGCAGAAGCAGCACTACGCGGTTGGGCCGGAGGAGCTGTTGCTCGACCGCGCCCAGCTGATGGGCCTGACGGCACCGGAGATGACCGCGCTGGTCGGCGGCCTGCGCGTCATCGGTGCCAACCACGGCGGATCGAAGCACGGCGTGTTCACCGACTGTGTGGGCGCGCTGACGAACGACTTCTTCGTGGCGCTCACCGACATGGCCTACACGTGGAAGCCGACGGGCCGGAACAGCTACGAGATCCGCGAGCGCAAGACCGACGCGGTCAAGTGGACCGCGACGCGCGTGGACCTCGTGTTCGGGTCGAACTCGATCCTGCGCGCCTATGCCGAGGTCTATGCGCAGGACGACGGCAAGGCGAAGCTCGTGAAGGACTTCGTCGCCGCCTGGACGAAGGTGATGAACGCCGATCGCTTCGACGCGAAGTGACCGGCCGGGCGCCGGGGCGATCAGTCTGCCCCGGCGGACCCTAGGCGCGCACGCGCCGGTAGTCGTCGGCAAGACGCTCGATGTCGGCCTCGTCGAGCAGCGTGCCGAACTGCACCTCGACCAGCGTCAGCTGCGTCTTGCCGACATTCTCCAGCCGGTGGGCGAGGCGCACCGGGATGTCGATCGCGTCGCCCGTCGAAACCGGCCGCGTGCGCGTGCCGAGCGTGACCTTGCCTTCGCCGCCGACGACGAACCAGTGCTCCGCCCGCCCGAAATGGCGCTGCAGCGACAGGCGCTGGCCGGGTAGCACGACGATGCGCTTGACCGTGAATCCCTCGCCAACGTCGACGACGCGCCACTCGCCCCACGGGCGCGATCCGTGTTGGCCCTTGCGGTACGTGTTCTTGCCCGCGGCTTTCGGCTTGGTCTTCGCTGCCATCTTCGTCTCCTAGTCGGCGGCCCCGGCGAGTCGGGCGGCAAGGGCCCGGATCTCGCGCGGCTGGAAGGGTTTGTCGACGAGCGGGGCACCCGTCGCGGCAAGCTCGCTCGACAGGCCGCTGCCCAGCGTGTCGCCCGTCACGAAGGCGACGCGCGCGGCAAGCCGCGGGTGCCGACGCACGATCTCGCGGTAGAGCGCGGGGCCGTCCATGCCCGGCATGCGCAGATCGCTGAAGACCGCGTCGTAGGCCGCCGCGTCGAGCAGGGCGAGCGCCTGGGTGCCGTCGTGCGCCACGTCGACGACCGCCCCTTCGAGCTCGAGGATCTCGGCGAGCGTGGCAGCGATCCCCGGCTCGTCGTCGACGACCAGCATGCGCCGCGCCTGCATGCGCGCGGGCTCGGGCGTGTCCTCCGCTTCGGCGGCCTGCGCCGCCGCCGCACCGCCCACCGGCAGACGGACCGAGAACAGCGCGCCACCTTCGGGCGCCACGCCGACCGAAATCGTCCCGTCGTGGCCCTCGACGATCCCCCGGCAGACCGAAAGCCCGACGCCTGTACCCAGACCGACGGGTTTGGTCGTGAAGAACGGCTCGAAGATGCGTTCGCGGATTTCCTCCGGAACGCCGGCGCCGTTGTCGGCGATCTCGATCAGCACGTGACGCCGGTCCACCGTCGCGGCGGCGGAAATGCGCAGGATGCGCGGGCTCGGCCGGTCCGACAGCGCCTGCTGCGCGTTGACCAGCAGGTTGGACAGGACCTGGCTGAGCTGGTCGACGTCGCCCATCACGGCGGGCAGGCCGGGCTCGATCTCGCGCCGCACGTCGATGCCGGCGGACCGCAGCAGGTAGCCGAGCAGGTCGAGCGTGCCCTCGATCGCGGCACCCACGTCGAGCGGCGCGCGTTCCGGCGCCTTGCGCCGCGCCATGGCGAGGAACGTGCGCACGATCCGCGCGCAGCGGTCGGCGGCGGCGGTGATGCGCCGCGCGCGCTCGACCGTGCGCGGATCCTCCGCACCCGCCTCGAGCAGCGAGGCCTGGCCGACCACGATCGCCAGCGGGTTGTTGAGTTCGTGCGAAACGCCGGCGAGCAGCGAGCCGAGGGCGGCCATCTTCTCGGACTGGTGCAGCGCCTCGCGCTGGCGGCTCATCTCGCCTTCGATGCGCTTGGATTCGGTCAGGTCGACGAGCGCGCCGACCGTGCATTCCACGCCTTCGTACACGATGCGCCGCGCCGAGATCGCGCAGGGGAACGACGTCCCGTCGCCCCGGTGCATCAGGTACTCGACGTTGTCGATCCGTCCGGTCGGCTGGATCTGGCGCAGGAACCTGCGGCGGTCGTCCTGATCGACCCACAGCTCGACCGCGCGCGTGCCCACGACGCTGCCGTGCGGCACGCGCAGCAGGTCGTGGATCGGCGGGCTGGCGTAGCGGATCGTGCCGCTGGCGATCTCGACGACCACGACCGGAACGGGGTGGGATTCCGCGACGACGCGGAAGCGCTCCTCGCTGTCGCGCAGCGCCGTCTCGCCGAGGCCGCGCTCGATGGCAAGCCCGACGAACGACGCGACGGCGCCGAGCGTGTCGATCTCGGTCGGGGTCCAGTGGCGTTCGGCGTCGCACTGGTCGAACCCGACCGTGCCCCACCAGGTCTCGCCGGCCATCACCGGGATGCGCAGGATCGAACGCAGGCCGAGGGCGGCGAGCGGCCTGCGCTTGGCATCGTCCAGCCGGTCGATGTCGCACACGATCATCTCGCCGCGCGCCAGCGCCTCGCGCCAGTCGGCGTAGGTGTCGGCCGCGAAGGGGCGGCGATTTCCCGGCGAACTGCGGGGCAGCTCGGGCACGCCGGGGGCCGTCCACTCGAACATGTCCTCCTGCGCCAGCCTTCCGTCCTCCAGGATGTTGTGGCCGAGCTTGGCCCGGCTCACGCCCATCACGATGCCGATCTCGCGCAGCAGCGCCTCGACCGTCGGCTGCCAGTCGCCGCGGCGCAGCAACCGGGCCGCGGCGCCGTTGAGCACGCCGAGGGCCGCCTCTCGCCGCTTGAGGTCGGTGATGCCGACGCGGAACATGACGGTCCCGCCGTCCGACATCTTGCGGTCGATCAGGCGCACCCAGCTTCCGTCGGCGCGCTGCACGTCGACCGGGTCGCGCTGGACGCGGATGCGGTCGACCCGGTCGGCCACGTGCGCCTCGATCCGGTCCGGCGGCACCACGCTGACGCGGCTCGTCGCGAGCCCGCGCACCAGCGCGTCGAACGCGACGCCTTCCTTCAGGATGTCGGCGATGGGCGCGTAGATCTCGGCATAGCGCCGGTTCCACATCACGAGCCGTTCGGCCGAATCGAGCAGCGCGAAGCCCTCGCCCAGCGCCTCCATGGCTTCGGCCAGACGGCGGGATTCCGCCGCCGCCTTGCGCGAGGCGGCGGCGCGCTCGGTGATGTCGCTGTAGAGCGCCACGAAGCCGCCGCCCGGAATGGGGTTGCGCTTCACCTCGATGAAGCCGCCCGAAGGCGTGGCGCGCGAGAAGTTCTCGGGCTGGTTGGAAATCCCGATCTCGACGGAACGGCGGACGGCATCGATGCCGTTCGGACCGAATTCGCCGCGTCTGGCCTGGAAGATCAGGATGTCGACGAAGGACGTGCCGGTCTTCGCGAACGCGCGCGGCAGGTCGAGGATTTCGAAGGCGCGCTCGTTCCAGACCACCAGACGGTGGTCGGCGTCGAAGACCATGATCCCGTCCGACAAGGCGGCGAACGCCGCCGCCATCGCATTGGTCTTGACCGCGTCCATGCTGGAGGTTGTCTCCTTCCGTCCTTCATTCGCACATGGACGGAAAAAGGGGAAGGGGCCGCCCTTGCCGCCGGGCGTATCTTCCGGCACCGTCGCCGCGAACCGGCCTCCGGCGGCAGGAAAGGAACCCCGGCATGCAGAAAACCGACGAGGAATGGCGCAGGATCCTTACGCCGGCCCAGTACGAGGTCCTGCGCAAGCACGGTACCGAACGCGCCGGAACCAGCCCGCTCGACAAGGAGTACCGCAAGGGCCGGTTCCTGTGCGCCGGCTGCGCCACGCCGCTGTTCGGATCGGAAACGAAGTTCGACAGCCGGACCGGCTGGCCGAGTTTCTTCGAGCCGCTGCCCGGTGCCGTCGCCACGACGGTTGACCGGAAGTTCTTCATGACGCGCACGGAGGTGCACTGCGCGGCGTGCGGCGGCCATCTCGGCCACGTCTTCGACGACGGGCCGAAGCCGACCGGCCTGCGCTATTGCATGAACGGCGTGGCGATGCGGTTCGAGCCCGCGGCCGACTGAGGATCGATCCCGGCCTCGCCGGCGACCTCGCGCACGAGCTTCGACAGCACGGCGTTGGTGAAGGCGGCGAAGCCCTCGGCGACGACGAGGAAGGCGCCCGGTCCGCCAATCACCTCGTCGCGGTAGTGCTCGACGAGATCGTCCTCGGCCGGCCTGCCGAAATTCGGGTTTCCGGTGACGATCGGCAGCCCGTTGATCGTGATGCCGCGCGCCACCGCGTCGTCGCGCGCGGCCCAGGCGGGGCGGCCCTGGTTGTTGCGGCCGTCGCCCGACACGTCGATCACGCGCCGCGTGCCCTCGAAGCCGTTGTCGTCGAACATGCGCACGGCGAAATCGACGGCGCCGCTGATCGACGTGCGGCTCGCACCCGTCGGCGGCGAGGCCGCGATGCGCGCAACGAACGCTTCCGCGCTGGCGCGGTCGCGGATCACCGCCCAGTTCGCCACGATGCGGTTGTGGAAATTGCCCGCCCACTCCATGTAGGCGACGGCGATGGCGCGGTTGGGCCCGCCGGCGATCGCCTGCAGCACGCGCGGATGGACGAGCGCTTCGAAATAGCCCTTGCGCTGGAGCTGGGCTTCCTCCGCGTCGACGCTGTACGAGACGTCGACGGCGAGGACCAGTTCGAGGTCGACGGGTACCGCTCTGGCCGGGCCCGCGAGCAGCAGCGCCAGGAAGGCGGCGCCGAGGTACGTCCGCAGGACGTCCGACAGGCGCCGCCGGGCGGTCATGCCGGCCGCCAGGGTTCGACGAAGTCGCCGGGGCCGAGCACGCGCTGCGGGGGCTCGTTGCGGTGCTGGTCGTAGTCGGGCTCGTGATAGGCAGGCTGTTCGTAGCCGACCGGCCCGTGGTCGAAGGCCGGCATGGCGTAGCCGTCGGGTTGCGGAGCGGGTGCCGCGAGCGGGCGGATCGCCACGCCTTCGAAACCGCGGTCGGTTTTCACGTAGTCGACCTCGACATGCATGCCGGCATTGTGCGGTCCCGTGATGCCCGACGCTTCCAGAAGGCGGCCGGGCAGATAGATGTCGCGGCCGAGCGCCGTCTCCGGCGTGGCGAAGCCGAATCCCTTCTGGGGATTGAAGAACTTGATCGTCGCGCGGACGGTCTCGTGCGCGGCCGGGGCCGGGCGCCTGATCTCGGTCTGCGGCTTCCAGCCGACGCGCTCGAGATTCTCGGGCGTGGGGGCGGTCGCGAGCTTCAGCAGTTCCTGGCACGCGAAGCCTTTGGCGACCGGCACGATCATCAGGTCGGCGTCGAGACCCGGTTTCAGCATGCGCGAGACCGCCGGGTCGAGGCGGTTCGAGTGCACGAACACTTCGCGGCCGTCGTCGAGCAGGATGAAACCGAAGCCCTTCGCGTGGTTGAACCACTTCACGATGCCGTGCACCGGACCTTCGCCCGCCTGGCGGACGGGCGGTGCGGCCGGGACCGGTACCGCAGGCGCGGCCTCCACCGGCGCGCGCGCAGGTGCGGCACCGGGCTTGGCCGGGCGCATCAGGAAGGCAGGTTGGAAATCGGGATCGGTTTCGGGAGCGTTGTCGCGCGGCGTCTTGCGATTCATGAGTCCGTCGGGAATTGGAGAAAGAGATAAGAGGAATTTTGAAGGTGAATCGATATTGAGAAGCCCAAGGTGCCATCCCCGGGGACAAAGTTCAAACGGAATTGACCGGGGGCGGCCGCTTGGGCATGTTCGCGACCGTCTATTCCGACGCGAGGAATTGCCGCACTTGAACCCGATCTTTGCCGGTCTCCAGACGTCGATCTTCGAGGAAATGTCGGCGCTCGCGCGCCAGCATTCGGCGATCAATCTCGGGCAGGGTTTCCCCGACGATCCCGGCCCGGAAGACGTGCGCCGCAAGGCCGCCGAGGCGGTGGTCGAGGGCTGGAACCAGTATCCGCCGATGATGGGGCTGCCGGAACTGCGCGCGGCGATCGCGCGGCACTACAAAGCGCACCAGAATCTCGACATCGACGCGAATACCGAGGTGATGGTCACGTCGGGGGCGACCGAGGCGATCGCGGGCGCGCTGCTGGCGACCGTCAGTCCCGGCGACGAGGTCGTGCTGTTCGAGCCGGCCTACGACGCCTATCTGCCGCTCGTGAAGCGGGCGGGCGGCATCCCGAAATTCGTCAAGCTCGCCCCGCCCGACTGGCGCTTCGATGCGGCCTCGCTGCGCGCGGCCATCGGCCCGCGCACGCGCGCGGTGCTGTTCAACAATCCGCTCAATCCCGCCGGCTGCCTCTACGACGCGGCCGATCTCACGCTGCTCGCCGACGCGCTCGCGGGCACCGAAGCCGTCGTCATCTCGGACGAAGTGTGGGAGCACGTGATCTTCGACGGGCAGCGGCACGTGTCCGTCCTCGCCGTGCCGGGCCTGCGCGAGCGCAGCGTCAAGATCGGCTCTGCCGGCAAGATCTTCAACCTGACCGGCTGGAAGGTCGGCTTCGTCGTCGCCGCACCCGCGGTGATGAAGGTGCTCGCCAAGGCGCACCAGTACATCACCTTTACCACGCCGCCGAACCTGCAGACGGCCGTCGCCTACGGGCTCGACAAGCCGGCCGCGCATTTCGACGCGATGCGCAAGGACCTGCAGGACCGGCGCGACCATCTGCAGCGCGGGCTTACGCAGGCGGGCTTCTCGGTGCTGCCGAGTGCGGGCACCTATTTCCTCAACGTCGATCTCGGCCCGCTCGGGCTGACCGACGACGCGGCCTTCTGCCGGCGCATGGTCGCCGAGGCCGGCGTGGCGGCGATCCCGGTTTCGGCGTTCTATGCCGACGCGAGCCAGCGCAGCGTCGTGCGCTTCTGCTTCGCCAAGACGTTCGACACGCTCGACGCGGCGATCGGGCGCATCGCGAAGTCGGCCGCCACGCTGCTGCACGCCTAGCCGAGGCCGCCGTCCACGCGCACGACCTGCCCGGTCACGTACGATGCGGCGGGCGAGGCGAGGAAGGCGATGACGGCGGCGATCTCCGCCGGTTCCGCACGCCTTCCCATCGGGATCGCGGCTTCGAGGGCGGCGACGGCTTCGGGCGAAAGCGCGCTCTTCTTTCCCGGATCCTTCTTCGTCAGGCCCGGGGCGACGGCATTGACGGCGATCCCCTTGGGGGCGAGTTCGGCCGCAAGGTTGCGCACCAGCGCCTCGAGGGCGGCGCGACCGGCGGCCGATGCGGCGAACAGGCCCAGATCGGCGCGTTGGACGTGCGCCACATAGGACGAGACGGCGACGATGCGCGGGCTTTCGCCCGCTTCGAGCAGCGTCAGGCCCGCCTGGACGAGGTCGAGGAAGCCTTGCGCCGAATCCGCCGTCGCCGTCGCCAGGCGGGCCGCGTCGAGGCCGACGGCCCCGCCGCGGTCGGCCTTGCCGGCGGCCGCGACCAATGCGTCGAGCCGGCCGAACCGCGTGCGCGCGGCTTCGACAAGCGATTCGGCCGTCGCGCGCGCCGAAACGGGGCCAAGGCGCGTCTCGACCATGGCGCCGCGTACGCGGGCGAGCGCGGCCGTTTCGGCCAGGCCCGCCTCGTTGCGTCCGGTGTGCAGGACAAGCCCGGCATTCGGGCTGGCAAGCGCCAGTGCGGTTGCCCGGCCGATGCCGCTGGCGGCACCCGTAACGATCGTCACGCGCGGATGAATTGTCTCCATGCAGGCCAAGATAATGGCAATGCGGTCGCGGGCGAACTATCTTCGGGGGCCCTCGATCCGATACCCCCGAAAACAGGCCCGGAATCCCGATGAACGCGATCGATCCCGCCACGAAAATGGCCCTTGCGAAGTACGCCGTCGGACAGCCCGTCTCGCGCACCGAAGACCCCAAGCTGCTGCGCGGCGAAGGCCGCTACACCGACGACATGAACGTCCCGGGGCAGGCCTATGCGGTGATGGTGCGCAGCCGCTACGCGCACGGCGTCATCAAGGGAATTTCGACGGAGGCCGCGCGCGCGATGCCGGGCGTGCTCGGCGTCTATACGGGCGCCGACCTGCAGGCGGCCGGATACGGCACGCTCAAATGCTCGATGGCGCTGAAAAGCCGCGACGGCAACATGATGCTCCAGCCGGCCCGTCCGGCCCTTCCGGTCGACAAGGTCCGCTTCGTCGGCGATCCGATCGCCTTCGTCGTCGCCCGCACCGCGATCGAGGCCAAGGACGCGGCCGAGGCGGTCGAACCCGACATCGATCCGCTGCCGGCGGTCACGCAAGCCAGCCTCGCCGCCGAACCCGGCGCCCCGCAGCTTTACGACGATGCGCCCGGCAACGTGGCGCTCGACTATCACTACGGCGATTCTGAAAAGGTCGCGGCCGCTTTCGCGAAGGCCGCCCACGTGGCGCGCCTGCCGCTGACCAACTCGCGCATCGTCGTCAACGCGATGGAACCGCGCTCGGCGATCGCCGAGTACGATCCCGCCGCCGGCCGCTGGACGATCAATGTCGGCAGCCAGGGCGTGTTCGGCCTGCGCAACTCGATCGCCACCGACATCCTGAAGGTGCCTGCCGACAAGGTGCGCGTGCTGACCGGCAATGTCGGCGGCTCGTTCGG
>JAEUKY010000262.1 GCA_016794005.1 Rhodospirillales bacterium
GACCAGCACACGGGTGCCGCCAATGCGTAGAGGTAGCCTTGGGCGCGGGCCGAAAGCGCGGGCATGGGGAATCGACGTGTCCGGCGGGGGTTTCTCGCGCGCGTTTGTACGGGCACCAGCGCATGGTTGTCCATAGGCGCCCCGGCGGGGTAGAACGGTCGTCGATGACGCCTCGCGCCCACTCGATGCCCGTCCTCGGGCCCGCCGGATTTTTCCGTCTCGCCTGGACCGAATGGGGCCCGGAAAACGCGGCGCGTACGGTCCTCTGCGTGCACGGCCTCACGCGCAACGGCCGCGACTTCGACGCGCTCGCGCGCGCGCTGGGCGAGGCCGACTGCCGCGTCGTCTGCCCCGACATGCCGGGGCGCGGCGCGTCCGACTGGCTGCCCAAGCCCGACGACTACGCCTACCCGATCTACATGCAGACGGTCTCCGCCCTCTACGCGCGCCTGAACGTGGAGAAGGTCGACTGGGTCGGCACGTCGATGGGCGGGCTGATCGGCATGCTGCTCGCCGCCCAGCGCGGCCATTTCATCCGCCGGCTCGTGCTCAACGACGTGGGCCCGTTCATCCCGGCGGCGGCCCTCCAGCGGCTGGGCAACTACGTGGGCCGCGATCCGCGCTTCGAGGATTTCGGCCAGGTCGAGGCCTATCTGCGCAAGGTGCATGCGCCCTTCGGCCAGCTCACCGACGCCGAATGGATGCATCTGGCCTTCCACAGCGCGGAGGAGTCCGGCGACGGGAACCTTCGCCTGCGCTACGACCCGGCGATCGGCAAGCCGTTCCAGGACCGCCCGGCCGACGATCTGGCGCTGTGGGCCTTCTGGGACCAGCTGCGCGTGCCCGTGCTGGCGCTGCGGGGGGCCGATTCCGACCTGCTGCTGCGCGAGACGCTGCTGCGCATGGCCAAGAAGCCCAACTGCGACGCGGTCGAGATCGCCGGCTGCGGGCACGCGCCCGCCCTGATGGCGCCCGACCAGATCGGCACGGTCATGCGTTTCATCCTCGAATAGCCGAACTTGCTTCTCGTTCCGCTGCACGACGACAACCCGACGCGCCATTTCGCGGTGCTGACGGCGGCGTGCGTGGCGGCGAACGCGCTCGTGTTCTTCTACCAGCTCTCGCTCGACGAGCGTGCGGGCATCGCCTTCGTGCTCGGCTACGGCATGATCCCGGCGGTGCTGGGCGGTACGGCCGAGCTGACGCCCGACATCCCCACGCTCGACCCGTGGCTGACGGTCGTCAGCTCCATGTTCCTGCACGGCAGCTTCATGCACGTGGCCGGCAACATGCTTTACCTCTGGACGTTCGGGAACAACGTCGAGGATTCGATGGGGCGCGTGCGCTTCGCGCTTTTCTATCTCGCCTGCGGCTTCGCGGCGGCGCTGTCGCAGGCGCTGGTCGATTTCAGTTCCGAAGTGCCGATGATCGGCGCGTCGGGCGCGGTGTCGGGCGTGCTGGCGGCCTATCTGCTGCTGCACCCGCACGCGAACGTCTACAGCTTCGCGTTCTTCCGCTTCGCGTGGCTGCGCGCCTATTTCGTGCTGGGCTTCTGGATCGTCGTGCAGCTCGCCAACGGCCTGATGGCCGACCCCGACGCCGGCGGCGTGGCGTGGTGGGCGCATATCGGCGGCTTCGTGGCCGGGCTCGTGCTTCTGCCGTTCTTCAAGCGGCGCGACGTGCCGCTCTTCGCCGGGCGCAACCGCACGGGGCCTTGGGGCTAGAGGATCCGGCTGCGGATATAGGTGACGACGATCTCGGCCGCGATGACGACCGAGAAGATCGTCAGCAGCGTCAGCGCCACCTGGTCCCAGTAGAGCAGGCTGAGCGCGTCGTCGAGCGCCATGCCGATGCCGCCGGCACCCACGAGGCCGAGCACGGCGGACTCGCGGATGTTGATGTCCCAGCGGAACAGCGCGATCGACCAGAACGAGGGCTGCACCTGCGGCCAGTAGGCCTTGAGGAAGACGGTGGGGGCCGGCGCCCCCGACGCGACCAGCGCTTCGACCGGGCCGCGATTGGCTTCCTCCAGCGCTTCGGCCAGCAGCTTGCCCACGAAGCCGATCGAGCGGAACGCGATGGCGAGCGTGCCGGCCAGCGCGCCGGGCCCGAAGATCGCGACGAACAGCAGCGCCCAGACCAGCGAATTGACCGACCGCGACGACACGAGGATGAATTTCGCGAATAGCCGCACCGCCGGCCAGCGCGTGATGTTCGTCGCCGCCATCAGGCCCACCGGAAAGGCGAGACCGAGGGCGAGGATCGTGCCCAGCGTCGCGATGTGCAGCGTCTCGATCAGCGCCGCGTGGACGGTCTTGGGATAGTAGCTCCAGTCCACCGGCCACATGCGCGCGAACAGGTCGACGATCTGCGCGGGCGCGTCTTCGAGGAACTCGGGGATGATCTCGACCGTGCGCACGCTCTGCACGAGGGCGGCGACCGCGATCAGGTAGAAGGCGTAGCGCATCAGCCGCTGCTGCGGCGTGAAGCGGTGCCAGACGCGCGCGGCGGCCGTCACTGGAACGTCCTCCGCACCCAGCCCGACACGACCTCGCCGATCATGATGAGGGCGATGATCGTGATCAGGATCGTCAGCACGAAGTCGTAGTCGAAGCGCTGGAACGCCGTGAACAGCGTGGCGCCGATGCCGCCGCCGCCGACGATGCCCACCATCGTCGAGTTGCGCAGGTTTGAATCGAGCTGGTAGGTCGCGAAGCCGATGAAGCGCGCCAGCACCTGCGGCACCACCGCCATCAGCAGCACGTTGGCGAAGCTTGCCCCGGTCGCGCGCACCGCCTCGACCTGCTTGAGCGAGATTTCCTCGATCGCCTCGGCGAAGAGCTTGGCGATGAAGCCGATCGACGAGACGATCAGCGCCATGATGCCGGCCAGCGCCCCGAACCCGACCGCCTTCACGAACAGGATGGCGACGATCATCGGATGGAAGCTGCGGCACATCGCGATCAGGCCGCGCGCACCCCACGTGACCCAGGCCGGCATCAGGTTGCGCGCGGCGAGCAGGCCCACCGGCATCGCGATCAGCACGCCCAGGAACGTCGCGATCAGCGCGATCTCGACGCTTTCCGACATGCCGCGCCACAGCAGGTCCCACTTGCCCATCAGCGGCGGGAACATCCGGTCGAAGAAGCGCGCCCCGTTGTCGATGCCGACGAGGAAGCGCGTCCATGTGAGCTCGAAGAGCGAGGCGGCATAGACCGTGTAGGCCGCAAGCCCCGCCCATGCGAGGCGTGCCGGCCAGTTGGCCGGGAAGGGGGCGCGGCGCGTGGCGGCGGCGCTCAAAGCCACGCCTCGCCGCCGTAGATGGCCTTCAGGTGCTCGTCGCGCAGCTCGTCGGGCCTGCCGTCGAACACGACCGAGCCGCCGGTCATGCCGACGATGCGCTGGGCGAAGCGCTTGGCTAGCTCGACATTGTGGATGTTGACGACGATCGGGATGTCGCGCTTGCCCGCAAGCTCGACCATCAGTTCCATGATCTCGACCGACGTCTTGGGGTCGAGCGAAGAGGTCGGCTCGTCGGCCAGCAGCAGGTCGGGGCGCTGCATGAGCGCGCGCGCGATGCCGATGCGCTGGCGCTGGCCGCCGGAAAGGGCGTCGGCGCGCTGGCCGGCCCGGTCGGCGAGACCGACGGCTTCGAGCAGCTCGAAGGCGCCGTCGATGTCTTCCTGCGGATAGCGGCGCAGCCACGCGCGCCACGCCGACACGTAGCCCAGCCGGCCGCACAGCACGTTCTCGATCGCGGTCAGCCGTTCGACCAGGTTGTACTCCTGGAACACCATGCCGATGCGCCGGCGCGCGGCGCGCAGGGCCGCCCCGCGCAGGGCCGCCAGATCCTGCCCCTGGAACAGGATCTTGCCGGCGGTCGGTTCGACCAGCCGGTTCACGCAGCGGATCAGCGTGCTCTTGCCGGTCCCCGACGGGCCGATGATCGCGGTCATGCCCTTGCCCGCGAAATCGATCGACACGTCGCGCAGCACGGGCGTGCCGCGCACGTATTCCTTGCGCAGCCCCTGAATGCGAAGGGAGCGGTCCGGCGATCCGCCGGCCGCTCCCGCCTTCACCTCGACCGATGTCACGGTTTCTTCTGTTCCTGTTGCTGCTGCTGGAGACGCTGCTGGGCGCGCCTGACCTCGTCCGCCTTTTCCTGCGCGGTTTCCTTGTCGTACTGCGCCTTGTTGTAGGGCGTGCCGCTCGCCGCCGCGACCGTGCGGATCACTTCCCAGTCCTTCTTGTAGGTGATCGGGAAGAAGCGGTCGTCGCCGTTGAACTCCTTCGTCATCTCCGGCGTGAAGCGGTAGTCGTAGAAGCACTTCTTGATCTTCTCGGCCAGCGCCGGTTCCAGATCGTGCGCGTAGGCGAAGGACGAGGTCGGGAACGGCGCGCTCTGGTAGATGACGCGGATCTGCTCCTTCTTGATGGTGCCGCGCACGATCATGCGCTCGAGCACGTCGGAAGCGACGGCACCGCCGTCGAAATCGCCCGACACGACGCCCAGCACCGACTTGTCGTGCCCGCCCGAATAGACGACCTGGTAGTCCTTCTCCGGCGTCAGGCCTTCGTTGGGGAACAGCGCGCGCGGGGCGAGGTTGCCCGAATTCGACGACGCCGACGTATGCGCGACCTTCTTGCCCTTGAGGTCGGCCAGCTTCTGGAACGGGCTCTCGGCCTTGACGATGAAGGCGAGGCGATAGGAGCGGTACTCGCCCGCCGTTCCCTTCGCGGCGAACGGGATGGCGCCCGCCATGTTCACGGCGAAGCCCGTCGGGCCGCTGGAATAGCCCGCCACGTGCAGGCGGCCGGAGCGCATCGCCTCGATCTGGGCCGAGTTCGACTGGACGGGGTAGTACACGATCTTCTTGGCCGTGCACTTGGCGAGATGGTCCGTGAACGGACGGAAGATGTTCTCGTACACGGCGGGGTCTTCGACCGGCGTGTAGGCGAAGACGATGGTGGACGGATTGCGCAGTTTCCTCTTGTCGGTCGGGACGTCGGCGACGAGATCGCCGTTGCCGTCGCAATAGAGCTGGTCGAGATCGCCGCGGTTCGTGCAGGCCTGCGCCTGTGCGGCGGCCTCGTCCGTGCCGAAGGCGATGCCGGCGGCAAGCAGGCCGGCGACGAATGAAGCGGTGACGATGCGCATCGAATCCTCCCTGTTACAATTTTGAGACAAGCTAGCGGGTCGGGGGCGCCCCGCGAAAGGGTAAACGGGCGCCGGATCGCGCTTGATTTGCGAACCAAATAATCCTATATCGACCGCGTGACGCCCAATCCCGGGCGGCATTCCGGGTTTAAAGTCCGGAGATTTTCACCGTAAAACTTGCTTGACGGAGCGATTTCTTGTCACGGTCAACTCGCAAGGGATTGATAAGAAACAAAACCTTTGTTGACGGTCAACAACCGTCAACACCGGTTCCCGTCTCGTCATTTTTGCAGCGCTTCGGCCGCCTCGAGCGCGAAGTAGGTGAGGATGCCGTCCGCACCCGCGCGCCGGAACGCCAGCAGCGTTTCGAGCACGACCTTGCGGTCGATCCAGCCGCGCTCGATCGCCCCCTGCAGCATCGCGTATTCGCCCGACACCTGGTAGGCGAAGGTCGGCACCTTGAAGGTCTCCTTCACGCGCCGCACGATGTCGAGATAGGGCAGGCCCGGCTTCACCATCACCATGTCGGCCCCTTCGTCGAGATCGAAGGCGACCTCGCGGATCGCCTCGTCGCCGTTCGCCGGGTCCATCTGGTAGGTGCGCTTGTCGCCCTTGCCCAGCGACTTGCCCGAGCCGACCGCGTCGCGGAACGGCCCGTAATAGGCCGACGCGTATTTCGCGGCGTAGCTCATGATGCGCACATGCCCGAAGCCGTCGGCATCAAGCGCGTCGCGGATGGCGCCGATACGCCCGTCCATCATCTCGGACGGCGCGATCACGTCGCAGCCCGCCTCGGCCTGCACCAGCGCCTGCTTCACGAGCACGTCGATGCTTTCGTCGTTGACGACGTAGCCGTCGCGCACCAGCCCGTCCTGTCCGTGCGTGGTGTAGGGGTCGAGGGCGACGTCGCACACGATGCCCAGCTCGGGAGCGGCCTTCCTGATCGCGCGCACCGCGCGGCAGACGAGATTGTCGGGGTTGAGCGCTTCCTCGCCGTCCTCGGATTTCCGGTCGGCGGGCGTGTAGGGAAACAGCGCCACCGCCGGAATCCCGAGCTTCGCCGCACGCCGCGCGTCCTTCGCGACCTCGTCCACCGACAGGCGCGAAATACCCGGCATCGAGGCGACCGGCGTGCGCTTGCCTTTTCCTTCGCACACGAAGATCGGATAGATCAGGTCCGCGGGCGACAGGCGCGCTTCGGCCACCATCGCGCGCGACCAGGCGTCGCGGCGGTTGCGGCGCAGGCGCGTGCGCGGATAGCGTCCGTGGACTTGCATCTCGACCGTCTCCCTTTGACCCGACAGGCGCGATACCGTATCGAAACCGGCGACGGATTCCAACACGACGGAGACATGGCTTGACCGACCGCGGCACCGACGAAATCAGTTTCAGGCGGACGGGCATCGGCGGCTTCGTCGTCTTCACGCGTCCCAAGGCGCTCAACGCGCTGACGCTGGGCATGATCCGCGCCTACGAACCCACGCTCGCCGATTGGGCGAAGGACGCGAACCTGCGCCACGTCGTGCAGTGGGGCGACGGCGGCAAGTCGTTCTGCGCCGGCGGCGACGTGCGCGCGGTGTGCGATGCGGGCCTCGCGGCCAAGCGCAGCGGCAGGGCCGATCCGCTGACGCGCGATTTCTTCTTCGAGGAATACCGGCTCAACCGCCGCCTCGCGCGCTTCCCCAAGCCCATCGTGTCGATCGTCGACGGCATCTGCATGGGCGGCGGCGTGGGCCTGTCGGTGCACGGGCGCTATCGCGTGGCGACCGAGCGCACGCTGTTCGCGATGCCGGAAAGCGCCATCGGCCTGTTCCCGGACGTCGGCGGCTCGTTCTTCCTGCCGCGCCTGCCG
The DNA here is from genome assembly GCA_016794005.1 of Rhodospirillales bacterium. GTDB lineage: Bacteria > Pseudomonadota > Alphaproteobacteria > CACIAM-22H2 > CACIAM-22H2 > Tagaea. The sequence continues at coordinate 7,011 of JAEUKY010000262.1, forward strand.
GGCCGCATGGGCGATTTCCTCGGCCTGACGGGCGAGCGCATCAAGGCGGCCGACATGCTGCATCTGGGGCTAGCCACGCATTACGTGGAAAGCGCCAAACTGCCCGACCTCATCAAGGCACTGGAGTCCGAGAGCGCGGACGTCGTGCTGAAACGCTTCCATTCCGATCCCGGTCCGGCAACGCTGCCTGCATTGCAGGCGCAGATCGACCGGTGCTTCGCGCCTCGCACCGTCGAAGGCATCCTCGCGGCGCTCGACGCCGAGGGAAGCGAGTGGGCATCCAAGCTTGCCGCGCGCCTGCGCAAGATGAGCCCGACGAGCCTGAAGGTCAGCCTGCGCCAGCTCGAAGAAGGGGCGGGTCTGTCGATCGAGGACGCGCTGCGCATGGAGTTCCGCCTCGTGCAGCGCTGCATGGCCGCGGACGATTTCTACGAAGGGATCCGCGCCGTGCTGATCGACAAGGATCACGCACCCAAATGGAAGCCGGCGACGCTCGCCGAAGTGAGTGCGGCGGACGTGGCGCGCTATTTCGCACCGCTCGCCGACGGCGACGAGCTGACATTCGTGGATTGAGATGCGGACCGGCTCAGACCGCAGGAGGGCGATAGAGATGCGCGAAACCGTGAACCCGCCCGGCGTCCTGATCGAACTTGCCTTTGATGATCCGGAAGAAGCGGTCGTCGCCGCGTTCGACATGGCGGAACACCGCTTCGAACGCGACATGCATCGGGTCGGCGTCGTAGCTCGCCTTGTGGACCGCGACGGCGAAAAGACGCAGGCTCTCCGGTGCGCGGGCGATGACGTCGAGCGCATCGAACAGCGCCGCCATCCGGTCGGCGAGCGGGACGGCTTTCCATATCCCGCGTCCTTGCAGCATCGGCGCCGCGTGCAGTTCGATTTTCGTCGGCGCGGCGGCGTCGAACCTCGCAGCTATGCGGTCGATTTCGCGCGAAAGAAAGTACCCCTGACGCTCGAATACGGACAAACCGGCGAGAACGAGATGTCGCTGCGCATTGTCGGCCGGGTGCCCCGATTCATCGAGATAAAGAAGATGCAAACAACATCCTATAATTGTATTCAGAAGCAGGAAAAGTGCGGTCGGGGAAAAACCAAGTTTTCGCGATCCGAACAGGGCGGATCTCCCGGCCGCATCCGGATACTGAACAAACAACCGGAGAATGTCAATTTCCCCGAACCGCCCTGCCAAGCCTCCTGAAAGGAAACGCGTCATGGCCATCATCGCATTCATCGGCCTCGGCAACATGGGCGGACCGATGGCCCGCAACCTGATCAAGGCCGGCCACACGCTGCGCGGCTTCGACATGGTCGCGAAGAACGTCGAGGCGGCGGGCGCCACGGCGTGCAAGTCGGCGGCCGAAGCCGTGAAGGGGGCCGAGACCGTCGTCACGATGCTGCCGGCCGGTCCGCACGTGCGCAGCGTCTACGACGAGATCCTGCCGGCCTGCGCGAAGGGCACGCTGCTGGCCGACTGTTCCACCATCGACGTCGACACCGCGCGCGCGGTCGCGAAGAAGGCGGAGGGCTACGGTCTCGACATGGTCGACGCGCCCGTGTCGGGCGGGACGGGCGGGGCGGAAGCGGGCACGCTCACCTTCATGGTCGGCGGCAGTGCCCGCGCGTTCGAGCGCGCGCAGCCGCTGCTCGCCCAGATGGGCAAGACCATCGTGCATGCCGGCGGGCCCGGCAACGGGCAGGCGGCGAAGATCTGCAACAACATGATCCTCGGCATTTCGATGGTCGCGGTGGCCGAAGGTTTCAGCCTCGCCGAGAAGCTCGGCCTCGACGCGCAGAAGCTGTTCGACATCAGTTCGAAGTCGTCGGGCCAGTGCTGGTCGATGACGACCTATTGCCCCGTACCCGGCCCCGTGCCCACGTCGCCGGCCAACCGCGATTACAGGCCGGGCTTCACCGCCGACATGATGCTGAAGGACATGAAGCTCGCCCAGGCGGCGGCGAACGGGGCGGGCCAGTCCATCCCGATGGGGGCGGCGGCACAGGCCCTGTACGCATTGATGGTTGCGGGCGGCCGCGGCTCGATGGATTTCTCGGCCATTATCAAGACGTTACAAGGTAAGTAATGACCTTTTAACCGGTTCGCCTGTATTTTGCTAAAAGTGTCCGGGTGTTCGCGGGGCGACTCTATGTCGATGAAAAAAGACTATTTGGATTCGGTTTCGCTGGTCGAGCGGCTGCACCGGCAGTTCCTCGAAGTCGTGAAACTCGAACTCGACCGCATGGGTATCCGCGACATCAACAACGTCCAGGCGTTGATACTGTACAACATCGGTCCGGACGAACTCACCGTCGGCGAGCTCACGCAGCGCGGCTACTATCTGGGTTCGAACGTCTCGTACAATCTGAAGAAGCTCATCGACAACGAGTACATCTCGCAGGCCCGCAGCCCGCACGACCGCCGCTCGGTGCGCGTGAAGCTGACGGCCTCGGGCCTCAAGCTGCACGGCCTGCTCGACAAGGTGTTCGAGCGCCACGCCGAGGAACTGACGCGCACGACCGTGAAGCCGCAGGATCTTGCGCTGCTCGAGCAGACGCTGCGCCGCATGGAGCAGTTCTGGACCGGCGCCATCGGCCAGGGCGGCTACGCGCCGCAGGTCACCACGGCAGCCGAGTAAGCAGCGGCACCAGCAGCGCCGTCGCCAGCGCGTTCAGCCCCATCGCGAGGCTGGCGAAGGCGCCCGCAAGTTCGTTCACCTGGAAGGCGCGCGCCGTTCCGATGCCGTGCGCACCCACGCCGACGGAAAGCCCGCGCGCGCGCCAGTCGCGAATACCCGCCGCGTTCAGCGTCCACGTCGCGAACACCGCACCCAGGATGCCGGTCAGGATCACGAGCACCGCGGTCAGCGACGGCAGGCCGCCGATCTGTTCGGAGATGCCCATCGCGACCGGCGTGGTCACCGACTTGGGTGCGAGGCTCAACAACGTGCGCGACGAAGCGCCCATCAGCCACGCCGTGCCCACGGCCGTGACGATGGCGGTGACCGAGCCCGCGACGATCGACACCGCGATGGCGAGTGCCGAGCGCCGGATCGTCGCGAAGTGGCGGTAGAGCGGGATCGCCAGCGCCACCGTCGCCGGGCCCAGCAGGAAGTGCACGAACTGCGCGCCCTCGAAATAGGTGCGATAGGGCGTGCCCGTCGCCCACAGCAGCGCCACGAGCAGCACGACCGCGACGAGCACCGGGTTCGCGACCGGGTTGGCGCCGCTGCGCCGGTAGACCGCGGCACCGATCTGATAGGCCACGAGCGTGACCGTCAGCCCCGCGAGCGGCGTGGTCGAGAGATAGACCCAGAGCTGGAACAGCTCGTCCTTCACGGCTTGTCCGCCGGCCCGACGAGCTTTCGCATCACGAAGGCCGTCACGAGGATCGTGGCGAGCGTGGAGACGACGAGCGAGGCCGCGATCGCCTGCCACTCGGCCGCGACGAGATCGAGATAGAGCACGACGCCAACGCCGGCCGGCACGAACAGCAGCGACAGGTGTTCGAGCAGCCCGCCGGCGGTCCGGGCCAGCGGTTCGGGCACTTCGCCTTTCCACGCGAGCCAGCCGAACAGCAGCACCATGCCCATCACGGGGCCGGGAACCGGCAGGCCCGCGAGGCGCACGACGGCTTCGCCGAGCGCCTGGCAGACGAGGAGGAGGGTGAGCGCGCCGAGCATGTCCGCGCGCCCGCCGCCTTACATGAACGCCTGGATGCCGGTCTGCGCGCGACCGAGGATCAGCGCGTGGATGTCGTGCGTGCCCTCGTAGGTGTTCACGGTTTCCAGATTCATCAGGTGCCGGATCACGTGGTACTCGTCCATGATGCCGTTGCCGCCGTGCATGTCGCGCGCGGCGCGCGCCACGTCGAGCGCCTTGCCGCAGCTGTTGCGCTTGATGAGGCTGATCGTCTCGGGCGCGAGGCGCCCCTGGTCCATCAGGCGGCCGGCGGTCAGGCACGAATTGAGCCCGATCCAGATCTCGGTCTGCATGTCGGCGAGCTTCTTCTGGACGAGCTGGTTGGCCGCGAGCGGGCGGTTGAACATCTTGCGCTCCAGCGTGTACTTGCGCGCCGCATGCCAGCAGAACTCCGCCGCACCGAGCGCACCCCACGCGATGCCGTAGCGCGCGCGATTGAGGCAGCCGAACGGGCCCTTCAGGCCCTTCACGTTCGGCAGCAGCGCGTCCTCGGGTACGTGCACCTCGTCCATGACGATCTCGCCGGTGACCGACGCGCGCAGGCTGAACTTGCCTTCGATCTTCGGCGTCGTCAGGCCCTTCATGCCGCGCTCGAGCACGAAGCCGCGGATGTCGCCCGCGTCGTCCTTCGCCCACACGACGAACACGTCGGCGATCGGCGCGTTGGAGATCCACATCTTGGCGCCCGAGATGACGTAGCCGTCCTTCGTCTTCTTCGCGCGCGTCGTCATGCCGCCGGGGTCCGAGCCCGCGTCGGGCTCGGTCAGGCCGAAGCAGCCGACCCACTCGCCGGTCGCGAGCTTGGGAAGATACTTCTGGCGCTGCGCCTCGGTGCCGTAGGCGTGGATCGGGTGCATGACCAGCGAGGACTGCACGCTCATCATCGAGCGGTAGCCGCTGTCGATGCGTTCCACTTCGCGCGCGACGATGCCGTAGGCGACGTACGAGGTGCCGGCACAGCCGTAGCCCTCGATGGTCGAGCCGAGGAAGCCCATCTCGCCGAATTCGTTGAAGATCGCGCGGTCGGTCTTCTCCTCGCGGAACGCCTTCTGGATGCGCGGCATCAGCTTGCCTTCGCAGAACTCGCGCGCGGCGTCGCGGATCATCCGCTCGTCCTCGGAAAGATCCTCGTCCATCAGGAACGGGTCTTCCCACTTGAATTCGGCCTTGGCGGATTTGCTCATGTCGGGATGTCCGGTCGGTGAGGGGATGGAAGGGAGTATAGGGCGGGGTCAGTCGGGAAGCACGGCCGTCGCCTCGATCTCCACGCGTGCGCGCGGCTCGAGCAGCGACTTGACCTCGACCAGCGTCATGGCCGGGAAGTTGCGGCCCAGCGTGGCGCGGTAGGCGTCGCCGACCTCGCGCAGGCGCGCGGCGTACTCGGCCTTGTCGACGACGTACCAGGTGAGGCGCACGACATGCTCGGGGCCGGCACCCGCGGCCTTCAGCACGTCGACGATGTTCGACAGCGCCTGGCGGACCTGTCCGACGAAGTCGTCGGTCTCGAAGGCGGACGTGGCGGGGTTCCAGCCGATCTGGCCGGCCACGTACACCTGCGTGCCGCGCGCGGCGATGCCGTTCGCGTAGCCTTTCGGCGCGTCCCAGCCCGGCGGAAGCAGTGCGCGGTTCATCGTCAGGCTCCGGGCTTGGGTGGCGGGTTCCAGCCTTCGCACGCCTTGCGATAGGCCTCGAACTTCTGGCGCATGGCGTCGGGAAGGGCAACGGCTTTGCGCGTGTCGAGATCCATGAACACCGTCACGATGTTCGCCTTCAGCCGCAGCGTGCCGGCGACATGGCCGTAGATCTCCATGTCGATCGACGTGCGGCCGATCTTCGCCAGAAGCAGCGTGAACGACACGCGGTCGCCCATCAGCGACGGCGCGTAGAAATCGCACTCGGCATGGACGATGGGGGCGGAGCGGCGCTCCTCGAAGATCATGCGCGCATAGTCGATGCCGAGGCCGCGCGTGTACCAGTCCTCGATCACGCCGTTGCAGAAGTCGAAATAGTTCGGGAAATAGACGATCCCGGCCGGATCGGTGTGGCTGAAGCGGATCGGCAGTTCGACCGTGAACGGGGCGGCTTCCATCGAGATATTTTAGACTTAAAATATCCGGCGGGGCAAGGCCGGGTGCCTTTGCCCCGCCGGCGCGGGCATGTTTGAATCGTGCGTTCCAATCGCCTGCGGATTCGGCCGATGTCGCGCGACGCGCTCTTCGAGTTCCACCGGATCGGCGCCTTCGTGAAGGTGACCGCCATCGACAGCGAGACCGGCATCGAGGTCTCGATCGTCGGGCCGTCGAATGGCGGCGAGGCGATGCTGCGGGCGAACGCGCTGCGCAAGCTGGAGGCCGCCTTGCGCCGCAACGCGGCCCGGACGCCCTAGGGTCCGAAAAGCCCAAAAATCGCAACGCCTTGGGGGCGGATTGTGACAGCGCGACGACATATGGTAGCGTCGCCGCCATCATGACGGACGCCATCGCCCTTGCCGCCGACCACGGCGGATACGAACTCAAAGCCTTGCTGGCCAAGGACTTGACCGATGCCGGCATCGCCGTCGTGGATCTGGGCACGAACTCGGCCGACAGCGTCGACTATCCCGACTATGCCGACCGCCTCGCCGCCGCACTGAAGGACGGGCGCGCCACGCGCGGCGTGCTGATCTGCGGCACGGGCGTCGGCATCTCGATCGCCGCGAACCGCCACCGCCACATCCGCGCCGCGCTCTGCCACGACGAGACGACGACGCGTCTGTGCCGCCAGCACAACGACGCCAACGTGCTCGTCCTCGGCGCCCGCGTCACCGGGCCCGAAGTCGCGCGCGCCTGTCTCAAGGTTTTCCTGTCGACCAAATTCGAAGGCGGCCGCCACGAGCGGCGCGTCGCCAAGCTCGCCTGAAAGAGGATACCGCTTCGATGCCGCCTGCCGAACCCGCCCGCGCGATGGAATCAGATTTCGCCCAGCGCTTCTTCGGAACGAGCCTGAAAGACGGCGACCCGGAAATCCGCGGCGCCATCGACCGCGAACTCGCGCGCCAGCAGGACCAGATCGAGCTGATCGCGTCCGAGAACATCGTCAGCCGCGCCGTGCTGGAAGCGCAGGGCTCGGTGCTGACGAACAAGTACGCCGAAGGCTACCCGGGCCGGCGCTACTACGGCGGCTGCGAATACGTGGACGAGGCAGAGGCGCTGGCGATCGCGCGCGCCAAGAAGCTGTTCGGGTGCAACTTCGCGAACGTGCAACCGCATTCGGGCGCGCAGGCGAATCAGGCGGTGTTCTTCGCGCTCCTGCAGCCGGGCGACACGTTCATGGGGATGTCGCTGGCCGAAGGCGGCCACCTCACGCACGGCGCGCCCGCCAACCAGTCGGGCAAGTGGTTCAAGCCCGTGTCGTACGGCGTGCGCGCGGACAACCAGCTCATCGACTACGACGCGATGGAAGCCAAAGCGCTCGAACTGAAGCCCAAGCTGATCATCGCGGGCGGCTCGGCCTATTCGCGCCAGATCGATTTCGCGCGCTTCCGCGCGGTCGCCGACAGGATCGGCGCCTACCTGATGGTCGACATGGCGCACTATGCCGGCCTGATCGCGGGCGGGGCCTATCCCAATCCGCTGCCGCATGCGCATGTCGTCACGACGACGACGCACAAGACGCTGCGAGGGCCCCGCGGCGGCATGATCCTCTCGATGGACGAGGATCTCGGCAAGAAGATCAATTCCGCCGTCTTCCCCGGCCTGCAGGGCGGCCCGCTTATGCACGTGATCGCCGCCAAGGCCGTCGCGTTCGGCGAAGCGCTGCGCCCCGAGTTCAGGGCCTACGCCGCCCGCGTGGTCGAGAACGCGCGCGCGATGGCCGGTCGCCTCGTCGAGCACGGCTTCGCGATCGTCTCGGGCGGTACCGACAGCCACCTGATGCTCGTCGACCTGCGCCCGAAGAAGCTGACCGGCAACGTCGCCGAGAAGAGCCTCGAGCGCGCCGGCCTGACCTGCAACAAGAACGGCATCCCGGCCGATCCGGAAAAGCCGATGGTCACGTCGGGCGTGCGTCTGGGCACGCCGGCGGGCACCACGCGCGGCTTCGGCCCGGCCGAGTTCCGCCAGATCGCCGACCTGATCGGCGAGACGCTGAACGGCCTCGCCAATTCCAACAGCGGCGACAACGCGGCGGTCGAGGCCGCGGTGCGCGCCAAGGTGGGCGAACTCGCCCGCCGCTTTCCGATCTACCGCGGACTTTAAGAACAAGACGAAGGGAACGCCCCGAAGATGCGCTGTCCGTTTTGCGGCCATGAAGACACCCAGGTGAAGGACTCCCGCCCGACGGAGGACGGCTCGGCCATCCGTCGCCGGCGCTTCTGTCCTTCGTGCGGGTCGCGTTTCACCACGTTCGAGCGCGTGCAGCTGCGCGAGCTGACCATCGTCAAGAAGAACGGCGTCAAGGAACCGTTCGACCGCGAGAAGATCCTGCGCTCGCTGATGCACGCGGTGCGCAAGCGTCCGGTCGAACCCGATCGCGTCGAGCGCATCGTGTCGGGCATCCAGCGGCGCCTGGAAAGCCTCGGCGAGAGCGAGATTCCCTCGACCGTGGTCGGCGAGATGGTGATGGACGCGCTGCGTACGCTCGACCACGTCGCCTATATCCGCTTCGCTTCCGTCTACAAGAATTTCCGGGAAGCGAAGGACTTCGAAGATTTCGTCGGCAAGCTTGGCGGCGATTCCGACGAGTGAGGCCGACCGGGCCCATATGCGCGCCGCGCTGGCTCTCGCGCGGCGCGGTCTTGGAGACGTGTGGCCCAATCCGGCGGTCGGCTGCGTTCTCGTGCGCGACGGCGTCGTCGGCCGCGGCTGGACGCAAGCCGGCGGCCGCCCGCACGCCGAAACCGAGGCGCTGAAGCGGGCAGGGACGGCGGCGCGGGGTGCGACCGCCTATGTCTCGCTCGAACCCTGCAGCCATCACGGCAAGACCCCGCCCTGCGCGGATGCTCTGATCGGGGCGGGGATCGCGCGCGTCGTCGCGGCGACCGTCGACCCCGATCCGCGCGTATCCGGGCAGGGGCTGGCGAAGCTCGAAGCCGCCGGGATATCGGTCGAAAGCGGCCTGCTGCGCGAGGAAGCCGACGCGCTCAATGCCGGGTTCTTCCTGCGCGTGCGCGAAGGCCGGCCGCTCGTCACGCTGAAGATCGCCACGTCGCTCGACGGGCGCATCGCCACGCATCGCGGCGAAAGCCGCTGGATCACCGGCGAGGCCGCGCGCGCCCGCGCGCACGCGATGCGCGCCGGACACGACGCGGTGCTGATTGGATCGGGAACCGCGATCGCCGACGATCCGATGCTCGACGTGCGGCTGCCCGGCTACGAAGCCGCGCGCCGCGTGCGCGTCGTCGTCGACGGAAGATTGCGCGTGCCGCTGACGGCACGGCTCGTGCGCACCGCGCGCGAATACCCGACCTGGTTCGTCGTGCGCGCCGACGTCGAGCCGGCGCGCGCCAAGGTGCTGGCGGATTGCGGGGTCGAACTCGTCTATCTCCCGCCGGACGCGAACGGCAACCTGGCACCCGTCGATATCGCGAAGGCGCTGGGCGCGCGCGGCCTGACGCGCGTGCTTCTGGAAGGCGGCAGCCGGCTTGCCGGCGCCTTTCTGCAGGCCGGGCTCGTCGACCGGCTGGTCCGTTTCGGGGCCGGGATCGCGCTGGGCGGCGACGGAATACCGGCGCTTGCGGCGTTCGGCGTCGACCGGCTCGCCGATGCCCCCCGTTTTTCGCGTCTGGAAACCGCCGAATGCGGCGAGGACGTACTGGAAACCTGGACGCGTCCGACATAAGTTGCGCGCCATGTTCACCGGCATCGTCGTCGACAAGGCCCGCGTGCGGTCGCTCGCACCGGCCACCCGCACCAGCGACACGCGTCTCGAGATCGAGACCGCGCTCGATACGTCGCGATTCGACATCGGCGCTTCGATCGCGTGCTCGGGCTGTTGCCTGACGGCGGTCGCCAAGGGGCTGGGCTGGTTCGCGGTCGAGGCGTCGGCCGAAACGCTGTCGAAGACGACGCTCGGCGAATGGAAGGTCGGGACGGCGGTCAATCTCGAGCCGTCGCTGCGCGTGGGCGACGAGCTGGGCGGCCACATCGTGTCGGGGCATGTCGACTGCACGGCGACACTCGTATCGGTGACGCCGGATCAGGGATCGCACCGGCTGGTCTTCGAGGCGCCCAAGGCGTTCGCCCGCTATCTCGCCCCCAAGGGCTCGGTCGCCATCGACGGCATTTCGCTGACCGTCAACGAGGTCGAAGACCGGCCGGACGGCGCCGCGCGCTTCGGGATCAACGTCATTCCGCATACCTGGAATGCGACGACGCTGGGCCGGACGCAGGCCGGCGCCCGGGTGAACATGGAAGTCGACGCGCTCGCGCGCTATGTTGCGCGCATCCTGGGACGGAACTGAGAGCGGCCGTGGCATTCAAACCATCCAACCGGCAGACGGGCATCCTCGAGACCGGCAAGGTCGACGTGGCATTCCTGTCGTCGATCGACGAGATCGTCGAGGACGCGCGCAACGGCCGCATGTTCATCCTCGTCGACGACGAGGACCGCGAGAACGAAGGCGACCTCGTGATCCCCGCGCAGTTCGCCACGCCGGAAGCCGTCAACTTCATGGCCAAGCACGGCCGCGGCCTGATCTGCCTGTCGATGACGCGCGAGCGCTGCGAGACGCTCGGCCTCAAGCTGATGAGTGCCGACAACGCCTCGCGCCACCAGACCGCCTTCACCGTGTCGATCGAGGCGCGCGACGGGATCTCGACGGGCATCTCGGCCGCCGACCGCGCGCGCACGATCCAGGTCGCGATCGATCCAGGCAAGGGTGCGCGCGACATCGTCAGCCCGGGGCACGTCTTTCCGCTCGTCGCGCGCGACGGCGGCACGCTCGTGCGTGCCGGCCACACGGAAGCTGCCGTCGACATCGCGCGCATGGCCGGCCTCATTCCCGCCGGCGTGATCTGCGAGATCATGAACGACGACGGCACGATGGCGCGCCTGCCGGACCTCGTGCAGTTCGCGCAGCTCCACGGCCTCAAGGTCGCCACGATCGCCGACCTGATCGCGTTCCGCCGCAAGCACGACCGCATCATCGAGCGCGTCCAGGAGACGGCGTTCGAGAGCGAGCATGGCGGCGCTTGGCGCATGCATGTTTACGTGAACCGGGCCGCATATGCCGAGCACATCGCACTGGTGAAGGGCGACATCTCGACGCCCGATCCCGTACTGGTGCGCATGCACGCGCTCAACGTGCTCGACGACGTGCTGGGCGACCGCACGCTGGGCCGGGCCGGCACGCTGCAGGCCGCGATGCGCGCCATCGGCGACGCCGGGCGCGGCGTCGTCGTGCTGCTGCGCGAGCCGCGTGCGACGAGCCTTTCCGACCGCGTGCGCGCGCGTCTGGGCGACGCCAAACCCGCCGGCGGCGGTGAGCTTCGCGACTATGGCATCGGCGCGCAGGTCCTCCTGGACCTCGGCGTGCGCGACATGATCCTGATTTCAAATTCCCGCCGCTCGATCGTCGGGCTCGAGGGATACGGACTTAATATCGTGGGGCACAAGAGCATCGATGTTCGGACGCGCTGACTTCACCGCCCCGACCAAGGCCGATTTCGCAGGGGCACCGCCGCGCCTGCTGATCGTCGAGGCGCGTTTCTATGCCGATATCGCCGACGAGCTGGCGGCCGGCGCCATCGCGGCGATCGAGGCGGTCGGCGGCAGTGCCGAGCGCGTCGCGGTTCCCGGCGCTTTCGAGATTCCCGGCGCCATCGCGATGGCCGACATGGCCGGGCACGGCGTGCCGGGCGTACTCGCCTACGACGGGTTCGTCGCATTGGGGGCCGTGATCCGCGGCGAAACCTCCCACTACGATTACGTGTGCGGCGAGAGTGCGCGCGGCCTGCAGGATCTCGTGGTGCGGCGCGGGCTCGCCATCGGCTACGGCATCCTGACGGTCGAGAACATGGATCAGGCCTGGGCGCGCGCGCGGCGCAGCGAAGGCGACAAGGGGGCAGGGGCCGCACAGGCCGCCCTCGCGATGATCGCGTACAGGCGCGGCCTGCGGCTGGCGCCATGAGCGGCAGAGCGCCCCGGAACGGCCGGACCACGTCGCGTCTCGCGGCGGTGCAGGCCCTCTACCAGATCGAGTTCGCGGCCGAAGATCCGCAGCACGTCGTCGAACAGTTCCGCCGTTTCCGCCTGAAGCCGGGCTTCGGCGGACCGGACTGGCCGGATGCCGAACCCGGCTTCTTCGCCGACATCGTCGAGGGTGCGTGGTCGCGCAAGCCCGAGATCGACGGGCTGATCGTGCCGGCCCTCGCGCGCGGCTGGACGCTGCAGCGTATCGATCCCGTCATCCGCGCGATCCTGCGCGCGGGCGCCTACGAACTGCTCGCGCGCGGCGACGTGCCGGCGCGCGTGGCGATCGACGCCTATGTCGACCTGTCGCTCGCCTTCGACGCGGCGCAGGAATCGGGCTTCGTCAACGGCGTGCTCGACCGCATCGCCAAGGACCGCCGCCCGCAGGAGATGGCGGGCAGGGCCTGAGCATGGCGCGCGGCGAATTCGAGACGATCGCCGCCCTGTTCGCACCGCTGGCGCGCGGCGACCGCGCCGCACTGGGCCTGAAGGACGACGCTGCCCGGTTGCGGCTCTCGGGCAAAGACGAATTGATCGTCACGGCGGATGCGCTCGTCGCCGGCGTCCATTTCTTCGATTCCGACCCGCCCGCCGACATCGCGCGCAAGGCGCTGCGCACGAACCTGTCCGATCTCGCGGCGAAGGGTGCGCGGCCCGTCGGCTATTTCCTGTCGATCATGCGGCCGCGAAGCTGGACGGACGCGCGACTCGCCGCCTTCGCGCGCGGGCTTGCGGCGGACGGTGCGGCATTCGACATCCCGCTGCTCGGTGGCGACAGCACGTCGACCCCGGGGCCCTTTTCGGTGGCGATCACGGCGCTCGGGCGCATGCGCCGCGGCACGATGCTCCGGCGCGACGGCGCCAAGGCCGGCGACGATCTCTGGGTTTCCGGCAGCATCGGGGACGGCGCGCTGGGACTGCTGGTCGCGTCGGGCAATCTTGCGAAACTGCCGGCCGCGCACCGCAAGGCGCTGCTGGCGCGCTATCGCGTTCCGCAGCCGAGGCTTGCACTGGGCCGGGCGCTCGTCGGGGTCGCGCACGCCGCGATGGACGTGTCCGACGGGCTTGCCGCCGATCTCGGCCATCTGTGCGACGCCTCGCGCGTGGGTGCGACGATCGAGCTCGACGCCGTTCCCTTCTCGGGCGCCGCGCAGGCGGCCATCGCCCTCGACGCTCGTCTGCGACGGACCGCGATCGCGGGCGGCGACGATTACGAGCTGCTGTTCGCCGCGCCGCCATCGGCACGCGCGGCGGTGATGCGCGCGGCGCGCAGGGCCGGCACGTCCGTAGCGCGCATCGGGCATTTTGCTGGGCGGGATCGCAAGGTCCGGATCGTCGATTCCCAGAGCCGGGTGCTGCGTCTGGCCCAAGCGGGCTTTACCCACTATTGAGGCTGGTACATAGTCGCCCGATGCGCCGCCGCACCGCCCTCGCGATTCTGCTCTGCCTCGCCGCGGCTCCGCTGCGTGCGCAGGACAAGCCTGCGGAAGGCCCCATCATCGACGACGCGGGTGCCGAGATATTCCTGCCGCGCATGCTCGTGCCCGCGATCCAGGGCGACCAGGTCCGCCGCCACTACGCGCTGCTCATCAAGCTGCGCATCGCGCGCAAGGAAGACATCGACGTCGTGCGCGGCGCCATGGACCGGCTGCAGAACGCCTATGTCTACGACCTGAACGACGTCGCCTCGCGCGGCGACAGTTTCGACCGCGAGCGCGCCAAGCGCCGGATGCTCGCCTCCTCGGCCAAGATCCTCGGCAAGGAAGGCATCATCGAGGACATCGTGTTCGAGCGCGTGCTCGAACGGCGCATCGGAAGCTGAGAGCCGGAAAAGGGAACATGGATACAGCCGTGCAGACGTCCGACCGGACGCGCCGCAACGTCACCGTTCTGGCGGTGGCGCAGGCGCTGGTCATGATCGGAACCTCGACGATGATCGCGGAAGCGGCCCTCGTCGGCCACATGCTGGCGGAGAACAAGTCGCTGGCCACGCTTCCCGTCGGGCTCATGCAGCTTGCCGCGATGCTGACGACGTTCCCGGCCTCGTTCCTGATGAAGCGCTATGGCCGGCGTGCGGGCTTCACGGGCGGCGCGCTGTTCGGACTCGCGGGCCAGGCGGTGTGCGTCTACGGCATCTTCGACGGATCGTTCCTGCTGTTCTGCGTGGGCAGCATGCTGAACGGCGTCTACAACGGTGTCGGGCTTTTCTACCGCTTCGCGGCGGCCGACGGCGTGCCGGCGGCCGCGCGCAGCAAGGCGATCAGCTACGTGCTGGCCGGCGGCGTCGTCGCGGGCGTCGTGGGGCCGGAACTTGCCAAGGCCACGCACGATCTTTTCCTTCCGGTCGCGTTCGTGGGCTCGTTCGTCGCCCTCGCGTTCGTGTCGGTGATCGCACTCCTCGTCGTGCAGTTCGTCGACATCCCGGTGCCGAGCGGCGACGAACGCTCGGGCGCCACGCGCCCGCTGCCCGTGATCCTGTCGCAGCCCAGGACCGCGGTCGCGATCTTCTCGGGCATCGTCGCCTACAGCGTGATGTCGCTGGTGATGAACGCCACGCCGCTGGCGATGATCGCGTGCGG
>JAEUKY010000267.1 GCA_016794005.1 Rhodospirillales bacterium
AACAGCGCGTAGGACTGGAACACCATCGAAACGTCGCGGTCGGCCGCCGACAGGCGCGTGACGTCGGCCCCGCCGATCAGGATCTGGCCCTCGGTCGCGATCTCGAGCCCGGCGACCAGGCGCAGCGTCGTCGTCTTGCCGCAGCCCGACGGCCCCAGCAGCGTGACGAGCGTGCCCGGCTCGACCGTGAACGACACGTCGTCGACGGCCGCCACGGTGCCGTAGCGCTTCACGACGTTGCGGAACTCGACCGATGCCGGTCCCTTCTTGAAGCTCTTGGTCATGGAACCCTCAATGTCCGCCGAAGGCGGCGACCTGCTGGCCGCGGCGACCGAGCTGGCGCTTGCCGACGACGAGCTGGATCAGGACGATGGCGAGCGCCATCACGAGAATGAGCACGGAGGAATAGGCGATGGCGAGCGCGAACTCGCCCGCCTCGACCCGGCCGACGATGTAGGCCGTCGCCATGTTGTGCCGGGCGCTCGTCAGGAAGATGACGGCGGAAACCGCGGTCATGGCGTGCACGAAGCTGAAGACGAGCGTGGCCACGATGGCCGGGCGCAACAGCGGCATTACGACGCGCCAGACGGTCTGCCCGGTGCGCGCCCCCAGCGTCAGCGAGGCTTCGTCGAGGCTCTTGTCGATCTGCGCCAATGCGGCCATGCCGGCGCGCACGCCCACCGGCATGTTGCGGAAGACGAAGCAGATGACGAGGATCAGCCCCGTCCCCGTCATCTCGAGCGGCGGGATGTTGAAGGCGAGGATGTAGGATACGCCGACGACCGTGCCCGGGATGGCGAAGGACAGCATCGTCATGAATTCAAACGTGCGCTGGCCGGCGAAGCGCTGGCGCGCGAGCAGGTAGGCGACGAGCAGGCCGAGAGCGGCCGTCAGCGGCGCCGAGATGGCCGAAACCTGCACGGTCGTCGACAGCGAGTCCCACGCCGAGCCCGAGAAGAACAGGCCGCGGTCGATCTGCTCGATCCGGAACGCGTCGAGATAGTGGCGCCACGTGAACGTCATGTCGAAGCGGCCGATGTCGTGCACGAAGCCGCCGACGATGACGATGGCATAGGTGATCAGCGTGAAGACCGCCCACGGGATCGTCGTCCAGTAGAGGATGCGGCGAAGCGTCGAGGGCAGTTCGGCCGCAAGGCCGGAATCGCCCTTGCCGGTGACGGTCACGTAGCTCTGCTTGCCGAGCCAGCGCATCTGGATCCAGAAGGCGCCCAGCGTGAGCGACAAAAGCAGGATCGCGAGCATCGCGGCACGCCCCGGATCGTGCTGCGCGCCGACGATGGCGAAAAAGATCTTGGTCGACAGCACGTCGAAATTTCCGCCGAGGACGAGCGGGTTGCCGAAATCGGCGAGGCTTTCGACGAAGCCGAGCAGGAACGCCGCGGCGAGGCCCGGGCGCAGCAGCGGCCACGTGACGGTACGGAAGGTCTGCCAGCGCGAGGCGCCGAGCGTCTGCGAGGCCTCCTCCAGCGACGGGCTGATCCCCTCGACCACGCCGATCATGACGAGGAAGGCGACCGGAATCTGCGAGAGGAGCTGGGAGATCAGCACGCCCGGCAGGCCGTAGATCCAGCGCGCCGGCGGAATGCCGAAGGCGTATTCGAGGAACCACGTGACGATGCCCGTGCGCCCGAACAGAACGACGATGGCGAGCGAGATCACGAAGGGCGGCGTGATGATGGGCAGGATCGTCAGCGCGCGCATCAGCTTGCGGTAGGGCATCTGCGTGCGCACGACGACCAGCGCGAAGCCGAGTCCCATCATCGTCGACAGGAAGCCCGTCAGCGTGCCCATCAGGATGGTGTTGAACATCACGCCGCAGCGTGTACCCCCGGTCAGGCAGGCGACGCTCCAGATGTCGTCCGCCAGCAGCCGGCGCACGAACAGGTCGAGCGCCAGGTGCCCTTCTTCGTCCGTCACGGCACCGAACAGCATCGTCGCGATCGGATAGAAGACGAACGCGATGATCAGCGCGCTCGACACGACCACGCCACCCGATACGAACGCGTCGCCCCGGAAGTGGCCGAGAGCGGCGACGCCCAGCGAGATCCACACGAGGAACGCCGACAGGATGAGCGTGGCGCCCCAGCCGAAGCCGAACTGCTGGACGTCGATTTCGCCGAAGACGGCGACGAGCGACGACCATCCCAGCCCCTGAAGGCCGATCGCGAATCCCTGGAGAAGCGTATAGGCGATGCCGAGAACGCCGGCCCAGATCAGCTTCCGCCCGAAACGCGGATCGGCACGGTCGAAGAAAAGCGCGCCGCCGCCGGCGAGAACAGGAAGGAGGACCACCCACAGCCACGGACGGTCGGATATCGCGTAGAAAAACCCGGAAGCGGTGCGTTCGTCGGGATAGCTGGCGAGCCACTCGAACGCGAAGAACCCTTCCTCCTGCAGCTGCCAGGGGAGGAAGAAGAATGCGACGGCCGCAAGGAAGAACCAAAACCCGACGAGCCGCCGCATTCCGAACTAACCCCGTTCTTTGAAGAAGGCGAAGCGGCTTACGAGCCGCTGCGCACTTCCTTGCCCCAACGCTGCAGCAGACGTTCGCGCTCGGCCGAGCCGCCGAAGCGCTGGAAGTCGTACTGGATCAGCGTGATGTCCTGCATTTTCGGTGCCGCATCCGGAACCTTCGAGTTCTTGTTCGAAGGAATCTGGAAGGAATTGGCCTTCTCGCCGAGGGCCTGCGTCGCCGGCGTCAGCGCCCAGTCGTAGAATTTCTTGGCGTTGGCGAGATTGCGCGTGCCCTTGATGATCGACATCGAACCGATCTCGTAGCCCGTCCCTTCGCAGGGGGCGACGATCTTGACCGGTGCGCCGGCCAGGACCTGCGTGACGGCGTCGTGCAGGAAGGTGATGCCGATCAGCGATTCGCCGGTCGCGGCCGAACGGGCCGGTGCGGCGCCCGAGCGCGTGTACTGGTTGATGTTGCGGTGAAGCAGCTTCATGAAGTCGAAGGCCTGCTCCTCGCCGAACATCTGCACGAACGTCGCGAGCATCGTATAGGACGTGCCCGACGAGTTCGGGTCGGCGACCTGGACCTCGCCCCTGTAGGCCGGGTTCGTGAGGTCGCGCCAGCACTTGGGTTCCGGGAGGCCCTTCTGGGCGAGCGTGCGCGTGTTGAACGAATAGCCGAGCGCGCCCGAATAGATGCCGACCGTGCGGAACTTCGAAAGCTCGGCCTGGCGGACGGCCCAGTCGTAGAGATCCTTGAGCATCGGCGACTTGTATTCGACCGTCAGGCCCTCTTCGGCCGCCTGCAGGTGCGGGTCGCCGGTACCGCCCCACCACACGTCGCCGCGCGGATTCTGACGCTCGGCCTTGACCTGCGCATAGGTCTCGCCCGACGACTTGCGGGTCATGTTGACCTTGATGCCGGTCTGGCGCTCGAACTCGGCGGCCATCGGACGGCACCACTCTTCCTGCACCGAGCAGTAGAGCGAGAGCTGGCCCTGCGCCGACGCCGGAACGGCGAAGACAACCGTGGCGGCCGCGATGGCCAGACCGAAAAACGGACGAGTATTCATTGCTGTTACCTCCCGGATTTGGCCGTCGAGGGGAGACGGCCATTATTGCCTGATTTGTTGCGATTTGATGACGGCAGGCCCCGAAAGTCAACCGTTCCGGGCCGCGCCGCGCATTGCCTCAATCGTAAGCACCCATGACGTGCTGGTCGAAATCGATTACCGAGCCCGTCATCATTTCGCCGGCTTCGGAAAGCAGGTGGATGGCGAGCGTCGAGACCTCGTCCGGCTTCAGGATCCGGCCGAAAGGCTGGTTGGGCTCCGCCTTCTCCAGCCAGTCGGCCGGGCGGCCGTCGCGCGCCTGGATCGCGTGCTCGCCGGGCGTTTCCATCCAGCCGATATTGATGCCGTTCACGCGGATCCGGTCCGACCGGACGGCATGGGCAACGTTCTTCGTCAGCACCGCAAGCGCGCCCTTCGATGCCGAATAGGCGGTCAGGAAGGGCTGCCCGCCGTGCGAAGAACGCGTGATGATATTGACGATGCTGCCCCCGCCGCCGCGCTTCCTGGCGTGGCGCACGAACTCCTGGATCAGGATGAAGGGCGCTCGCGTGTTGACGGCGAAAAGCCGGTCCCACAGTTCGACCGTCGTGTTCTCGATGTTGCCGCGGTCGGTGAGCGCGCCGGAATTCACCAGCCCGTCGACGCGCCCGAACTTTGCCAGCGCCTTGGCGAAGACGTTGCGCACCTGCGCCTCGTCGCCCAGTTCGGCCGCGACGAACAGCGTCGGGCAGCCGGATGCCGCGATCGAGGCGGCGACCTTTTCGCCGCGCGCGGCGTTGCGCCCGGTGATGCACACGCCCTTGGCGCCCATCGCCGCGGCGTCTCGCGCGATCTGCTCGCCAAGGCCCTGCGTGGCGCCGGTGACGACGATCACCTTGCCGTCGAGACGCGTACTTTTCATGGCGCCACCTTGATCGCCTTGCCGGTGCGGTAGGACTTGAGCGCGGCTTCCGCCAGCACCAGCGCCTGGCGCCCGTCGGCCGCACCCACCGGCATCTTCTTCTTGCCCGAGAGCGCACCGAGGAACGCGGCGAGCTCGTGGCGGTAGGCTTCGGCATAGCGCTCGAGGAAGAAATAGAGCGGCTTGTCCGACGTCACGGCCGCGGAATCCGCCTTCTCGACCGTCGTCGGCGTCAGGTTGCCGGCCATCAGGCGACCCTTCGAGCCGTGCACCTCGATGCGCTGGTCGTAGCCGTAGCTGGCGCGCCGGCTGTTGTTGATGTGCGCCATCTTTCCCGACTTCGTGCGCAGCAGGACCATGACGCTGTCGCAGTCGCCGATCTTGCCGACGGCCGGATCGACGAGGGCGGCCCCCATCGCGTAGACCTCGACCGGCTCCTCGCCCAGCAGCCAGCGCACCATGTCGAAATCGTGGATCGTCATGTCGCGGAACTGGCCGCCGGAAACCTTCAGGTAGGACATCGGCGGCAGGCCGGGGTCGCGACTCGACACGATGACCTGCTCGACGTCGCCGATCTCGCCCGCGCGCAGGCGCGACTGGAGCGAGGCGAAGGACGGATCGAAGCGGCGGTTGAAGCCCACGAACATCGGCACCTTGGCGGCCGAGACGATCTTGAGGCAGGCGTCGACGCGCGCCAGCGACAGGTCGATCGGCTTCTCGCAGAAGATCGCCTTGCCGGCTTTCGCGGCGCGGATGCACAGGTCGGCATGCGTGTCGGTCGACGACGCGATGACGACCGCGCGGACCTTCGGATCGGCAAGGGCGGTCTTCGTGTCGACGACCTTGGCGCCGTAGCGGCCGGCAAGGTCTTCGGCCGATTCCCTGTGGGTATCGACGACGTAGCGAAGTTTCGCACTTCCGCTGGCGGCCAGATTTGCGGCATGAATGCGGCCGATACGGCCGGCTCCGAACTGCGCGATCTCGATCATGGGAATCCTCTTGGACGACTTGGCGGCGCCAACATAAGCCCGTATTGTCACAGTTATGTAACAAAAAAGTGTCAGGGGAAAAACCGTCCGATGGGCATACGTCTCACAATGGCCGAGGCGCTGGTGCGCTTCCT
>JAEUKY010000289.1 GCA_016794005.1 Rhodospirillales bacterium
TCGAGCTCCATCGGGTCTTCTTCGTCCTCGTCGCGCAGGTCGGCCACGTCCTTGTGGCGGAACAGCGCGTTGTCGTCGAAGTTCATCTTGGCGTCGAGGGCGAGTACGTCGCCCGCACCCGTCACGACCAGCGGGTTGATCTCGACGATCGACGCGTCGAGTCCGGTGAACGCCTCGTACATCGCCATCAGGAACTTGACGCACGCGCCGACCTGCTTGCCTTCGAGGCCGAGGCCGAACGCGACCTTGCGCGCGTAGTAGGCCTGCAGGCCCTGCGCCGGGTCGACGGCGATCTTGATGATCTTCTCGGGCGTCTTGTGGGCGACGTCCTCGATGTCCATGCCGCCTTCGGTCGACGCCATCACCGTCACGCGGTGCGAGCCGCGGTCGACCAGCATGCCGAGATAGAGCTCGCGCTTGATGTCGCAGCCTTCCTCGACGTAGATGCGCTTGACCTCTTTGCCCTTCGGGCCGGTCTGCTTGGTGATCAGCGTCTTGCCGAGCATCGCGGCGGCGTTCTTCTTGACCTCGTCGATCGACTTGACGACGCGCACGCCGCCCTTGCCGTTCGGATCGTCCTTGAAGCGCCCTGCCCCGCGCCCGCCGGCGTGGATCTGCGACTTGACGACCCAGACCGGGCCGCCGAGCTCGCGGGCGACCTTTTCGGCCTCGTCGGGGGTGTAGGCGACCGCCCCCTTGGGGACGGCGACGCCGTAGCGCGCCAGCAGGGTTTTCGCTTGGTATTCGTGGATGTTCATGAACGACCCGGTCCGTTTGAAGGTCGGAAACCCGTCCCAAACGCACCCTTTTCGGGGGCGGGGACAGGGTGGACGCGTACGTTAGTCCGGGCAGGGCGGCGAGGCAACCGCACCCGCCCGGATTTAACGGTACCCGGTTACAGCTTGCCGTCGGCCTTGAGCAGCTTCTCGGCCACGGCGCACAGGTCCTGCACCGCCTTGACCGACTTGTCGAAGCCGGCCTGTTCGGCCGGGTCGAGCTTGATCTCGACGATCTTCTCGACGCCGTTCTTGCCGATGATGACCGGCACGCCGACATAGAGGTTCTTGATGCCGTACTGGCCGGTGAGCCAGGCCGCGCACGGCAGCACGCGGCGCTTGTCGCGCAGGTAGCACGCGGCCATCTCGATGGCCGACATGGCGGGCGCGTAGAAGGCCGAGCCGGTCTTCAGCAGGTTGACGATTTCCGCACCGCCGTCGCGCGTGCGCTGGACGATCTTGTCGAGGCGTTCCTGCGTGGTCCAGCCCATCTTGACGAGATCGGGCAGCGGGATGCCGGCGACCGTCGAGTAGCGCACCGACGGCACCATCGTGTCGCCGTGGCCGCCCAGCACGAAGGCCGTGACGTCGTCGACCGACACCTTGAACTCGTCGGCCAGGAAGTGGCGGAAACGCGCGCTGTCCAGCACGCCGGCCATGCCCACGACCTTGTTGGTCGGCAGGCCCGAAAGCACCTGCAGCACCCACACCATCACGTCGAGCGGGTTGGTGACGCAGATGACGAACGCGTTGGGCGCGTGCTTCTTCAGGTTCTCGCCGACCGTCGCCATGACCTTGACGTTGATGCCGATCAGGTCGTCGCGCGTCATGCCGGGCTTGCGCGGCACGCCGGCGGTGACGATGACCACGTCGGCCCCCGCCATCGCGGCGAAGTCGTTCGAGCCGGTGAAGAGGCCGTCGAAGCCTTCGACCGGGGCGGCCTCGGCGATGTCGAGCGCCTTGCCCTGCGGAATGCCTTCGGCGATGTCGATGAGCACCACGTCGCCGAGTTCCTTGAGACCGGCGAGCAGCGCCAGCGTGCCGCCGATCTGGCCGGCACCGACGAGCGCGATCTTGTTGCGAGCCATTGGTTTTTCCCTTTCCGAACGGCACCCGCCACGGGGCCCGGTCGCTGCACTGCGAAAAGTGACGTTGGGTTTTACTCCGCCATTGGTTAACGCTTCAAGAGGGGAGCCACAAAAATCGCCGATTTCTGCGGCGCTTGGCCGGTCAGAGGGCCGCGAACAGGGCCGCGATCTCGTGCGCGGCCAGCCCGGCGGTCAGGACCGCCCCCAGGACGCCGACCCAGCGCCACGGCCGCAGCCGCGCATGGTCCGGCCGGCCGCCGAGAACGACGAGGGCGACGTTCACGCAGGCGAACACCAGCAGCGTGATCGTCGTCGTGATCCGCGCCAGCGTCGCGATCGGGAAGGCGAGTGCCAGCACCACGATCAGGCCGGCGACGAGCCAGACCGCGACATAGGGCGTGCGCCGTTCGCCGACATGCGCCAGGGCCGCCGGCAGCATGCGTTCGCGCGCCATGCCATAGAGGAGGCGGCTGGCCATGACGAGCTGGACGATCACGCCGTTGAGCACCGAAACCAGCGCCAGCGTCGAGAGCCACGCCCCCGACGTGCCGGTCAGCCGCGTCCACAGATCGGCGAGCGGCGCCCTGTCGTGGGCAGCGCCTTCCGCACCCGGCGCGCCCACGGCGATCAGCGCGACCGCGACGTAGAACAGCGTCGTGATGCCCAGCGTCCAGAGGATCGCCTGCGCCACGACGCGGTCGGGTTCGACCGTCTCCTCGGCCATGTTGACGATGTCCTCGAAGCCGATGAACGCGAAGAAGGCGAGCACCGCCGCCGCGACGATGGCGCCCGCGTCGAGCGGCGCGCCGGCGCCGAACGCCGCGCGCCACACGTCGCCCGCCGCAAGCACGGGCGCGCCCGCGGCGATCAGGACGGCCAGCACGCCGATCTCGACCAGCGTCAGCAGGGCGGCCGCACCCACGCTTTCGGTGACGCCGCGCGCGACCAGCGCGCCCACCGCCGCGAGCGTGACCGCCACCACGGCCGCGCGCGGCAGCTCGACGAGCTGCTGCAGGTATCCGGTGAAGCCCAGCGTGATCGTCGCACTCGACACGATCGCGGTCAGCGCCACGCCGAGCCCGATCGCGAGACCCGCCGGCCGGCCGAACGCGGTCTTGACGTAGAGCGAAGCGCCCGCCGCGTGCGGAAACCCGCGCGCGAGGGCGGCATAGCTGAACGCGGTGACGGTCGCGACGACGGCAGCCACGAGAAAGGCGAGCGGAGCGCGCGGGCCGGCAAGATCGGCGATGGTGCCGATCAGCACGAAGATGCCCGCCCCGACCGTGACGCCCACGCCGTAGAGCACCAGCATCGGCAGCCCGATGACGCGCTTGAGCGCGCGATGTTCGGCCAATTCCTTCAGCCTCCCAGATGCGGGGCGGCGAGATAGTCCTCGCTCTGCATCTCGTGCAGGCGGCTCGCGGTGCGCTGGAACTCGAACGCGTGGTCGCCCGACGGATGGAGCTGCTCGGGCCCGGCGGCGGCGGCCATCACGAGCTTGGCGCGGTGCTCGTAGAGCGCGTCGACAAGCGTGACGAAGCGGCGCGCCTCGTTGCGGTTCTCGGCCGTCAGCACCGGCACGCCGTCGAGGACCAGCGTGTGGCACGCCTTCGCGAGCCCCAGGAAATCCGCCGCCCCCAGCGCCTTCTTGCAAAGGTCGTCGAACGACGCGAAGGCGACCCCGCCGCCGGCGCGCTTCAAGTCGAGATCGCGCCCGCCGACATCCAGCGTCAGCGTCCCGATATTCGCCCCCTCGGTCAGCGTGGCGAACGCCTTTTCCAGCTCGGCCGTCGCGGCGGCACCCAGCGGCGAATGGTAGACCGGCAGGCCGCGGATGCGGATGCGGCGATAGTCGATGCCGCCGTCGAGTGCGAGCACGTCGAGCTTTTCCTTCAGCAGCGCGATCGCCGGCAGGAAGCGCTCGCGCTGCAGCCCGTTGGCGTAGAGATCGTCGGGCTCCAGGTTCGACGTCGCGACGACGACCACACCCTTCTCGAGCATCGCGCCGAAGAGGCGCCCCAGGATCATCGCGTCGGCGATGTTGGTGACCTGGAATTCGTCGAAGCACAGCAGCCACGCTTCGTCCGCGATGGCCTGCGCCAGCGGCGGGATCGGGTCGCCGTCGCCCTTCTTCGCCTCGCCCGTCTGGCGCCAGGCGTGGATGCGCGCATGCACCTCCAGCATGAAGGCGTGGAAATGCACGCGGCGCTTCTTCTCCACGGGGGCGTGCGCGAAGAACAGGTCCATCAGCATCGACTTGCCGCGCCCCACGCCGCCGAAGAAATAAAGCCCGGTGGGCGGAGCGCCGCGCTGTTCGGTGCCGAATTTGCGCGCGAAGCCGAGCGACGCGCGCCAGAAGCCGGGCCGCGGATCGGGCCGGTAGCTGGCGAGCGCGCGCGACAGCGTTTCAAGCTTCTCGACCGCGAAGGCCTGTGCGGGATCCGCCTTGATCTCGGCGGCCGCAAGCTTGGCGCGGTAGGCGTCGAGAAGCGCGGTCACGCGACCCCCAGCAGCTCGGCGACGAAGACCGGGACGAGTTCGGTCGCCTTGCCGTAGCGCTTCTCCGCGAAGGCGCTCGCACCCGCCGACGGCTCGAGATTGAGCTCGACCGTGCGTGCACCCGCCGCACGCGCGATCTCGACGAAGCCCGCCGCCGGATGGACGTTGCCCGACGTGCCGATCGACACGAACAGGCTGCACGCGGCGATCTTGTCGTGGACCTCTTCCATGTAGAGCGGCATCTCGCCGAACCACACGATGTGCGGGCGCAGGCTGCCGCGCCCGTCGCAGGCCGGGCATTTCGACGTGGGCGAAAGATCGCCGCGCAGCTCGGGCAGGATGCCGCACGCCATGCAGCGCGCCTTCAGCAACTCGCCGTGGATGTGCCGGATGTTCTGCGAACCGGCGCGTTCGTGCAGGTCGTCGACATTCTGCGTGACGATCGTCACCTCGCCGCCCTGCCAGTTCGATTCGAGGATCGCCAGCGCCACGTGCGCGTCGTTGGGCTGCACGGCCGGGTCGAGCAGCGCACGCCGGCGCGCGTTGTAGAAGCCGTGCACGCGCGCCTCGTCGCGCACGAAGGCCTGCGGCGTGGCGACGTCCTCGATCTTCACGGTCGCCCAGATGCCGTCCGCGTCGCGGAAGGTGGACAATCCCGATTCCTTGGATATTCCCGCACCGGTGAGGACGACGATCGAGCCCGACATGTCCCGGCACCCTACCGAAAAGTCGCGCCCGGGAAAATCTGTTCCGTCAGGCCGCCAGCATGTATTCGGCTTCGGGCGTGTAGATCGAGCCGGAGGACTGCCGGTAGCTCGAATAGAGCACGAACTGGTCGACCGTCATCGGTCCGGCGCGGAACAGCGAATTGACCGCGAGCCATTCCTGCACCTTGGGCAGGTTCGCGTCGCGCAGCTTGGCGAGCGTGACGTGCGGCGTGAAGCGGCGCTGCTCGTCGGGCAGGCCCAGGCGGCGCAGCGCGTTGTCGATGCGCTCGTGCAGCGCCATCAGCTCGGCGCTCTTGCGCACGCCCGCCCACAGCACGCGCACCTCGTTGCCGCTGGAGAAGTGGCCCACGCCGGAAAGCTCGATGTCGAAGCGCTTCGGGCGGACCTGTGCGAGCGCGAAGCCGACATCCTCGGCGACGTCGCCCGGAACGTCGCCGATGAAACGCAGCGTGATGTGGAAGTTCTCGTCCGGGATCCAGCGCGCCCCGGGCACGCCGCCGCACATTCCGTCCAGACGGAGCCGGATATCTTCCGGCAGCGGCACCCCGACGAACAGGCGGTACATCGCATCCCCCGACGCGAATCTCGACCCTTCGAGGGGTAGACCGATTCGCCCGCGCTTACAAGCCGCGGCCCGTTACGGGCAGGGGTTCGGGTTCATCGCGTGCACGCGGTCGATGGCGGCCAGCACGTCGGCCGAAAGCGTCACGTCGATCGACGCGATGTTCGTCGAAAGCTGGGCGAGCGTCGTCGCCCCGATGATGTTCGACGTGACGAACGGCCGGCCGGTGACGAAGGCGAGCGCCATCTGCGCGGGATCGAGGCCGGCCTCGCGCGCGATGCGCACGTACTCGGCCGCCGCCGGTTCGGCGCGCGGCGTGGAATAGCGCTGGAAGCGCGAATAGCGCGTCAGGCGCCCTTCGGGCGGGCGCGCCCCGTTCAGGTACTTGCCCGCGAGCACGCCCATGCCGAGCGGCGAATAGGCGAGCAGACTGACGTCTTCCCTGACCGTCATTTCGGTCAGGCCCACGTCGAAGCTGCGGTTGAGGAGGTTGAACGCGTTCTGGATCGACGCGATGCGCGGGCCCTTGCCGGCATCGGCAAGCGCCAGATGCCGCATCACGCCCCACGGCGTCTCGTTCGAGACGCCGAAATGGCGGATCTTTCCTTCCTTCGCGAGGGCGGCCATCGTCGCGACCGTCTCCTCGATGGGCGCACCCTGGTCGGCCGCCGGATCGACGGCGTAGTCGAGCCGCCCGAAGCGGTTGGCCGGCCGGTCGGGCACGTGCGTCTGGTAGAGGTCGATGTAATCCGTCTGCAGCCGCTTCAGCGACGCGTCGACCGCGGCGCGGATGTTCTTCGCGTCGAGGCCGGAGCCGTTGCGGATATGCGCGATGCCGTTGCCGCGGCTGGCGACCTTCGTGGCGACGATCAATTCGGCGCGCCTGGCCCTGTTCTTCGCCAGCCACGTGCCGAGGATCGCCTCGGTGCTGCCGTAGGTCTCGGGCTTGGGCGGGACCGGATACATCTCGGCCGCGTCGATGAAGTTGACGCCCTTGGACAGCGCCAGGTCGATCTGCGCGTGGCCCTCGGCCTCGGTGTTCTGTTCGCCCCACGTCATGGTGCCAAGGCAGATGGCCGAGACGGACAGGCCGGTCCGCCCGAGTTTACGGTACTGCATCGTGTCGAAGCTCCGGGAAAGGGATCAGACGAACAGCGCGAGGACGCCGGTATAGCCGTAGAGCCGCGCGTTGGAAATCTCGCCGTTGCAGAAGATGCCGACGATCGGGATGTCGCCCAGCGTCTCGCGCAGCAGGCGGCGCTCTTCCGAGCCGGGCCCGAACAGGTTGGGGCCGCGCGCCAGGCACGAGAAATAGAGGCCGGCCTTCGCGCGCGGGGCGCGGCGCTTCATGCCTTCGAGCATTTCGGCGAGGTCCTGTGCCGCCGCCGCGCGGTCGCGGCGCACGAACATGATGCGGTCGCCCGGCTCGACCGAAGC
>JAEUKY010000314.1 GCA_016794005.1 Rhodospirillales bacterium
AGTCATTATGTATTGGACCTATGGATAGGGCAAGGGCGATGCTTTCCCGTCCTTCCTTCCCCAACGAGGAACGCCCGAAATGTCGATCGCACCCACCGGCAAGTCCGAAACCGGCGACCCGCTGCTGCTCACCCCCGGCCCCCTGACCACGTCGAAGACGACCAAGCAGGCGATGGTGCACGACTGGGGTTCGCGCGACGCGACGTTTCTTGCCGCCAATGCCGCGATGCTCAAGCGCATCGCCGCGATGGCCGAGCGCGCCGACAGCCACGTGACCGTACCCGTGCAGGGCTCGGGCACGTTCGCGGTCGAGGCGATGATCACCAGCATGGTGCCGCGCGGCGGCAAGCTGCTGCTCGCGATCAACGGCGCCTACGGCGTGCGCGCGAAGAAGATCGCGGACATCGCCGGGCGCGCGACCGCCTCGGTCGAGTTTCCGGAAGACCGCCCGGTCGATCCGGCCGCGGTCGATGCCGCGCTCGCCGCCGACGCGTCGATCACGCACGTCTTCGTCGTGCACTGCGAGACCACGTCGGGCGTGCTCAACCCGGTCGACGCGGTCGCCAAGGTCGTCGCGGCGCGCGGGCGCAGGCTGCTGGTCGACGCGATGAGCGCGTTCGGCGCCCTCGGCCTTTCGCGCGACACGAAGTACGACGCGCTCGCCGCCTCGTCGAACAAGTGCATCGAGGGCGTGCCCGGCCTCGGCTTCGTGATCTGCGACAAGGCCGCCATCGTCGCGGCCAAGGGACAGGCGACGACGCTGACGCTGGACCTGCACGACCAGTGGGCGAATTTCGAGAAGACCGGCCAGTGGCGCTTCACCCCGCCCGTGCACGCGATCATGGGCTTCTCGCAGGCACTGGACGAGCACGCGGCCGAGGGCGGTGTTGCCGGCCGCGGCGGACGCTACGCGCGCAACTGCAAGGTCCTCGTCGACGGCATGCGCAAGATGGGCTTCGCAACGCTGCTGCCCGACGCGCTGCAAGCACCCATCATCGTGACGATCCACATGCCGGCCGATCCGAAGTTCGTGTTCCAGACCTTCTACGACCGGCTGAAGGATCTCGGCTACGTGATCTATCCGGGCAAGCTGACGGTCGCGGACTCTTTCCGCATCGGCTGCATCGGCCGGCTCGACGAGACCCACATGAAGGGCGCGCTCGCCGCGATCGCCGCCGTGATGGCGGAGATGGGCGTGGCGTCGGGCGCGCCGGCGCGAAAGGCGGCCTGAAGATGGAACGCATCGAACTCAACGGGCGCAGCTACGCGGTCCCGTCGCGGCCCATCGTCGTCGTCTGCGTCGACGGCTCGGAACCGGGCTATATCGAGCAGACCATCGCCAAGGGGCGCGCCCCCTTCTTCAAGCGCTGCCTTGCCGAGGGGACGAACCTGCTGGCCGACTGCGTCGTGCCCAGCTTCACGAACCCCAACAATCTTTCGATCGTCACCGGCGCGCCGCCGTCGGTGCACGGCATTTCGGGCAACTACTTCCTCGACCCGGACACGGGCAAGGAAGTGATGATGAACGATCCGAAATTCCTGCGCGCCCCCACGCTGTTCCAGGCGTTCCAGAAGCTCGGCAAGACGATCGCCATCGTCACGGCGAAGGACAAGCTGCGCGCACTCCTCGGCCACGGCCTGAAGATCGGGCCGGGCAAGGCGGTGTGCTTCTCGTCCGAGAAGTCGGACAAGACGACGCTGGCCGACAACGGCATCGAGAACGTCAACGCGCTGGTCGGCATGCCGGTTCCCGACGTCTACAGCGCCGGCCTGTCGGAGTTCGTCTTCGCCGCCGGCGTCAAGCTGATGGAAACGATGCGCCCGGACGTGATGTACCTGTCGACGACGGATTACATCCAGCACAAGCACGCGCCCGGCACGCCGGTCGCCGACGATTTCTACGCGATGATGGATTCCTACCTCGCGCGCCTCGACGCGCTGGGTGCCACCATCGTGCTGACGGCCGACCACGGCATGAACGCCAAGCACGACCATGCCGGCCAGCCCGACGTGCTTTACCTGCAGGACGCGCTCGACGGCCTGCTGGGCAAGGATACGGCGCGCGTCATCCTGCCGATCACGGACCCCTACGTCGTGCATCACGGCGCGCTGGGTTCCTTCGCGGTCGTCTATCTGCCGGCCGGCCAGGATCCCGAAGCGGTGCGCAAGCGCATCGCCCAGATGCCGGGCGTGGAAAGCGCGCTCTCGAAGGACGACGCGGCGAAGCGCTTCGAACTGCCGCCCGACCGGCTGGGCCAGATCGTCGTCGTGTCGACGCGCCACAAGACGATCGGCACGTCGGCTTCCCGCCACGACCTCTCGGGCCTGACCGAACCGCTGCGCTCGCACGGCGGCGTGTCCGAGCAGCGCGTCCCGCTCATTTCCAACAAGCGCTGCGCGGTCGATCCGTCGCATCGCCATCGCAATTTCGATGCCTTCGACCTGGCGCTGAACCGGGTCGCGGCGGAGGTGCCCGCATGAACGCGATTTCCCCCATCGAGGTCCGCCACGAGAGCCTGCGCATCGCCGGCAGGAAGGTCGCCGGCGAGAACGGCTCGTTCGAGGTGTTCCACCCCTATAACGGCGCGCTGGTCGGTACGGCCGCGCGCGCCTCGGCCGCGCAGTGCGCCGAAGCCTTCCGCATCGCGGCCGCGTACCGCTCGAAGCTGACGCGCTACGACCGGCAGAAGATCCTGATGAAGGCGGCCGAGCTGCTGGCCGCGCGCAAGGAGCCGCTCGCCCGCCTGATCACGGCGGAAAGCGGCCTGTCGCTGAAGGACAGCTACTACGAGGTCGGCCGCGCCTACGACGTCTACACGCTGTCGGGCCAGCTCGCGATCCGCGAGGACGCCGACACGTTCGCGTGCGACATCACCCCGCACGGCAAGGCGCGCCGCATCCACACGCTGCGCGAGCCGCTGCAGGGGGCGATCTCGGCGATCACGCCGTTCAACCACCCGCTCAACATGGTCTCGCACAAGATCGCGCCGGCCATCGCGACCAACAACCGCATCGTGCTGAAGCCGACGGAACTGACGCCGCTCACGGCACTGGCCCTTGCCGACATCCTCTACGAGGCGGGCCTGCCGCCGGAGATGCTGTCGGTCGTGACCGGCACGCCGGCCGATCTGGGCGACGCGATGATCACGGACCCGAACATCGACCTCGTCACGTTCACGGGCTCGGTCCCGGTCGGCAAGATGATCGCGCAGAAGGCCGGTTACCGCCGCGTCGTGCTGGAACTGGGCGGCAACGATCCGCTGATCGTGCTGGCCGACGCCGATCCCGACAAGGCGGCAGAGCTCGCCGTCGCGGGTGCGACGAAGAACTCGGGCCAGCGCTGCACGGCCGTCAAACGCATCCTCGCGGTCGAAAGCGTGGCCGACGCGCTGGTCGAGCGCATCCTCGTCCACGCGAAGAAGCTGAAATGCGGCGACCCGATGGAT
>JAEUKY010000345.1 GCA_016794005.1 Rhodospirillales bacterium
CGCCTGCCGGCCGAACTGCCGGCCATCGCCAGCGCGCTCGCCGCGATCCACAAGCTGAAGCTGCCCGATGCGGCGGCGCGCGCACCCATCGACACGCCGGCCGATCCGATCGGCGACATCGTCGCCCTGATCGACGCGAACATGAAGCTCGTCGACAAGGCCAATCTCGACCCGAAGGTGAAGCTCGCCTTCGGCCACGAGATCGCGTGGGCAAAGGATTTCGCCGCGACGAACGCCAAGCGCTTCGCCACGCTGACGCGCGCGCTTTGCCTGGTCGACACGCATCCGGGAAACTTCGTCGCGGCCCCCGGTGCGCGCGCCTACGCGGTCGATCTCGAGAAGTGCGTCTACGGCCTGCCGGGTCTCGACGTCGTGCACGCGATCATCCTGCCCTCGACGAGTTGGGACCCGGATTGCGCCGCCACGCTCGATTCCGGCCAGATCGACGGGTTCTTCCGCACCTGGGCCAGCAAGGTCGGCGATCCGATCGCGCGCGAGACCGCTTCGCTGCTGCGGCCTTTCCGCAGGCTGGTGTGGCTGCGCACGACCAGCGTGTTCCTGCGCTTCAAGGTCGAAGGCACGCACAAATCGCTCGACCTGCGCCCGGCCGAACACGCCCAGCGCGCGATCGACGCAGCCCTCGAACCGGCGACCGTGGCCGCCCAGCGCAAGGCCTGGAGCTGAGCTTCAGCCCAACAGGCCGAGCCGCACGCCGGCGTGGAAAATGTCCGCCTTGACCGTGTCGACCGGACGCGGATCCTCGATCCAGCGCTGCGTCGCTACACCGGTTTCGCCGGCCAATGTGACGATCCAGGCCCGCGCCGCATCTTCCGAGAATTCGACCGAGATGACCGTGACCGGATGGCGGTTGAGCCGCGCATGATGGTCGAGGGCGGCGACGACCTGATCGGCGCCGTAGCGTGCGGCGACCGGTGCCGGTTTTGCGGACATGCTCATGCACATGGATTAGGGCATCCGGCTTTTAGAAATGACTAACGCCTCCTCTCGATGTTCTTGAATTGTTCCATCAAGCGGCGTATTCTTCGCGCCCGATGGTCGACATGCTGCCAGATCGCGTGCGCAAGGGTCGCGGCGCCGTTTCCAACCAGGCCGGCCGCTACGAGCCGCAGGCCCGCGTGGCGGTCGACGACGGCTGGGAAATGCCGGCCGAGGACGAGCTGCCGCCCCTGCGCACGCACGTGGCGCGCGACGCCAGCCGCACGATCATTTCGCGCAACGAATCGCCCGACATCCCGTTCGACCAGCCGATCAATCCCTATCGCGGCTGCGAGCACGGCTGCGTCTATTGCTATGCCCGTCCGACGCACGCCTATCTGGGCCTGTCGCCGGGGCTGGATTTCGAGACGCGGCTGTTCGCCAAGCCCGATGCCGCGAAGCTGCTGGCGGGCGAACTGCGCAATCCCGGCTACCGGCCGATGGCGATCGCGCTCGGCACCAACACCGACCCCTACCAGCCGGTCGAGCGCGAGTACGGCATCACGCGCCAGGTGCTGGAGACGCTGCGCGATTTCGGCCATCCGTTCTCGATCGTCACGAAATCGGCCCTCGTGCTGCGCGATCTCGACATCATCGGCCCCATGGCCGCGCGCAATCTCGCGCACGTGTTCGTGTCGGTGACCACGCTCGAC
This sequence comes from Rhodospirillales bacterium, assembly GCA_016794005.1. Taxonomy (GTDB): domain Bacteria; phylum Pseudomonadota; class Alphaproteobacteria; order CACIAM-22H2; family CACIAM-22H2; genus Tagaea. Next base: position 1,650 of record JAEUKY010000345.1, read on the forward strand.
CGCGACCTCGCCCGCGCGATGGAACCGCGCGCCTCCACGCCCGGCCGGCGGCTCGACGCGATCCGCGGGCTTGCGGCCGCCGGCGTGAAGGTCGGCGTGATGGCAGCCCCGATGATCCCGGCTCTCAACGACGCCGAATTGGAAGCGATCCTCGAGGCCGCGCGCGACGCAGGGGCCACCAGTGCCGGCTACACGCTGCTGCGCCTGCCGCTGGAACTGAAGCAGATCTTCGACGAATGGCTGCTCGAACACGCGCCCTTCAAGCGCAAGCACGTGCTGTCGCTGATCCGCGACATGCGCGGCGGTGCGCTCAACCACGCCGAATTCGGCAAGCGCTTCACCGGCGAGGGCGCCTACGCGCAGATGGTCTCCCGGCGTTTCTATGCGGCGCGCGCGCGCCTCGGGCTCGAGCGCAATGACTGGTCGCTCGACCTTTCGCAGTTCCGCCCGCCGCCGCAGGCGGGCGACCAGCTCGGGCTGTTCTGAACTAGCCGCGGTCCTTGAACCGGTACGGGTGCGCCGGATAGATGCCGATGATCTTGACCATGTCGGAGAAGAACGACAGTTCCTCCAGCGCCAGGCCCAGCGCGCGCTCGGCCGGGTGGCCCTCGACGTCGGCGTAGAACTGCGTGGCCGTGAAGCGCCCGCCCATCATGTAGCTTTCGAGCTTCGTCATGTTGACGCCGTTCGTCGCGAAGCCGCCCATCGCCTTGTAGAGGGCCGCCGGGCGGTTCTTGACGCGGAACACGAACGTGGTGACCGCACTGCCCTTGCGCGGATCGGCGATCGTCGGCTTCTTCGACAGGATCACGAAGCGCGTGGTGTTGTGGTCGGCGTCCTCGAGATCCTTGCGCAGGGATTTGAGGCCGTAGATCTCGCCCGCCAGCGACGAGGCGATGGCGGCGCGCGTGGGGTCGCCGGCGCGCGCGATCTCGGCGGCGGAACCGGCCGTATCGGCGCCGACGACGCGCTTCAGCCCCAGCTTCTTCATCGTCTCGCGGCACTGGTCGAGCGCCTGGACGTGGCTCTGCACCGTGCGGATCGTCTTCAGCGTGGCGCCCCTGGGGGCCAGCAGGTGGTGGTTCACGCGCTGGAAATGCTCGCCCACGATATGGAGGCCCGCTTCCGGGATCAGATGGTGGATCTCGGCCACGCGCCCGGCGACCGAGTTCTCGATCGGGATCATCGCAAGCTCGGCCCGGCCGCGGCGCACCGCGTCGAACGCGTCCTCGAAGCTCGGGCAGGGCAGCGGCTCGAAGTTCGGGCGCGCGGCCTTGCAGGCGAGGTGCGAGTAGGCGCCGGGCACGCCCTGGAAAGCGACTCGGGCGGGCGATTTGCGTTGGGGCATTCGCGGGTTACCTTGGATGGGGCCGGTTGGCGGGGGGCGGAGTATCGGGGCCGGGCCCCGCGCGCGTCAACAGGCCCCCTGCGGCAGGACGCCGCAGGCGGGCGCGCCCTCGCCCGCCCCCCCGTTGAGGGTTGCGCAGGCCCGCCGCGGCATCTAGATTGCCGAAATTCGAGCCCGGTCCGACCCTTGCCCGGGACGCATGTCGAGACAGAGCGGGATCATGAACGCTTACGAACTTAACAAGATTTTCGGCGCGGTCGTTTCGTCCGTCCTCGCGGTGACGGTGATCGGCTTCCTCGCCAACATGCTCGTGCACCCCACGAAGCTCGAAAAGAGCGTCCTCGACATCAAGGTTTCCGACGAAGCCCCGGCCGCGGGTGCGGCCGCCGCAGCCCCCGTCGCGCTCGACCCGGTCGGCCCGCTGCTGGCGAAGGCAGACGCCGAAGCCGGCAAGGCCGCCGCGAAGAACTGCGCCTCGTGCCACACTTTCGACAAGGGCGGGAAGAACGGCGTGGGCCCCAACCTGTGGGACGTCGTCGGCAACAAGCAGGCGCACATCGCCGGCTTCGGCTATTCGCCGGCCCTGCAGGGTGCGGGCGGCATCTGGGACTTCGACAAGCTCAACGCGTTCGTCGCCAATCCGAAGGCGGTCGTTCCGGGCACGCGCATGGCCTATGCCGGCATGCGCCGCGCGGAAGACCGCGCGAACCTGATCGCCTATCTGCGCACCCTTTCGGACAGCCCGAAGCCGCTTCCGTAGGCCCGTCCGGCGCACCGCACCGGTCCTTCGCGACAAAGACGAGACCGCGCAATGGCAGAACAGACCTTCAACGTGGCCGTCGTGCCGATCGGCGGCGTCCAGATCGCCATCGTCCATGTCGACGCGGCGTCGTGCTCGACGCCCGAGATGCAGTCGCGCTCGATGAAGTTCTTCTCGGCCCGCCTGCAGGGCAAGCAGGTCGTGATGATGTACGTGGACCTGACGCGCAAACCCGTGTTCATCGGCCCCGCCCATCTGGCGACCGCCCTGCGCGGCAAGGGCCTGTCCGAATTCCAGTGGCAGAAGGCGGTTTTCCGCTGACATGAGCCGGCTCCCGAAGCGCTACTGGCACGAGATGACGTCGCCGGACTTCGCGGCGCTCGACAAGGAGCGCGTCATCGCCGTCCTGCCGGTGGGCGCCATCGAGCAGCACGGCCCCCATCTTCCGGTCTATGTCGACGCCTGCATCAACGCGGGCATCGTCGCGCGCACGATCGAACTGCTGCCAGCCGATTCGCCCGTGACGTTCCTGCCGGCCATGCCGGTGGGCAAGTCGAACGAGCACATCTCGTTTCCCGGCACCCTGACGCTTTCGGCCGAGACGCTGACGCGGCTGTGGACGGAAATCGGCGAGTCGGTGGCGCGCGCGGGTATTCGCAAGTTCGTCATCTTCAACAGCCACGGCGGCCAGCCGCAGGTCGCCGAGATCGTCTGCCGGGACCTGCGCGTGCGCCACAGGATGCTGGCGGTCACGATCAACACCTACGGTCTCGGCAAGCCGCCGGGCGTTTTCCCGGCCGACGAGCTGCGCTTCGGCATCCACGCCGGTTCGAGCGAGACGTCGGTCATGATGCATCTGCGCGGCGACCTGGTGAAGGATTCCGAGCGGCGCAATTTCGAGCCGGTTACCGCAAAACTGGCGAAGGAAAGCCCGATCCTTGCCGGCGAAGGGCGCATCGCGTTCGGCTGGGAGGTGCAGGACCTGCATCCGGCCGGGGCGTGCGGCAACGCGCTCGACGCCGACGCCGCGCGCGGCAAACAGGTCGTCGACCATGCGGCAGGCCGCTTCGTGCAGGCGCTCGCCGAAATCGACCGCTACCCGCTTTCGAACATCGTTGTGCGCAACTGAGGCGTCCGGCCAATTGGCCGTTGCCGTTTCCCGGGGCAGCCTTATATTCGGCCGCCATGGTACGGGAATTGCTGATTCGACGTCGTTCGCCACGCCCCCATAGAATTCCTGCCCGACAAGGAGCAAACCCATGAGCGGAAACCGCATTTCGCGTCGCCAGTCCCTCGGCCTGTTCGGAGCCGCCGCCGCCGCGGCAACGCTTCCGGCCCCGGCCTTGCGCGCCCAGACGCTCGACAAGTTCTCGTACCAGACGAACTGGCGCGCCCAGGCCGAACACGGCGGCTTCTACCAGGCGGTCGCGACGGGCATCTACCGCAAGTACGGCATCGACGCCGAAATCCGCATGGGCGGCCCGCAGCAGGACCCGAACACGCTGCTGGTCGGCGGCCGCGTCGACGCGATCATGTCGAACTCGTTCGCCGGCTTCAATTACGCGCGCGAAGGCCTGCCCTTCGTCGTCGTCGCCTCGGTGATGCAGAAGGATCCGCAGGTCCTGATCTCGCATCCCGGCATGGGCAACGACACGCTGCCCGCCCTCAAGGGCAAGCCGATCCTGATCGGCGCCGGCGGCCGCTCGTCCTATTGGCCGTGGCTCAAGTCGAAGTTCGGCTTCACCGACGATCAGGCCCGCCCCTACACCTTCAACATGGCGCCGTTCCTGGCCGACAAGACGCTCTCCCAGCAGGGCTTCCTGTCGAGCGAGCCGTTCGCCATCGAACAGGCCGGCGTGAAACCGGTCGTCCACCTGCTCGCCGACTACGGCTTCGACAACTACCAGACGACGATCAACACGTCGTGGAAGCTGGTCAACGAGAAGCCCGACCTCGTCCAGCGCTTCGTCAGCGCCTCGATCGAAGGCTGGGTCTCGTACCTCAACGGCGATCCGGCACCGGCGAACGCGCTTATCAAGCGCGACAACCCCGACATGGACGACGTCAAGATCGCCTACGCGCACAAGGCGATGAAGGACAAGGGCATCGTCGACTCCGGCGACTCCAAGACGCTCGGCGTGGGCTGCATGACCGACGTGCGCTGGAAGGGCTTCTACGAGGCGATGGTCGCGTCCGGCGCCCAGCCCGCCGGGCTCGACCTCTCGAAGGCGTACACGCTGCGCTTCGTCAACAAGCGCGTCGGGATGGGATGAGCGTTGCGGACCTGACGCTCGATACCGCCGCACAGCCGGCCGGGCGCGCAGCCCGGCCGGTCGTCAGCTGCCGCGGTGTCGCCAAGCTTTTCTCGAACGGCACGCTGGCGCTGCAGAACGTCGATCTCGACATCGGCCGGCACCAGTTCGTGTCGCTGCTCGGGCCGTCGGGCTGCGGCAAGTCGACCCTGCTGCGCCTGATCGCGGGCCTCGGCGAGGCGTCGGCCGGCACGATCGACTGGCCGGACGCCGCCCACGATTCGACCGGGGCGGCGCAGCCGAGCCTCTCCTTCGTGTTCCAGGAGCCCACGCTGATGCCGTGGGCGAGTGCGATCAAGAACGTGATGCTGCCGCTGAAGCTCGCCGGCGTGAAGCCCGACGAGCAGCGCGCGCGCGCGGCCGAAGCGCTGCGCATGGTCGGCCTCGCGGCGTTCGAGAACGCCTATCCGCGCGAGCTTTCCGGCGGCATGAAGATGCGCGTTTCCATCGCGCGCGCGATGGTCACCCGGCCGCAGGTGCTGCTGATGGACGAGCCCTTCGCGGCCCTCGACGAGATCACGCGCTTCAAGCTCAACAACGACCTGCTCGAGCTGTGGCACGCGTCGAGCTTCACGGTCGTGTTCGTCACGCATTCGGTGTTCGAAAGCGTGTTCCTTTCCCAGCGCATCGTGACGATGGCGGCACGCCCCGGCCGCGTCATCGCCGACATGGACGTGACCGCCCCCTATCCGCGCGCGGCCGACTACCGGACCTCGCCGCTCTACAACGCCCACTGCAAGCGCGCGTCCGAAGCGCTCGAGCAGGCGATGGGCCACGCGCTCGGGGCGCACTGACATGCCCGACACCGCTCCCGCCCCCGTCATCACGATCGGCGACGACGCGCCCCCGGTGGTGCTTCAGGAACGCCGGATCCTCGGCGTGCCCGCCTCGACCTGGCCCAAGGTGCTGATGCCGCTCTTCGTCGGCGTGCTGGCGCTCGCCGTATGGGAATTCCTCGTCCGCTACAACGGCATCCCGGCCTATATCCTGCCGGGACCGCTGCTGATCGCGCAGACGATGGTGACCGACTGGGGCACGCTGTCGGGTTCGCTGTGGATCACGCTGTCCATCAGCCTCGCCGCACTGGCGGTAGCGGTGCTGCTGGGCGTGTCGCTGTCGGTGCTGTTCGCGCAGTCGAAGTGGGTCGAACTGTCGTTCTTCCCCTATGCGGTGATCCTGCAGGTGACGCCCATCGTGGCGATAGCACCGCTCATCATCATCTGGGTGAACGACGTCAAGCTGTCGCTGCTGATCTGCGCGTGGATCGTCGCGTTCTTCCCGATCCTGTCGAACACGACGCTGGGCCTCAACTCGGCCGACCACAACCTCCTCAATCTCTTCCAGCTCTACAAGGCGACGCGGTTCCAGACGCTGCTGCATCTGCGCCTGCCCTCGGCCCTGCCCTATTTCCTCGGCGGGCTGAAAATCTCGGGCGGGCTGTCGCTGATCGGCGCGGTCGTCGCCGAGTTCGTCGCCGGGACCGGCGGCAGCCAGTCGGGTCTCGCCTACCGCATCCTCGAATCGGGCTACCAGCTCCGCATCCCGCGGATGTTCGCGGCCCTGTTCATGATCTCGATTTCCGGGATCGTCATCTTCCTGTGCCTGTCGACGCTGTCGCACATGGTGCTGCGGCGCTGGCACGAAAGCGCGCTGAAGCGGGAAAACTGAGATGCCGGCAGGCTTCTTCGAGCCGCCGCGGGCGGCGGCCTACGCGCTGCGCCATGTGCGCGTGCCGGCTGCCCTTGCGACAGCATCGGCGCCGGCGAACGCCGATGGCCATCTCGACGTCGACATCGCGATCACCGACGGGCGCATCGCCGACATCGTACCCGTCGGCACGATCGATCCGTCGCGCGGTCCCGACCTGCGGCAGGCGAGCGTGTGGCCGACCTTCGCCGACGTGCACACGCATCTGGACAAGGGCCATATCTGGCCGCGCGCGGCCAATCCGGACGGCACGTTCTACGGCGCGCTGACGACCGTGATGGCCGACCGCCAGAAGAACTGGTCCGCCGCCGATATCGAAGCGCGTTTCGATTTCGCGCTCCGCTGCGCCTACGCCCACGGCGTCAGCGCCGTGCGCACGCATCTCGACAGCTTCACGTCGCAGGCCGAAATCTCCTGGCCCGTCTTCGCGAAGCTGCGCGACAGGTGGGCCGGCCGGATCGCGCTGCAGGCATCTTCCATCGTGTCGATGGACCATTTCGGCACCGACGACGGCGCGAAGCTCGCCGATCTCGTCAAGCGCCACGGCGGCCAGCTCGGCTGCGTGACGCGCATTTCGGGCGAGGACCATGTCGGCATCCCGCCGGATTTCGACGCCTACATGGAACGCGTGTTCGAACTTGCCGAGGAACGCGGGCTCGATCTCGACCTGCATGTCGACGAATCGGGCGATCCGGAGGCGCGCACGCTGGTGCGCATCGCGCGGATGGCGACGGCGCGGAAGTTCAGGGGCGCCATCCTGATGGGGCATTGCTGCTCGCTCGCCGTGCAGCCGGACGAGGCGATCGACGACGCGCTCGACGCCTGCGTCGCGGCGAATGTCGACGTCGTCAGCCTGCCGATGTGCAACATGTACCTGCAGGGTCGCAAGGCCGGCCGCACGCCGCGCTGGCGCGGCGTGACGCTGCTTCACGAAATGAAGGCGCGCGGCATGCGCGTGGCGGTCGCGGGCGACAACGTGCGCGACCCGTTCTACGCCTACGGTGACCACGACATGCTGGAGACGTTCGTGCAGGCCGTGCGCATCGCGCAGCTCGACCATCCGCTGGACGACTGGGCCAAGGCCGCGACGACGACGCCCGCCGACATCATGAAGCTTCCCGCGACCGGCCGCGTCGCGCGCGGCCTGCCGGCCGATCTGGTTGTGCTGCGCGCGCGCAGCTATTCCGAGCTGCTGTCGCGTCGCCAGGCCGACCGCGTCGTGCTGCGCGACGGCAAGGCCATCGACACGACACTGCCGGACTATCGCGAGCTCGACCGGATCGTGGGGCCGTGATGCGCGATCTTGCGGGCCTGCGAACGGCGCTTGCGGGCGTCGAGCTGATCGACGATCCGCAGCTCGTCCGCCTCAAGAGCCGCGACTTTTTCTGGTACAGCCCGATCCTGAAGGCGGAGCTGAACAGGAAGTCGGCCGAACTGGTCGCGATCCCGAAAGACCAGGAGGAGGCGCTGCGCGTCATCGGTGCCTGCGCGCAGTTCCGCGTGCCGCTCGTCGTGCGCGGCGGCGGTACCGGAAACTACGGCCAGCTCGTCCCGCTCGACGGCGGCGTGATCCTCGATACCGCGAAGCTCGACCGCACGGTCTTCCTGAAGCCGGGGGCCGGCCGCTTCGAGGCGGGTGCGAACCTCGTCGAGATCGACCGGCAGGCACGTCCCTTGGGCTGGGAGATGCGCATGCATCCCTCGACCAAGCGCATGTCGTCGATCGGCGGGTTCGTGTGCGGCGGTGCGGCGGGCGTGGGCTCGATCATGACCGGCCAGCTTCGCGACTGGGGCAGCATCCCCGGCATCCGCGTGGCGACCTGCGAACCCAGCCCCCGCGTCTTCGATTTCCGCGGCCGCGACGTGGCGGCCGCCACGCACGCCTACGGCACGACCGGCGTCGTGCTGGAGGTC
>JAEUKY010000394.1 GCA_016794005.1 Rhodospirillales bacterium
CAAGGCGTATCTCGGCGGCGACCCGGCGGGCGCCTGGTTCTTCTGGCTCGGTCCCGCAGAACGCGGCCATCGGGAAGCGCAGTTCTCCATCGGCCATCTCTATCGCACAGGCGAGGGCGTGCCGCCGGATCCCGCGGCGGCGGCCCAATGGTTCATGCGTGCCGCCGATCAGGGCGACCCGCACGCCATGCTGAATCTGGCGTTGATGCACGAGCAAGGTGCGGGCGTGCCGCGCGATCTGGCGCTTGGCTACGCCCATGCCGCGCGCGCAGGACGGATACTCCAGGGCGAGGAATTCGAACGCGCGCGCATCGCCGCTGCACGGATCGCGGTCGGCTTCGCCGACGGAGATGCCGATCGTGCGCGACGCCTGATCATCGAGATGGACCGGCGCAAGCCGATGCCGCCCGTTTCGCAGGGAACGACGCCGCGCCGACCCTGACGGCTACCTGCCTTTGAAGATTGCCGATCGTTTCTCGATGAACGCGTCGACGCCTTCGCGGAAATCTTCGGTCGCCACAAGTGTCGAGAAGGCCTTCCGTTCGAACTGGAGGCCGTGCTCGAGCGGCATGTCGCGCGATGCGAGCACGAGCTCCTTTGCAAGCCGGACGGCGAGCGCCGGCTTTTCGGAAATCTTCACGGCGAGTGCCACGGCACGGGCGGAGACCTCGCCGTCCGGCACGACTTCGGCGACCAAGCCGCAGGCGTGCGCCTCGGCAGCCGTCAGCGTTTCGCCGGACAGGATGAGCTTCATCGCGATCTGCTGGCCGGCAATGCGCGCAAGACGCTGCGTGCCGCCGGCCCCCGGCACGACGCCGAGATTGAGCTCGGGTTGTCCGAACCTGGCGCCCTGACCGGCGATCGTGATGTCGGCATGCATGGCAAGCTCGCAGCCGCCGCCCAGCGCATAGCCGCAGACGGCCGCGATGACGGGCTTCGGAAAGCGGCGGATGCGCTGCCAGTGCGCGACCCGCGCATCCAGCAGGGCCGTTACTGGGGTGCTGCTCGCCAGTTCCTTGATGTCGGCCCCGGCCGCGAAGATCTTTTCCCCGCCCGTGAGGATCACGACGCTGACGGCGTCGTCGTCGGTCGCCGCATCGAACGCGTCGCCGAGAAGCCCGAGCTGGGCGGTCGAGAGCGCGTTTCGCGCTGCAGGCCTGTTGAGGGTAAGACGGCGCACGCGCGGGGCGGGCGTGTCGATCAGAAGGTCGGTGCTCTCGGTCATGGTTCCACTATATCAGAATCGAAACCCCCGCCGGGCGGGACCCGGCGGGGGTCGGATCGAATGCCGTTAAGGAGCCTTGCGGCCCGTCATTCCACGTCGGAGGCGATCGCTGAGGTCGTCTTCCCCGCATGGCCAGCTTCGAATTTCTCCAAAGCGGTCACGGCAAGCACCGGCACGAAGCCGGAATTGAACGATCCTGTGCGCACTGGATCACCTCCTTTCGTGGCGGCGACCGGCCCGCGATCCCGCGCGGACGTCGTATCGGTCGCCGGAAGGGCGGATAGGGCCGCCCACCCAACCGAACCGAAGTCTCCCGACGTACGGGCGAATCGGTCCGGACCATCGACCTTCGAATCATGCGGGAGGCCGAGTCAGGCGGTCAAGAAGGATCAGACGCCGAGATAGCGGTGCTGGATGTCCGGTGCCGCGGAAAGGGCGGCCGAGCGGCCTTCCCAGACGATCCGGCCCTTCTCGACGATCACGTGCCGGTCGGCAAGCTTGAGGAGGGAATCGAGGTTCTTGTCGATCACGAGGATCGCCTGCCGTTCGGCCTTGAGCGCCGCAAGACAGCGCCAGATTTCCTGCCGGACCAGCGGGGCAAGCCCTTCGGTGGCTTCGTCGAGAATCAGCAGCTTTGGGTTCGTCATCAGGGCCCGTCCGATCGCAAGCATCTGTTGCTCGCCGCCGGAAAGCTGGTTGCCCATGTTGCCTGCGCGCTCGGCAAGCCGCGGAAAGAAGGCGTGTACCTTGTCGAGCGTCCAGCCGCCGGCGACGGGGCGAGCGGTCGCGACGAGGTTTTCCCGGACCGTCAGGTTCGGGAAAATCTGGCGCCCCTCGGGGACAAGCCCGATACCGGCCTGCGCGACGCGGTAGGCCGGCTGGCCGGTAAGCTCGACGCCGTCGAGCCGGACCGTGCCCGATTTCGGTCGGGTCAGGGACATGATCGAGCGCACAGTCGTCGTCTTGCCCATGCCGTTGCGGCCGAGCAGCGTGACGACCTCGCCGGCTGCGACCGCGAACGATACGCCGAACAGCACCTGGCTGGCGCCGTAGCTTGTCTCGAGACCGGAGACTTCAAGCATCGCCCTCTCCCAGATAGGCGGCGCGGACTTCCGGATTGGCGCGGATCGCCTCGGGAACGTCCGAGGCGATGACGCGGCCATAGACGAGGACGGTGATGCGGTCGGCGAGCGCGAAGACGACATCCATGTCGTGTTCGACGAGCAGGATCGTCTCTTCGCCCTTGAGACGTGCGAGCAGGCGCGTCATGCGCTCGGACTCATCCTTGCCCATGCCGGCCATCGGTTCGTCGAGCAGCAGCAGGCTGGGGCGCGTGGCAAGCGCCATCGCGATTTCGAGCTGGCGCTGTTCGCCGTGCGCGAGATTTACCGCGCGAACGTCGGTGCGCGCACCGAGGCCGACCCGCTCGAGGATCGCGCGCGCGGGATCGCGCAATGCGCTTTCGTTGCGTGCGGCGCGCCAGAAACGGAAAGAATGCCCGTCGGTCGCCTGCACGGCCATCGCGACGTTGTCGAGTGCGGTGAAAGCGCGAAAAACCGAAGTGATCTGGTAGGAGCGCGCGATGCCCAGCCGCGCGCGCGCGTCGACCGGCAGACGCGTGACGTCGCGGCCGGAAAAGCGAATCGTTCCGCCGTTCGGCGCCACTTCGCCGGCAAGCTGGGCGACGAGCGTTGTTTTCCCGGCGCCGTTCGGCCCGATGATCGCATGGATCTCGCCTTTGCGGATGTCGAGACAAACATTGTCCGTCGCGGTCAGGCCGCCGAAACGCTTGACCAGCCCCTCGACGGCGAGGAGCGCTTCAGTGGCTGCCGCCATCGCGCTCCTCCTTCGGCAGGAACCAGCCGAAAATCCCGCGCCGTGCAAACAGGACGAGCAGCAGCAGGATCGGGCCGAAAACGACCATCCAGTGCTCGGTATAGTCTGGCAGGGTCTTTTCAAGGAACAGGAAGGCAAGCGCACCGACGACCGGGCCGAACAGCGTGCCCATGCCGCCGAGCACGACCATGACGATCAGGTCGCCCGATCGTGTCCAGTGCATGATCGAGGGGCTGATGTAGCTTTCGTGCGCCGCGAACAGGGCACCGGCAAGACCGGCCGTGGCGCCGGCAATCGCGAAAGCCGCTAGCTTGTAGCGCGCCGTCGGGAAGCCCAGCGCCTTCATTCGCCGCTCGTTCTCGCGGCACGCCTGGACGACCATGCCGAAGCGCGAATTGACCATGCGCCGTCCGGCATAGAGAACGCCGCACAGGACGGCGAGGACGAGATAGTAGAAGGCCGCGTCGTCCTGCGTGTCGATCAGGCCGAAGGCGACGGTGTCTCCGTCGAAGCGCAAGCCGTCGTCGCCGCCATAGGCGCGCAGCGATACGAAGAAGAAATAGATCATCTGCGCGAAAGCGAGCGTGATCATGATGAAGTAGATGCCCGTCGTGCGCAGGCTGACGAGGCCGATCAGGAACGCGGCTCCGCCCGAGACGAGGACGGCCGCCGTCCACGTGACGAGAACATTGTTCGTCCCCATCCACGTGCCGATCAGCGGAACCTCGCGTCCGGCGTGCCAGTTCAGGATCGCGACGACGTAGGCGCCAACACCGAAGAACGCGGCGTGCCCGAAGCAGACCATTCCGCCGTAACCGAGGATAAGGTCGAGGCTGACGGCCGCGATGGCGAAGATCAGGATGCGCCGGAACTGCGCGATCTGGAATTCCTGTCCGGCGAGCGTGGCGACGAGCGGCAGGGCCGCCAGCGCCATCAGCAGCAGAATCACGAACCAGGTGCGGCGGTCGAGCTTCATGGTCTAGGCTCGCGCCGCGAACAGGCCGGCCGGTTTCCAGAACAGCACGGCCGCCATCAGGATATAGATCGCCATTTCGGCGATCGCCGTCGGCAGGCCGAGCTGCGCCGGTACGATGCGCCCGAACGTATCGACGACGCCGACGATGATCGCAGCGACGAACGCACCGCGGATCGAACCGATTCCGCCGATGACGATGACGACGAACGTCTTGATCAGCATCGAATCGCCCATGCCGATCTCGACCACGTAGATTGGGCCGGCCATCGCGCCGGCGAGTGCGGCAAGTGCCGCACCGAGCGCGAAGACCAGCGTGTAGAGGCGCTTGATGTCGACCCCCAGCGCCCCGATCATCTCGCGGTTGGAAGCGCCCGCGCGGATCAGCATTCCGATGCGGGTCTTCGCGATAAGCCACCAGAGGCCGAGTGCGACCGCAAGGCCGACGGCGAGGACGACCAGCCGGTAGACCGGATAGGGAGCGCCCGGAATGAGTTCGACGCGGCCGGAAAGGAATGCCGGGACGTCGATGAAGATCGCGACCGGCCCCCAGACGATCTTGACGAGTTCGTTGAAAAACAGGATCAGGCCGAACGTGGCCAGCACCTGGTCGAGATGGTCGCGCGCATAGAGCGTGCGCAGGGCCACGGTTTCGACCGCAAGGCCGACGACGAACGTCCCGGCCACGGCGAGGGGGACGGCAAGCGCGAAGCTTCCGGTCCACTGCGAGAAAGTCGCGGTCAGGAAGGCGCCGACCATGTAGAGCGAGCCGTGCGCCAGATTGACCATGTTCATGATACCGAACACGAGCGTGAGCCCGGCCGCCATCAGGAACAGCGTGACGCCGAGCTGAAGGCCGTTCAGCGTCTGCTCGAGGAAGAGAAGTGTCGCCACGGAAAGAACGGCCGCTCCCGTCTCACGGCGGGAGCGGCACGGGTCTTCAGCGCATCTTGCACTGCGACGCGTAGGCGTCGGCGTGGCCCGAGAAGATGATGCCGCGCATCTGGTTCACCAGGCGGCCCTTCTCGTCCTTGCCGATCTGCGTCAGGTAGTAGTTCTGGATCGGGAAGTGGTTCGTGTTGAACTTGAACGGTCCGCGCGTCGACTGGAAGTTCGCCGCGCGCAGCGCGTTGCGGAAGGCGTCCTTGTTGGCAATGCTGCCGCCGGTCGCCTTGAGCGCCGAGTCGATCAGCATCGCCGCGTCGTAGCTCTGCGCGGCGTAGGGGCTCGGGATGCGGTTGTAGGCCGCTTCGAAATCCGCGACGAACTTCTGGTTCGCCGGATTGCCGAGGCTTTCCGACCAGTAGGTCGAAGCGAACATGCCGAGGGCGGCGTCGCCCACGCCCGGAAGGATCGTCTGGTCGGCCGTGAACGAGGGTGCGAACAGCGGAACCTGCGGCATCAGGCCGAGTTGCGAGTACTGGCGGATGTAAGCGACACCCATGCCGCCCGGATAGAAGATGTACGTGGCATCCGGACGCGCCGCGCGCAGGGCGGCGAGTTCGGCGGCATAGTCGGTCTGGCCGAGCTGCGTATAGACCTCGCCGGCAATCTCGCCCTTGAAGAAGCGCTTGAAGCCGGCGAGCGCGTCGCGGCCCGCTGGATAATTCGGCGCCATGATGTACGCGCGCTTGATGCCCGCATTCGTCATGTGCTGACCCATCGCCTCGTGCGTGTTGTCGTTCTGCCACGACGCGGCGAAGAAGTTCGGATGGCAGTCCTTGCCGGCGAGTTCCGACGGACCGGCGTTGCCGGACACCAGGAACACGCCGCGGCGGTCCTTGAGGACCGTGTCGGACAGCGCCAGCATGATGTTCGAGAAGATAACGCCGGTGACGATGTCGACGCGGTCGCGCTGGACCATGCGCTCGGCCATCGCCTTGCCGGCATCGGGGCGGAACTGGTCGTCGCCGACGATCAGTTCGGTCGGCGCGCCGCCGAGGCGGCCGCCGGCATGGCGGATCGCGAGATTGAAGCCGTCGACCATGTCGCGCCCGAGACCCGCGTTGGGCCCGGACTGGGTCGTGATCAGGCCGATCTTGACGCCCTGCTGGGCGGCGGCCGGCTGGACCGCGAGGGCAGGCACCGCGACGGCAAGTGCTGCGAGGAGGGTTCTGCGTAGCATCTCGAAGGCTCCCTTGTTCTTGGCGTTTATGGTCGGATTGTCGCAGGCACGTATGGCGCCCGCAAGTCAGGCTTTCGGCTTCTCCCGGAGCTTGAAGCGCTGCACCTTGCCGGTTTCGGTGCGGGGCAGGGCCTCGACGAACTCGATGGCACGGGGGTACTTGTACGGGGCGATGGTCGCCTTGACGTGGTCCTGAAGCTCCTTGGCGGTCGCGGCATCGGCCTGGCGGGGATCGCGAAGGACGACAAACGCCTTCACGATCGTGCCGCGTTCGGCATCGGGTGCCCCGACCACCGCGCACTCGCGGATTTTCGGGTGATCGAGCAGGATGCCTTCGACCTCCGGCCCTGACACGTTGTAGCCCGCCGTCACGATCATGTCGTCGGTGCGCGCCTGATACCAGAAATAGCCCTGCTCATCCATTCGGTAGGCATCACCGGTCAGATTCCAGCCGTTCTGCACATACTTGCGCTGGCGCTCGATGTCGTCGAGATAGCGGCAGCCCGTCGGCCCGCGGACGGCAAGTCGGCCCACTTCACCCGGCGGGAGCCGGTTGCCTTCCTCGTCGAGGATACAGGCGGCATAGCCCGGAATGGCGCGGCCGGTCGCCCCGGCGATCATGTCTTCCGGCGCGGCGGCGACGAAGATGTGCAGCATCTCGGTCGCACCCAGCCCGTCGATCAGCTTGATGCCGGTGTGGCGTTGCCATCCTTCGAAGACGGGCTTGGGCAGATGCTCGCCGGCCGACACGCCCTTGACGAGCGTGGCGAACGCCTTGGCCGGCGCGTTCTCCGTCATCGCGCGATAGGCGGTGGGTGCCGTGAACAGGATCGTCGCCTTCCCGTCCGACACGATCTGCGGAAGCAGGTCGGGGCTCGCCCGCTCGGCCAGCAGCGTCGAGGCGCCGAAGCGCATCGGAAACGTGACGAGGCCGCCGAGACCGAACGTGAAAGCAAGCGGCGGCGATCCGGTGAAGATGTCGTCCTTGTTCGGCTTCAGGACATAGCGCGGGAAGGCGTCGCAGATCGCCATCACGTCGCGATGGAAATGCATCGTGCCCTTGGCGGGCCCCGTCGTGCCCGACGTGAATGCGATCAGCGCCACGTCGTCGGCCGACGTCGGGCAGTTGTCGAAGGTCGCCTGCTTCGCGGCCGCGCGCTTCTCCAGCCCGTCCGGCGCGTCGCCGTTGAAATAGAGGATGTCGCGGCAGACGGGCGCCGCCGCCTTGGCCTTCTCCATCTCCTCGGCAAGGCGCACGTCGCACAGCGCCAAGGTCACCTTGGCCTTCTCGAGAATGTAGCCCAGCTCCTTCGCCCGCAGCAGCGGCATCGTCGCGACGGCGACGCCGCCGGCTTTCAGCACGGCGAACCAGCACGCCACCATCATCGGGTTGTTGGCGGCGCGCAACAGCACGCGGTTGCCCGGCTTGAGTCCGCAATTCTCGACCAGCACGCGGGCGATCCGGTTGGCGTGCGCGAGCAGGTCGGAGTAGGTCCATACGTCCTTGCCGAAGCGGATGCAGGCGCGCGGGCCCCAGCCGCGCGCGACCGCTGCGTCGAGCAGTTCCACGCCCGCGTTCATCCGGGGCGGGTAGTAGAGCTCAGGCAGCGCGAAGAACATCTCCGGCCACTCTTCGCGCGCGGGCAGATGGGCGCGCGCGAAGTCGTCGACATGTGCCGAAGGGGCGAAGACGTGAAGATCAGGCATGCGCGGCCCCCGTTTCCCCGAATGCCGGAACGGGTGTCTCGACGTGGATGACGTTCGACGGCGGCGAGTGCCGGCCCGTCCCGTCATAGGCCATGACGTGGTAGGTGTAGCCCACGCCGCCGAGCGCAAGCTTGTCGGCGAACTTGGCGCCCTTGACGGCCTCGACGATCTTCGAAGTGCCGTCGGCTTCCGCCCGGAAGACGTCGTAGCCGGCGACGTCGCCCGACGCGCGCGACCAGACGAGCTTGACCACACCGTCCTCGACCGAAGCCTTCAGGCCCGCACCGGTAGCCGGCCATCTCGGCGCGTCCTTCGACAGGTCCTCGATGGGAGCTTGCGTGAAACCCTTGGGCCACAGGAAGCAGCTCACCAGCTTGAAGTTCTCGTCGAGCTGCTTGCAGACGTTGCAGTAGATGCAGCGAAGGATCGCGTCCTCGCGCTTCTCCTCGACCTTCCGGACCCAAGCCGGATCGGCGAGAAGCTGGCGCGCCATGCCGACGATGTCGGCGCGGCCTTCCGTCACCAGCCGCTCGGCGTCGGCCGGATCGCTGATCTTGCCGACCGACACGACCGGAACGTCGAAGCCGTGGCTGTTGATGTAGGCCTTGATGCCGGCGGCGAGATGCACGTGCGGAAGCGGCGGATACTGCTCGCCCGGCATGCAGCGGTCGCCCGAATAGCCCGTATAGGGATAGAGCGGCGAGCCCTCCTTCTGGACGGCATCCTCGAACTTTCCGCCGACCGACAGCGAGATGTAATCGACGCCGAGTTGCGCCATGCGAAGTGCTATCCGCTGGCTGTCGGGCAGCGCGTAGCCATCCTTGATCGCTTCTTCGGCAAGGAAGCGGACGCCCACCGGAAAATCCTTGCCCACCATCTGGCGCACGCGCGCCATCACGCGCCCGAACATGCGCAGACGGCCTTCCAGTGTGCGCCCGTCGTAGGCGTCGCGCCGCGGATTGCGACGCGACAGGAACGACGACAGCGTGTAGGCGTGCGCGGAATGGAGCTCGATACCGTCGTAACCGGCTTCGCGCGCGCGCGCGGCGGCCGAGCCGAACGCCTCGACGATGCCGTCGATGTCCCTTTCTTCCAGCATGTCGATCGTCTGCCGCCAGCCCGACCGCGCGACCTTCATGAAGTGGATGATCTGCGGGACGATCTTGGACGGACCGGCATCTTTGACCTGCCGGACAAGATCGCGATGGCCGGCGACGAAATCGTCGCGCGACAGGCGGAGCAGGGGCCCGGATTTCGACTCGTGGACGGCCGTCGCCTCGACGACGATGAGACCGACATGGCCGGCCGAATAGCGGACATAGCGGTCGATGATTCCCTGGTTTACGAATCCGTCCTCGCCCGACAGGCGCGTGACCATCGCGGGCACGAGCACGCGGTTGGGTGCCGTCATCGTGCCGATGCGGACGGGTTCCAGCAGTTTCATTTCTCGCCAACCTCGTTCAGGCAGTCGGGGCAAAGGCAGGATGCCTGCATTCCGGGCTCGGGCACCGGCATCGTCACGTCGACATGCTTGCACCAGCAATCGCCCTTCGGATCGCAGGCGAAAAGCGAACCGCAGCGCACGCAGACGAGCTCGCTCGCGGTCGCGGACGCCGACGTCACGGCGAAGCCTCCGCGTCGAAAGCCGTGAGCGTCTGGCCGGCGATGACGAGGCGCTGGATTTCGCTCGTACCTTCGTAGATGCGCAAGGCGCGCACTTCGCGATACAGGCGCTCGACGATATTGCCGGCGACGACGCCCGTCCCGCCGTGCAGCTGGACCGCGCGGTCGGCCGCACGCTGGGCCATCTCGGTCGCGTAGAACTTGGCCATCGAGGCTTCGCGCGTCACGCGCGGCGCCACCCGGTCCTTGGTCCACGCGGCGCGATAGACGAGCAGGGCGGCGGCATCGATTTCGGTCGCCATGTCGGCGAGTGCGGCCTGCGTGAGCTGGAAATCGGCAAGCTTCCCGCCGAACGCCTCGCGACGCTTGGCGTAGGCGATCGCCTCGTCGAGCGCGCGCCGCGCGAAACCGAGGGCGGCAGCGCCGACCGTGGAGCGGAATATGTCGAGCGTCGACATCGCGATCTTGAAGCCGTCGCCGGGCTTGCCGAGCAGGCCGGAGGCGGGAACGCGGCAGCCGTCGAAGGCGAGCGTGGCGAGCGGATGCGGGGCGATCGTGTCGATACGCGCTTCCACCGAAAGGCCGGCGGCATCGGCATCGACGACGAAGGCCGAAAGTCCCTTTGCGCCGGGCGCTTCGCCGGTCCGCGCGAAGACCACGTAATGGCCGGCGATGCCGCCGTTCGAAATCCACGTCTTTCGCCCGTCGAGCACGTAGGCGTCGCTGTCGCGGCGCGCGGTCATTCGAAGTGCGGATACGTCGGATCCGCCCTCGGGCTCCGAAAGCGCGAAGGCCGCCAGATGGGTGCCCGCGCGCGTACGCGGCAGATACCGGTCTTTCTGCGCGTCGGTTCCGAAAAGCGTGATTGAGCCGGTCCCGAGCCCCTGCATGGCGAACGCGAAATCCGCCAGACCCGACCGGTAGGCCAGCGTCTCGCGCACGAGGCACAGGGCCCGGACGTCGAGCGTTGCGAACGCGCCGCCGTGCGATTTCGGGACCGCATAGGCGAGATGGCCGGCGTCGCCCAGCATGCGGGCGAAGCGCCGGGTCAGCGCGTCGACGTCGTGCTCGTCGTGCGCCAGCGGCTCGATCTCCCGCTTCGCCCAGGCATAGAGATCGGCGCCGAGGCGGCGATGCGCCTCGTCGAAGAACGGCCAGCCGAGGAACGTGCGGTCCGGCATCAGTTTCCCTCGAAGACGGGCTTCTGCTTGGCGACGAAGGCGCGGTAGGCGCGCGCGAAATCCTCGGTCTGCATGCAGATGGCCTGCGCCTGGGCCTCGGCCTCGATCGCCTGGTCGACGCCCATGCTCCACTGGTGGTCGAGTGCGGTCTTCGTCATCGCATGCGCGAAGGTCGGGCCGTCGGCAAGGTCGCGCGCGAACGTCTGGGCCGCGGGGAGCAGCGCATCGGGCTCGACGAGACGGTTGAAGAAGCCCCAGCGCTCGCCTTCCTCGCCGCCCATCGAGCGGCCGGTATAGAGAAGCTCGGCCGCGCGGCCCTGGCCGATTATCCGCGGCAGAATGCTGCAAGCGCCCATGTCGCATCCGGCGAGGCCGACGCGCACGAACAGGTAGGCGACCTTGGTGCGTACGGTACCGAAGCGCATGTCCGCCGCCATCGCGATCGCCGCGCCGGCACCCGCGCAGATCCCGTCGATCGCGGCGACGACGGTCTGCGGGCAATGGCGGATCGCCTTGACGAGATCGCCGGTCATCCGCGTGAAACGCAGCAGGTCGGGCATCTCCATGCCGACCAGCGGGCCGATGATCTCGTGCACGTCGCCGCCCGAGCAGAAGTTCCCGCCTGCCCCGGTGATCACGACGCTCTTGATCGCGTCGGTGTAGACAAGGTCGCGGAACAGGTCGCGCAGCTCCGCATAGCTCTCGAACGTCAGGGGATTCTTGCGATCCGGCCGATTCAGCGTGACGGTCGCGACCTTGCCGTCGATCTGCCAACCGAAATGGATCGGCTTGAAGCGCTGCGGATCGTGGCGTGTCGGGCTCATGCGCGGTCTCCGGCGGCGGAAGTCTTCAGTTTGGCAAGCAGGGCGAGCAGGCGCTTCAGCTCGCCCGCGTCGAGTGCCGAGAACGCTTCGTCGATCCAGCGCTCGTGCGTGGGCAGCATCGCTTCGAATGCGTCCTTGCCGCTCGAAGTCAGGCTGACCCGGGCGGAGCGCCGGTCGCGCGCATGCGCCTGACGCATGACGAGGCCGTCGGAGACGAGGCCGTCGACGAGTCCGGTGACGTTCCCGGCGGAGACCATCATGCGCTGGGACAGCTCGCCCATCGTCAGCCCGTCGGGATGGCCGTCGTCCCGGGCGCGCGCGAGCTGGGAAAGCACGTCGAAGCGCGGCAGCGTGATCGAATAGCTTTCGCGCAGGCCGGCGCGGACGCGCGCCTCGATCAGGTTGGCGCAGGTCAGGAGCCGCAGCCAGGCGCGCAGCTGGAGATGCTCCGAATTCTCGTGGCCGCGCTCGCGATCCATCGCGTCAAACCTCGCCGCCGGCGATCGGGAGGGCGGCACCCGTGATTCCGGCGGCCGCGTCCGAACACAGATAGGCGACAAGCGAGGCCACTTCGTCGGGCTGCACGAGCCGTCCCATCGGATTGGCGGCGGCGAAGTTCTTCACGACGCTGCCGGGATCCGAGCGCGTCTTCAGCGCCACGCTCTGGGCGGCGTCCTGAAGCATCGGCGTATCGGTGTAGCCCGGGCAGACGGCATTGACGGTCACGCCGGTCCGCGCGAGTTCGACGCCGAGCGAGCGCGTCAGTCCGATCAATCCGTGCTTGGCGGCGGAATAGGCCGAGACATAGGGGTAGCCCTTCAGCCCGGCCGTCGACGCGACGTTGACGACGCGTCCCCAGCCGTCGGCGACCATCGCCGGAATCGCGAGCCGGCTTGCGGTGAACGCGGCCGTGAGGTTGAGCGCGATCATGCGCGCCCACAGGTCGGGTTCGGTGCGCGCGACCGGCGCGGTCTCGGCCCCGCCGGCATTGTTGATCAGGATATCGACATGCTGGATGCCTGCCGCCGTCGCGAATGCCTGTCCGAGAGCGATCGGGTCGGTCACGTCGCAGGCGATCGGCTGGGCGTCCAGTTCGGCCGCGAGCGGGGCAAGGCGATGCCGGTCCCGGGCGATCAGCGTGACGCGGGCGCCCTGTTCCGCCAGATGGCGCGCGATTGCGGCACCGATTCCGCGCGAAGCACCCGTCACCAGCGCGTGGCGTCCGGCAAGGGAATGGGTGGTGGGGCGATCATTCGGCGAGTGGGTCACACGGCCTCCCGGACCGAGATACTTTAAATCTAAAATATCCTGCCGGTCGCTACAAGAGGCCAGTAGATTAATTGTGGATCGCCTGGTGTCCGACGTTGGCGTCGCGCTCGACGACCTCTGCTGCTGCCAGAAAGCGGATTCCCGAGCTTTCCGGCGTCCGGAACGGCAGGACGATCCGGTGCCATTCGTCGACGTAACGGCCGCGTGCACGCGAATGCCGCGTGTAAACGGGCACCTTGCGCTCGTGCGCCAGGATGTAGACCGCCCGGATCATGACGGGCCCCAGACGGTGCTCGGCCCGCGCGATATCGCCGATCGTGGCGCCTTCCCAGTCGCGCCCGACGCTTTCGGCAATGCGCGACCCGAAGATGCGGTAGCGAAGATCGGTCGTGCCCGGAATCGGATCGACGACCGACGAACGCGAGACGATCATGCCGAACTCTTCCGACCGGAAGTCGTGCCAGTCCGGAATCTGCCGGTCGCCGCGCAGGGCATGCCATCGGGCCAGGCCGTTTCGCAGGGCCGGTATCGGCACGGCTTCGACGGCAGGCGACCAACATACAGTCGGTGCCGCAAACCGCGTGTATTTCTCCAGAACGCCGCTTCGACTTTGTGCAAGCGCCACGAGCACGTCTTCGAACGCGGCTTCCGGATCGGCGATGAACATGCCCACCTTAATCCTCCAATAGTATGTATTTATAAACTACAATCATAGTAATTATATCTCGTATGATCTTGATACGAAAGTGCGATAGCCAAAATTGTCACCGACTTGCATGAATATTCTTGTCGGCTATGGGCGCGCGGTTAAAGCAGCCTTCCGGCGTCATACGCTCTTCGGCTAGCATGACGGCATGTCGATCACGAAACCGTTCGCAACTCCGGTGCCGGACTCGCGCCGGCCTGTCGCGGCAGCGCCGGGCACGCTCCCGTCGTCGGCAGACCTGCGGATCCTGAAGGAGATCGAGCGCAAGGTCCTCTGGCTGTCCAGTTGGACGATCCACAACGCCAACAAGCTTCGGCCGTCGCGGGACGGGATCAAGGTCGGAGGCCATCAGGCATCTTCCGCATCGATGGCGACGCTGATGACGGCGCTCTACTGCTCGGTCCTGCGCCCGCAGGATCGCGTCGCGGTGAAGCCGCACGCCTCGCCCGTGTTCCATGCGATCCAGTACCTGCTCGGGCACCAGACGCGCGAGAAGCTCGAGCGGTTCCGGGCGTTAGGCGGAGCCCAGAGCTATCCCTCGCGTACGAAGGACATCGACGACGTCGATTTCTCGACCGGGTCGGTCGGGCTCGGCGTCGCGGAAACGTTGTTTGCGTCGATCGCGCAGGATTATGTGCGCCTGAAAGGGCTTGCGGCACCCGATTGGCCGGAAGGCCGGATGATCGCACTCGTCGGCGACGCCGAGTTCGACGAAGGGAACATCTTCGAGGCGATGCTGGAGGGCTGGAAGCACGACGTGCGGAATCTCTGGTGGATCATCGATTACAACCGCCAGAGTCTCGACAGCACGGTTTCGGATCATCTTTTCCAACGCATCGTCGGCACGTTCGAATCCATCGGCTGGCGCGTGATCGTCCTCAAGTACGGCAAGCTGCTGGAAGCGGCGTTCGAGCGGCCCGGCGGGGATGCGCTGCGCCGCTGGATCGACGAATGCCCGAATTCGCTCTACTCGGCCCTTACCTACAAGGGTGGATCGGCCTGGCGCGAGTATCTCGTCCGCGATCTCGGCGCCGTGTCTGGCGTGCGCGAGATACTCGCTTCATACAACGACGACGACGCGCTGCACCGGCTGATGACCAATCTCGCCGGTCACGACATGGAAAGCGTCCTCGAAGCCTATGCCGATGCCGCCTCGACCGACCGGCCGACGGTCGTCGTCGCCTATACGATCAAGGGGCATGGGCTCGCGTTCGCCGGCCACAAGGACAATCATGCCGGCCTGATGAATGCCGAGCAGATCGACGGATTCCGCAAGTCGATGGGGATCGAGCCTGGTGCGGAGTGGGAGCGTCTGTCCGGCTTTGACGATCCCGACGCGGCCGAGAAGTTCCTGTCGCAGGTTCCGTTCGCGCGGAAATTCCCGCGGCGGCTTGCGACGGCGGCGGTTCCCGTACCCGAGGATTTCCCGGTCCCGGCGACCGACAGGCCGGCGAGCACGCAGGAAGGCTTCGGGCGCGTACTCTACGAACTTGCCGGCGGGAACAGCGAACTGGCGCGGCGCATCGCGACGACGTCGCCGGACGTTACCGTGTCGACCAATCTCGGCGGCTGGGTGAACCGGCGCGGCATCTTCGACCGGCACGACCGGACGGACATGTTCAAGGCGGAAAAGGTCGTCTCGGCGCAATCCTGGAACATGAGCCCCGCCGGCCAGCACGTCGAACTCGGCATCGCGGAAAACAACCTGTTCCTGATGCTGGGGGCGTTCGGCCTCGCCGGCGATCACTTCGGCGCGCGGCTTCTTCCGGTGGGCACGCTCTACGATCCGTTCATCAACCGGGGCCTCGATGCGCTGACCTACGCCTGCTATCAGGACGCGCGGTTTATCGTCGTGGCAACGCCGTCGGGCGTGACGCTGGCACCCGAAGGCGGTGCCCACCAGTCGGTCGGTACGCCGCTGGTCGGCATCGGCGCGCCGGGTCTGGTCTATTTCGAGCCTGCCTATGTCGACGAACTGGCGCACATCCTGCGCTGGGGATTCGGATACATGCAGGCGCCCGATGGTGCCTCGATTTATCTGCGGCTTTCGACGCGTCCGCTTGCCCAGCCCGTGCGGCGCGACGAAGCCTGGATCGCCGATTGCCTTTCCGGCGCCTACTGGCTCGTCGAGCCGGGGGCGGGTGCCGAGCTCGCCGTTGCCTATGTCGGCCCGGTGGCGCCCGAAGCGATCGAGGCGCATGCGGCGTTGCGCGAGGAGATGCCGGGGGCCGGACTTCTCGCGGTCACCTCGCCGGACAGGCTGCATGCCGACTGGCGGGCACGGGGTGCCGATAGCCACGCCGCGCGCCTGCTCGGCAGGCTCGCACCCGATGCCGGCATCGTCAGCGTAATCGACGGCCATCCGGCGGCACTTTCGTGGATGGGCGGCGTGTCGGGACTTCGCGTGCGCGCACTCGGCGTCGAAAGCTTCGGCCAGTCGGCGGATATCCCCGATCTCTACCGCCTCAAGGGGATCGACGCCGACGCGATCCTCGATGCGGCCGCCGGCCTGCTCGTCGACCGGGCGCGTTCCAAATGAAAAGGGCCCCGCCGGCGCGCGGGGCCCTTCTATTGTTGGCTCGGTGGTTTGTCGACGTAAGCCGTACGTTGCCTTAGCGGAAGAGTCCGAGAAGGACGGACGGCTGCTGGTTGGCGATCGACAGCGACTGGATGCCGAGCTGCTGGCGAACCTGCAGCGCCTGCACCGCAGCGGCCGACTTGCCGATGTCAGCGTCGACGATGGCACCGAGGCCGGTCGTCGTGGAGTCCACAATCGCGTTCACGAAACCCGACTGCAGCGTGAGCGTACGCGTTTCGGCAGCGTTCGACCCCAGAGAGGTCGCGACGGCCTGCTGGAACGTGTTGAGCGAGGTAAGCGCCAGCGAAGCCGCCGAGGCCGACGTGACCGAAGAGGCCGCGAAGGTCGTGAAGGCCGCGTTGACAGTGGACTGCGACGTCATCGTGAGCGTCGTCGCCGTCGTGTCGGCAAGAAACGTCTTGGCGGCCGAGGCGGCCGACAGGAGGTTGGTGCCGTTGTAGTTCGCCTGGCTGATGAAGTTCTGGATCTGCGAGGTCATCGCGTTGAAGTCGGCCGTGTAGATGGTGCGCTGGTTGGCCGAGATCGACCCGTCGGCCAGCTGCGTGATCTTGGCCTGCAGGTTGCCGATGAGATCAGAGATGTTGGTGAGCGCCGCCTGCGTGACGGAGCCGAGGCCAACGCCGTTGGCGAGCGAGCCCTGCACCGCCTGGTAGGCCTGCAGGTTGCCGCGGATGCCCTGGGCGACCGAGAAGGTCGACGCGTCGTCCGCCGCGTCAGCGACGCGATAGCCGGTCTGGACCTGCTTGGAGGCGACGTTGAGGGCCGATTGGGTCGTGCGCAGCGAGGCCAAAGCCACCATCGCGCCGACGTTTGTATTGATTGAGTTCGACATTGGTTAGGTACCTTTCCTTCTGGATGCGGTTACGAGCGGCTTCTGCCGTTCGGTCTGGTGACCCACATATAGCAACACGGAGAAAAAATGGCGTCATGGCAAAATTTGTTACAGGCAATGCCGTGCGGTATTCCCGTCTTGGTTGCCGAATCTGGCCAGCATCCATAACACCCTGATTCGTCTCGGAATGTCAGCCAGACGCTAATTTCGCCTTAACAGGCGCATCCTGAAACGCGACAGTCCTGCATATTTCGCAGGGCTCAGGGCGCAAACGAAACGGGGGCGGCCTTGCGGCCGCCCCCGTCCGTCTTTCGTGTGCCGTTCCGGGTTAGCGGAAGAGGCCCAGCAGCACCGAAGGCTGCTGGTTGGCGATCGACAGCGACTGGATGCCGAGCTGCTGGCGGACCTGCAGCGCCTGCACGGCCGCCGAAGCCTTGCCGATGTCGGCGTCGACGATGGCACCGAGACCGGTCGTCGTGGCGTCGACGATCGCGTTGACGAAGTTCGACTGCAGCGTCAGCGTGCGCGTTTCCGCCGCGTTGGCGCCCAGCGAGGTGGCCACAGCCTGCTGGAACGTGTTGAGCGAGGTCAGTGCCAGCGCCGCCGAGGTTGCAGAGGTCGTGACGTCCGAGGCGGCGAAGGTCGTGAAGGCCGCGTTGACCGACGACTGCGAGGTCATCGTCAGCGTGACGGCGTTGGTGTCGGCAAGGAACGTCTTGGCGGCCGAGGCCGACGAGAGCAGGTTCGTGCCGTTGTAGCTCGCCTGGCGGATGAAGTTGGCGATCTGCGACGTCATCGTCAGCGTCACGGCGTTGGTGTCGGCAAGGAACGTCTTGGCGACCGACGCGGCCGAAATCAGGTTCGTGCCGTTGTA